>DATGKD010000151.1:0-6123 GCA_035294855.1 Acidimicrobiales bacterium
GGGATCGGCCGCCACGGCCATGCGCGCGCATCTCACCGAGGACGGCGACGGCTGGCGGCTCGACGCCTACAAGAACTACGTCACCGGCGGCCACCGGGCGGTGGCGTGCCTGGTGTGGTGCCGGTTCCCCGGCGGCGAGCCCGGCACCGGCAAGGGGATCGGTGCCGTCGTCGTCGACCTCGCCGCCCCCGGGGTGAGCGTGGCGGGCACCCACCGCAAGATGGGACTGCGCGGGTGCACCGAGGCCGAGCTCGCCTTCGACGGCGTACGGATCGAGCCCGACGACGTGCTGGTGGCGGGCGATCCCGCCGACAACAGCGGGCTGAAGACGCTCCTCGCCCACATCAACCACGAGCGCTGCGGCAACGCGGCCATGTGCGTGGGCGCCGCCCAGGGCGCGCTCGAGTACGCCATGGAGTACATGAACGAGCGCCGCTCGGGCACCACGCCGCTCGCCAAGCTGCAGGGCCTGCAGTGGAAGATCGCCGACATGGCGACCGAGCTCGAAGGCGCGCGCCTTCTGTTGCAGCGCGCCCTCGTGCTCGCCGGCCGTCACGGCACCCCGCCGCCCCTCGAGTCGGCCATGGCCAAGATCGCCTGCAACCTGGCGGCCAAGCGCGTCTGCGACGAGGCCATCCAACTCCTGGGCGGCTACGGCTACAGCCGTGAATACCCGGTCGAGCGCGCCTACCGCGACATCCGCGGCCTGTGCATCGGGGCGGGGACGGTGGAGATCCAGCGCAACTTCGTGGGCACCGCCCTGCTCGGGGGCCGGGCGCCCGCCGGCGCGTGGTGGAAGTCGGGCCGCCCGTGATGCCGGGCTCGCTCCGGCCGGTGGCGGTGCTCGGCGTGGGCGCCGCCGCGCCTTCGCTGCGGTTGCGCGCTGCCGACGCGGCGGCCGCGTGGGGCGCGGGCGGCGGTTCCGGCACCGTGGCGCTGTGCGACTCCGACGAGGACACCCTGACGCTCGCGTGGCAGGCGGCGACGGACGCGCTCGCGGCTGCGGGGGTGGCCGCGAGCGAGGTGTCCGGGCTGTGGTGGGGAACGGCGCGTCCCCCGTTCGCCGAGGGACCGAGCCACGCCTTTCTCACCGCCGCGCTCGGCATCGATGCCCGCGGATCGGGCGGGCTGAGCGCGGGCTCCACGCACGCCGGCATGGAAGCACTGTGCGCGGCGTGGGACGCCCTGGCGGCGGGCCACGCGCAGGTCGCGCTCGTCGTCGCCTCCGACGCGCTCGTCCCCGGGGTGGGCACCGCCGTCGAGACCACCACGGGTGCCGGCGCCGTCGCCCTCGTGCTGGGGGCACCGCCGGACATCGCGGCCGACGACGCGGGCGCGCCTGCCGCGTCGAGCTCCGCACGCGCCGCATCGCCCAACGGCTCGGCACCGCCTGCACGGCTCGTGGCGCGCGCCACTCGCGCCGCGCCTGTGCTCGACCGCTATCGCGCCGACACCGACGCCGCCACGGGCGACGTCTACGACGCCCGGCTGTTCCGTGAAGAGGTCTTCGTCCCCCTGCTCGTGTCGGCGGGCGCGGCAATCACCGGGGATGCCGGCCCCGGCACCGCGATCGAGGGGTGGGCGGTAGCCGACCCCGACGGACGCCTCGGAGCCGCCGTGGCCAAGCGGCTCTCCAAACCGCTCGTCGGCGGCGGCGCCTACAAGCTGGTGGGCGACACCGGGTCGGGCGCCGCCCTGCTGGCCCTCGTGCTCGGCACGGCCGAAGGCGAGCCGACGCCGGTGCGGTGCGTGGGCGCCATCGGGTACGGGGGGGGGCGGGCGACCGCGGTCGTCGTCGAGGTGGCACACGCCGTACCCGGCGCGCAGGCGTGCGCGGCGGTCCTGTCGGGCGGCCGGCAGGTGACCTACACCGACGCCCTGAAGGCGCGGGGCCAACTCGCCGCCATGGTCGACCCCATCGCCATGGGGGTGCCGCCCGCAGGGGCCGCATTCGTGCGGGGCAACGTCGAAATGCTCGGGTTCGAGGGCGCCAAGTGCCGCGCGTGCGGGGTGATCTCGACGCCGCCGTCGATCCACCCGCACTGCATCGGGTGCGGGGGCACCGAGCTGGACGTCGTCCGCCTCGTCCGCCACGGCAGCGTGCAGACCTTCGTCGTCAACCAGACGATGCCGCCCCCGTTCCAGGCTCCGCTGCCCCTCGTGGTCCTGGACCTCGACGACGGGGCTCGCCTCATGGTGCAGGGATCGCCCGCCGATGCGGACGAGCTCGCCGTCGGCGACCGGGTGACGCTCGTGCTGAAGCGCTACGCGCTCGAGCGTGGCGTCCCGGTCTACGGGTACAAGGCACTGCGAGCCGATCCGGCCGCACCCACGTCCGGTCCGGGCCCGCAGGAGTCCGCCACACAGGAGTCCGCCACACAGGGGTCCGCCACGCTGGATGCTGGCAGCACCCAGGGAGGTCGCACATGAGCTGGAGCAAGGTGGCCGTGGTCGGGGCGGGCCTGGTCAAGTTCGGCGAGCTCTTCGAGCAGAGCTACGAGCAGATGGCGGCTGGCGCGTTCGCGGCGGCGACGGCCAGCGTCGACAAGGGCTTCGACCCGAAAGCCATCGACGCCATGATCGTCGCCACCCAGCGCGGCTCGCTGTGGGGCCAGGAGGGCATCGGCGGCAACACGGTGCCGAGCGCGCTCGGGTTGTCCGGCGTGGCGTGCACCCGGGTCGAGAACGCGTGCCCGTCGGGCTCCGACGCCTTCCGCATCGGCGCCATGGTGGTGGCGAGCGGAGTGCACGACACGGTGCTCGTGATCGGCGTCGAGAAGATGCGGGACAAGTCGACCCAGGAGGGCCTCCTGGCGCGCGCCGCCGCCGGCCACCCTCTCTACAACCGGGGGGAGACCGCCCCCGTCCTGTTCGCACCGTTCGCCACGCGCCACATGTACGAGTTCGGCACCACCCCCGAGATGCTGGCGTCGGTGGCGGTGAAGAACCACCACAACGGGTGCCTCGACCCGTACGCCCACTTCCGCAACGAGGTGACCGTCGAGCAGGTGCTCGCCTCGCCCCCGGTGTGCCGGCCGCTTCGGCTGCTCGACTGCTGTCCCCAGACCGACGGCGCGGCCGCGGTCATCCTCACGAGCGCCGAACGCGCCGGCGAGTTCACGGACAAGCCGGTCTACGTGGCCGGCTTCGGCGTCGCCACCGACCATCCCTACCTCCACGAAAAGAGCACGTACGTCGGCCTGCCCGCCACGGTGACGGCTTCGCAGCGCGCCTACGCCATGGCCGGGATCGGGCCGAACGACCTCGACATGGCCGAAGTGCACGATTGCTTCACCATCACCGAGATCCTCGACATCGAGGACCTCGGGTTCGTGGACAAGGGCAAGGGTGGCCCGGCGTCACTGGAGGGTGTCACCGCGCTCGACGGCCGCATCCCGGTGAACCCGTCGGGAGGACTGCTCGCCAAGGGCCACCCCATCGGCGCCACCGGAGTGGCGCAGCTGACCGAATGCTGGTGGCAGCTGCGCGAGGAAGCCGAGGACCGGCAGGTCGCCATCAGGAACGGCTTCGCTCTGCAACACAATGTCGGCGGCCGGGGGTCGGGCGTATCCGTCGTGAACATCCTCACCCGCGACCCCTGATCCGGTCGTCGCGTCGCCCGGGTTCCTCACGGCCCTTCACCCAGCCACGGCGCCCGGCCGCCCTGCCCCGGCAACGGACGGATGAGCAGTTCCTGCGCCATCGACATGCACAGCTGGCCGTCGCGCCGGTACATCGACCCGCGCACGACGCTCCGTCCCCCCGTGTTCACCAGCGCCTGCAGGTCGTAGAAGAGCCACTCGTCGGCACGCGCCGGGCGGTGCAGCCACAGCGCATGGTCGATGCTGGCGTCGGTGTGGGTCCCCCATTCGTCCAAGGTGAGTGGGCGGAACGACGACCGGGTCAGGTCGGACATGATCGCCAGCGCGCACCCGTGCAACGCAGGATCGTCGGGCAACCGCCCACAGGTGCGCACCCACCACCTTCCGCTCGAGCTGAAGGTGCCGTCGGCGTTCCGCAGCGGGCCCAGGTCCACGACGTCGAAAGGCCCGGGGGGCCCGTGGCCGTCCACCGGTTGGCCGTCGACCGGTTGGCCGTCGTCAGCACGACCCTCGTCCGGCGACGGCACATCGGGCATGGGGACCTGGTACTCGGGACCGTCCTCCGCCGCGTGGAACGAGCACGCGAAGCGCGACGTGAGCCGCCCGTCCTGGCTGGCCGACACCTGGCGGGTGGCGAACGACCGGCTGTCGCGCAGGTGCTCCACCTCGAGCGTGACCGGCGACCCGGGGCGCACGGCGCGCAGGAAGTAGCCGTGCACCGAATGGGGGGGCAGTCCGCCGTCCGCCGGGGTGGTCCGGATCGCCGCGTTCAGCACCTGGGCGAGGACCATCCCCCCGAAGACCCGCTCGCCCCACCAGTCGGGGCTCACCGCCGTGAACACGTCTTCGCCGGCGGGTGCCACCTGGATGGCGTCGACCAGCTGGTGGAGCAGGAGCGAGCGGCCCTGAACCGCCGGCGAATCGGTCATCGCTGCAGCGTGGCAGGGGCGCCGGATGCGGTCCAGTGCGGCGACCCGCGGACCCAGCTCGCTCCGAGGAACCCCCCGGCGTGCACGGGTGATGCGCGACGCTGAGAAGGTCCGGGGCGGCACAAAGGGGGCGAACTCATGGCCACGACGAACGGTGTCGACAGAGGGGACAACATCGGGCCGGACGACATCACCATCGACCCTTCCCGAGAGCTGGGGTATGCGCGTACGGCTGCGCTCCAGCAGGCGTTCGAGGCGGCCGCGAGAAGCCTCCTCGACAACGATGGCTGGGCCGACCCGCAGCGACCCAACGACAAGCGGCTGATCGCCGACCTCGCGCTCGAGGGCGGCGGAGTGAAGGGCATCGGACTGGTCGGTGCGGTGCTCGTGCTGAGCGAGGCGGGCTACTCATTCCGCGGCGTTGCGGGGACGAGTGCAGGGGCGATCGCCGCCGCGTTGATCGCCGCTCTCTCGAAGGCCGGGCGGCCGATCGTTCAGCTCAAGGGGTACCTCGGTTCGATGGACTTCTCGAAGTTCATGCCCGAGGGCAAGCTTCACCACTTCCTCGACCACCACGGAGGGAAGGTGGGCAGCCTGGCCGTCGACGCCGGCATTCTCACCCACCAGATGGGGATCTACCCCGGCGACTACCTGCGCGAATGGTTGTCACCGATCCTGAACGACGACCTCGGGGTCAGGACGTTCAGCGATCTCAGGCTCACCGTCGCCGACGACCCGGAGATCGACAGCTGCCTCCCCCCGGACCGCCGCTACCGGCTCGTCGTCCACACCTCCGACATCTCCCGGTCGGAACTGGCCCGCCTGCCCTGGGACTACCCGCGCTACGGCTGGGGGCCCGACGACCAAGACGTCGTCCACGCGGTGCGAGCGTCGATGTCGATTCCCTTCTTCTTCGAACCGGTCTCCTTCTCCACCGGAGACGCCGACGTCACCCTGCCCGCTCCCGACGGCAGCACCCTGACACAGCACTACGCGCCAGGGACCGTCACCTGGGTCGACGGCGGGATGTTGCGGAATTTCCCCATCAACGCATTTGACCGCGTGGACGGGAAGCCCGCGCGTTGGCCGACGATCGGCATCAAACTGTCGTCGCTGCAAACACAGTTCCCGGCGACCCGCGCGTGCGACAGCGCGGTGGACGTCGGGATCCGATGCCTGCGCACGATGATGAACGAATGGGATGCCTACGCAGTCGACGAGGCGACCGCCGGCCGGACGATCTTCGTCGACAATGCGGGGTTGACGGCCACGCAATTCGACCTCACACCCGCCCAGCAGAACACCTTGTTCTTGAACGGGGTCCGCGCCGCCACCCAGTTCATCCTCGAAATGGCAGAGGCGAACGGCATCCCGCGAACCGCCGAGGAGGCGAAGACCTTCGCCCGGACAAGGCACGCGACCTGGAAACCAGGACCGTGATCGTGCGAGCCGCCCCGAAGAGCACGACCTGAAGTGGGCCGGGCTCCGCCCGGAGGTCAGGACGGGGTGACTGACCCGACCGCGTTCGGACGGCGCCCTTCGGCCCCCCGGGGCATCGAAGCCCCACCGTCTCCCGAGGGGCGGGCGGGGTG
>DATGKD010000152.1:0-13112 GCA_035294855.1 Acidimicrobiales bacterium
GGGGGCACCCTCGTCGTGCGACCCCCGTTTGCTCGGCGGCGTCGAGCTCGACCCGGACGAGGCGTCACTCGGCCCCGACGCGCTCGCCATCACCGCCGCGCAGCTGCGCCACGCGCTGGAGCACAGTGCGGTCGCCGTGAAGGCCCGCCTCATGGACCAGCGCCGGGTGGCCGGCATCGGCAACCTGATCGCCGACGAGCTCTTGTGGCGCGCGTCGCTCGCGCCCCAGCGCAGGTCGGCCTCACTCACCGGGCCCGAGCACCGCCGACTCCATCACCATCTGCGGCGCACCCTGGACGTCCTGTCGGTACGCGGCGGGTCGCACACCGGCGACCTCATGCCCGAGCGACGGCCGGGGGGCCGCTGCCCGCGCGACGGCGCCGAATTGCGGCGCTCGACCGTGGGCGGGCGCACCAGCTGGTGGTGTCCCCGCCACCAGCGCTGACGGGCGTCGCAGCGCCCGCGTGCCGAGAGGTCAGGCGCCGATCTCGGCGAGGACCTTGTCGGCGTGGCCGTCGGCGCGCACGTGGTACCAGGCGCGCTGCACCTTGCCGTCGGGACCGACGAGGAACGTCGAGCGGATGACACCGACGGTCTTCTTGCCGTAGAGCGTCTTTTCGCCCCAGGCGCCGTAGCGCTCCATGGCCTTGTGGTCGGCGTCGGTGAGCAGCGGGAACTTGAGGCCGTACTTCGACCGGAACTTGGTGTGTTTGGTGGCGTCGTCCGGCGACACGCCCACGACGGCCACCCCGGCGCGGGAGAAGGCCCGGAGGTTGTCGTTGAACTGGCACGCCTCCTTGGTGCAGCCCGGCGTGTCGTCGGCGGGGTAGAAGTACACGACGACCTGCTTGCCGGCGAAGTCCTTCAGCGAGACCTTGGTGCCGTCCTGGTCGGGGAGCGTAAAGGCCGGCGCGCGGTCGCCTTCGTCGAGCTTGGTCATTGCCCCACGATGGCACAGGCCCGGGCCTGGGCGCGACGGGCCGTCGCCCGTGCGAGACTCGGTGCGCGGGAGCTCGGAGGTACCGGGCTGAGAGGGCGCCTCGCCGGCGCCGACCGTTCGAACCTGTCCGGGTAATGCCGGCGGAGGGAGGGCCAGATGAGCGTGCCAACCGAGGCCACGGCGGGGGAATTCAACCGACGCAAGGTGTACGTCGGGTCGGGACGCGTGCGCGTCCCGTTCATCGAGGTGGGTCTGGCCGACTCCCCCGCGCCCGGTGGCCCGGTTCCCAACGAGCCGATCTTGCTCTACGACACGTCGGGCCCCGGCAGCGACCCCGCCGCGGGCCTCTCACCGTTGCGTGCCGAGTGGATCGCGGCGCGCGACGACGTCCAGGAGTACGAGGGCCGCGCTCCCACGCGGCGCGACGACGGGCGTGCCGCGCTGCGCCGGGGCGCGCCCCAGTCGTTCCCCGGGACGAGGCGGGCACCGCTCAAGGCGCGCCGATCGGAGCCGGTGACGCAGCTTCACTACGCGCGGCGCGGAGACATCACGGCGGAGATGGAGTTCGTGGCCGTGCGCGAGCGCATGGACCCCGCCATCGTGCGCGACGAGGTGGCCGCGGGGCGCGCCATCATCCCGGCCAACGTGAACCACCCCGAGTCCGAGCCCATGGCGATCGGGCGCCGGTTCCTCGTCAAGGTGAACGCCAACATCGGCAACTCCGCAGTGACGTCGTCGGTCGCGGAGGAAGTCGAGAAGCTGACCTGGGCCACCCGCTGGGGCGCCGACACGGTCATGGACCTGTCCACCGGCCCCGACATCCACACCACGCGCGAGTGGATCATCCGCAATTCGCCGGTGCCGATCGGCACGGTCCCCATCTACCAGGCGCTCGAGAAGGTGGACGGCAGGCCCGAGGAGCTCACCTGGGAGACGTACCGCGACACGGTCATCGAGCAGGCCGAGCAGGGAGTGGACTACTTCACCGTGCACGCCGGCGTGCGTCTCCATTACGTGCCGCTCACGGCGACGCGCGTCACCGGCATCGTGAGCCGCGGCGGGTCGATCATGGCAGCGTGGTGCCTGGCGCACCACGAGGAGAACTTCCTGTACTCCCACTTCGAAGAGCTGTGCGAGATCTGCGCGGCGTACGACGTCGCGTTCTCTCTCGGCGACGGTTTGCGGCCGGGCTCGGTGGCGGACGCCAACGACGAAGCGCAGTTCGCCGAGCTGCGGACCCTGGGCGAGCTCACCGAGGTGGCGTGGCGCCACGGCGTGCAGGTCATGATCGAAGGCCCCGGGCACGTGCCGCTGCACCGCATCCCCGAGAACGTGGCGCTGCAGCAGGAGGTGTGCCACGAGGCGCCCTTCTACACGCTCGGTCCTCTCACGACCGATATCGCGCCGGGCTACGACCACATCACCTCGGCGATCGGTGCCGCGGTCATCGGCATGCACGGCACGTCCATGCTCTGCTACGCGACGCCCAAGGAGCACCTCGGCCTGCCCGACCGCGAGGACGTCAAGGCCGGGATGATCGCCTACAAGATCGCGGCGCACGCCGCCGATGTGGCGAAGGGCCACCCGGGGGCGCAGGCGTGGGACGACGCGCTGAGCGCGGCGCGGTTCGAGTTCCGGTGGGAGGACCAGTTCAACCTGTCGCTCGATCCGGGGACGGCGCGCGGGTATCACGACAGCACCCTGCCCGCCGCTCCGGCGAAGACGGCGCACTTCTGCTCGATGTGCGGACCCAAGTTCTGCTCGATGCGCATCAGCCACGACGTGCGGGCCCTCGCCGGCGCCGACGGCGTCTCCCCCGAGGCGGCCATCGAGCAGGGGATGCAGGCCAAGTCGGTCGAGTTCCGGCGGTCGGGGTCAGAGCTGTACGTATCGGCCGACCGCGGGGGCGGCGCCGGGAGCTAGCGGTGCTGTCCCGCGCTCGGCGGCGCAAATGCCCTGTTCGGGGCGCCGAGCCGGTAGACTCTTCCCCTAGGTGCGGCGGCGTCGCCGTACGCACCGGGTCTTCCTCAGACGAATCTTCCACGCCTGCACGTTGCAGCGCATCAGGCGACGGCACCATGCGGCAGGGCGGAGCCAGGAGGCGGACCCGCCCCGCGGCCGACGGCGGCCGCAGCCCCGATCACCGGGTGCCAGCAGGAAGTCGAAGCAGAAGAGTGAGGATTTGAGCGAACAGACCCTTCGTCGGACGCCTCCCGACACGCGCGTTCCCGAGGCAGCATTGTCCCCGGCACCTCCGATCGAGGTGCCCCTCGCCGAGGACCCCACCCCCGACCCCGCCACCACCTTCGAGGAGCTCGGCGTGGCCGCCGAGCTCGTGGCGGCCCTGTCGGCCCAGGGGATCACCTCGCCCTTCCCCGTCCAGGCGCTGACCATCTCCGACGGCATCGCCGGGCGCGACGTGTGCGGCAAGGCCAAGACCGGCTCGGGGAAGACGCTGGCGTTCGGCCTGCCCCTCCTGATGCGGGTCGGCCAGGGCACAGAGCGCCGGCCGAGGGGTCTGGTGCTCGTGCCGACGCGCGAGCTCGCCCTGCAGGTGGCCGAGGTCCTCACGCCCCTGGGCGAGGCGGCCGGCAAACGCCTCGCCGCCGTCTACGGCGGGGCCGACATCGACCGCCAGATGAAGAAGCTGCGCAAGGGGGTCGACGTCGTCATCGCCACGCCGGGGCGGCTCATCGACCTGGTCGAGCGGGGCGCGGTGTGGGTCTCGGACGTCGAAGTGGTCGTGCTCGACGAAGCCGACCGCATGGCCGACATGGGCTTTTTGCCGCAGGTCGAGTGGGTCCTGCGCCGCATCGAGCGCCGGCACCAGACGATGCTGTTCTCGGCGACGCTCGACGGCGACGTCAACCGGGTGGTGCGCCGTCACCTGCGGGACCCGGTGCGCCACGAAGTGCAGTCGGCGCGGCCCACGGTCGAGTCGATGGAGCACCGGTTCCTCCAGGTGCACCAGATGGACAAGGTGAAGGTGGCCGCGGCCATCAGCCTGGGCGCGGACAAGGTGCTGGTGTTCGTGCGTACCAAGCGCGGCGCCGACAGGCTGGTGCAGCAGCTGGCACGCGAGGGGGTGCGAGCCGGGGCGATCCACGGCGACCTGCGCCAGCAGGTGCGAGAGAAGGCGCTCGACGACTTTTCGTCGGGGCGCCTGCACGTCCTGGTGGCAACCGACGTCGCCGCCCGGGGACTCGACATCGACGACGTCGACGTGGTCGTGCACTTCGACCCGCCCGAGGACCACAAGGCGTACCTGCACCGCTCGGGCCGGACGGCGCGCGCCGGCGGCACCGGCGTGGTGGCCACGCTCGCGTTGTGGAACGAGCTCCTCGACGTGGAGCGCATCCAGAAGCGGCTGGGGCTGCGCGCACCGATCGTGGAGGTGTTCTCGAACGACCCCCGCCTGGGGGACCTGACCGCGTGGCGACCCGACGAGGGCGCGGCGTGACGACGCGCTGACGCGCGGCACACCCCGGTGTGCGACACCATCTGCGTCCTCGGCGACGGGGTGACGCTCTTCGCCAAGAATTCCGACCGGCCGGTGTCCGAGCCCCAGCTCGTCACCTGGCATCCTCGCCGACGTGCGGGGCGCTCCCTCGCCACGCAGTACCTCGACATCGCTGACGGGGACGCCGCCGCGACGCTGCTGTCGCGGCCGGACTGGTTGTGGGGTGCCGAACACGGCGTCAACGAGCACGGCGTCGCCATCGGCAACGAGATGGTGGACACCGTCGACGACCCGCGCCGCGCACCGCCGGCGCTCATCGGCATGGACCTCGTGCGTCTCGGCCTGGAACGGGCGGCGACCGCCAGCGACGCCGTCGACGTCATGACCACGCTGCTCGAACGTCACGGGCAGGGCGGGATCGGCGACCAAGTGCACGGCGTGGCGTACTGGTCGTCGTTCCTCGTCGCGGACCCCACGTCTGCGTGGGTGCTCGAGACCTCGGATCGCCGGTGGGTCGCCCGTCCCGTGCGCGGTGGTGATGCGATCTCGAACCGGCTGACGACGCGGCGCGACTGGACGCGAGCCGCGCCGGGTGTCCCCGATGGCACCGACGTCGACACGTGGCGCAACCCGGCGACCGACACCGGGTTCGCCGACGCCCGACTGGCAGCAGGGCGGGCGTTCGTGTCCCGCTTTGGTGCGGGCCCGTCGCCGGGTTCGATCGGTTCGGGAGCACGGGAGGCCGTCGGGCACTTGCGCGACCACGGGGCGGGGCCCTGGGGTGCGCCCGGGGGCCCGGGCCCGGTCGTCCCCCCGCCGTCGGAGGTGCTCGCCGACGGGACAGGCGTCACCGTGTGCATGCACGTGCGCGACTTCGAGGCCACGACGGCGTCGCTATTGGCGGAGCTCCCCGCCGAGCGCAACCGACCGGCGCGCGCCTGGGTCGCGCTCGGCAGCCCCTGCGCGTCGGTGTACGTCCCGGTGCTCCTGCCGTCGGGAGCCGGTGCGGATGCGCAGGTGTGCGACGCATTACCGGCGGCCCTCGGCACGGTCGACGTCTGGCGGCGATTCGCGGCGGTCGCGCGAGCCGTCGAGTCCGCTCCGGGCGCTCTGGACGCGGTGCGCGCCGTCCTCGGCCCGCTCGAGGCGGAACTGTGGGGCGAGGCCGACGACCTCGGGCACGACCTCGACCGATGGGGCCGCTTCGCGGCGGGCGTGGAAGGACGCGTGTTCGCCGGGCTCGACCGCTTGGCGTGCGACGGGGTCGGCTCGACCCGCCCGCAGCCCCTCGCACCGTAGGATCCTCGGCATGCCCGACGGTCCGGAGCGCCGCACGATCCCGTTGGACGAGCACGAAGGCGTCGAGCGCATTCTCGTGGTGACCGCGCATCCCGACGACGTCGACTTCGGGGTGGCGGGTTCGGTGGCGACGTGGGTGAAAGCGGGGATCGAGGTCGCCTACTGCGTCGTCACCGACGGCGACGCGGGTGGATCGGATCGCACGATCTCGCGTGGCGACATGGCCGCGCTCCGACGCGACGAGCAGCGCGCGGCTGCGGCCGAGGTGGGCGTGACCGAGGTGGTGTTCCTCGGGTACCCCGACGGCCGGCTCACGCCGAGCATCGAGCTGCGACGGGACGTGAGCCGCCAGATCCGCCGCCTGCGCCCTGACCGCGTCGTGTGCCAGTCACCCGAACGGTTGTGGCAACGCCTCGGAGCGAGCCACCCCGACCACCTGGCGGCGGGCGAAGCCGCCGTGTGCGCCGTGTACCCGGACGCGCGCAACCCCTTCGCGCATCCCGAGCTCCTCGACGAGGGGCTCGAGCCGTTCACCGTGCGCGAGCTGTGGGTGATGGCCGCGCCGACGGTCGACCGCGCCGTCGACATCACCGATGCCTTCGATCGCAAGGTCGCCGCGCTACGCCGTCACGTCAGCCAGGTGGGCGAGGGCGAGTGGATCGACGAGCGCATCCGTGAGTGGGCCAAGGCCAACGGACAGCTGGCCGGGCTCGGCGAAGGGCGCCTCGCGGAGATCTTCCAGGTCGTCGTCGCACCCTGAACGGGCGGCTGGCTCTCGTCAGCGCGGTCAGAGCCAACTCAAGTCGTCGTCGGCCTGTTCGACGACGCGCCCGCACGTCGGGCAGTACCAGCGGACCTCGAGGGCCGTGCCGCACGAACGGTGATGGGGGCCTTCGGCCTCGCCGGCCGCGTCCCGGGCCCCCCACCGGCTGAGGAGGCGGAGGACCCCGGCCAGATCACGGCCCGGCTCGGTGACGCGGTACTCCAGGCGGGGAGGCCGGTCGGAGTAGGGCGTGGACACGATCAACCCTTGCTCCTCGAGCCGTCGCAGGCGCGAGCTCAGGACGTTCGTCGCCACGTTCGGTATCGCCTGCTGGAGCTCGGTGAAGCGCAGGGGCCCGTCGAGCAGGGCGTCGACCACGAGGAGAGTCCACCGGTCGCCCACGGCGGCCATGGCCGCGTCGAGCCCAGAGCCCGATGTCCCCGGTGTGCCGGATGTGCCCGCCGCTTCGGAGGTCACAGGGGCAATGGTCGCACGGTAGGGGGCCGCGGCACGGGATCCGATCACCGGGTCTATAGTAACTTGCAAGTTACAAGTCTCCTGCTGACGGCGTCGTGCCGGAACTGGAAACCGATGAAGGAGGCCCGAAGTGGCGACAGTGGTGGAAGAGCTCTCGAAGTCCGTAGCCGAGGTGGCCACCGGCGTCGGCGCCTCGGTGGTGGGTGTCGGTGCGGGCGGGAGCGGCTTCGTGACGGCCCAGGGATCCGTGGTCACGAACGCCCACAACCTGCGCGGCGGCGAGGTCATCGTCACCTTTGCCGACGGACGGCGGGTCGAAGGCGGTGTCGCCGGCGTCGACGTTGACGGCGACCTGGCCGTCATCTCGGTCGACACCGGTGCCGCCCCCGCCATCGAGTGGAGAGACGGCCCGCTCCGTCCCGGTGACGCCGTCGTCGCCCTCGCCAACCCCGGAGGCCGGGGCGCCCGGGTGAGCGTGGGATTCGTCTCTTCACTCGACGTGGCGTTCCGTGGTCCGGGCGGCCGCAGGCTCGCAGGTGCGATCGAGCACACCGCGCCCTTGGCGCGAGGGTCGTCGGGCGGGCCCCTCGTCGACAGCACCGGCCGGCTGGCGGGCGTCGACACCCACCGGATCGGCGACGGCTTCTACCTGGCGCTGCCGGCCGACGGCACGCTGCGCACGCGCATCGACGCATTGGCACGCGGTGAGAGCCCGAGGCGGCCGCGTCTCGGCATCGCCGTGGCACCGCCCCACGTGGCGAAGCGGCTGCGGCGCTCGGTCGGCCTGCCGGAGCGCGACGGCGTGCTCGTCCACGCGGTCGAGGAGTCGGGGCCGGCGGGGCGCGCCGGGCTGCGCAAGGGCGACCTGATCGTGCGGGTTGCCGGAACCGACGTCGCGTCCGTCGACGGGTTGGCGGCTGCCCTCGAGGCCGCGGACGCCGGTGCCCCGGTGCACGTCGGCGTGGTGCGCGGC
Source organism: Acidimicrobiales bacterium (assembly GCA_035294855.1). Lineage (GTDB taxonomy): Bacteria > Actinomycetota > Acidimicrobiia > Acidimicrobiales > UBA8190 > DATGKD01. The sequence continues at coordinate 7,913 of DATGKD010000152.1, forward strand.
GCGGACGAGCTCACCCTGGCGGTCGACCTCGGCGGACAGGGAACGGCGCACCAGGGATCGGTCTGATGGCCACCGTCGTCGAACCGCCCGGGGTGGCGTCACCCCGGGCCGAGACTCCGCGGGTCGAGATCCCCGGGGACGACGCACCGGCGACGGCGGCTGACGAGGGCGCGTCGCCGGGCCTGACGGCCGAGGCCGAGTTGTTCGACGCGTATTCGCGCACCGTCACGGGTGTGGCCGAGCGCCTCGTGCCGTCGGTGGCCGGTCTGCGCGTGCACGCCGGAAGTGATCGCCGGCGTCCCACGGGCTCGGGCTCGGCCGTCGTGATCTCGGGGGACGGGCTGCTCCTCACCTCCGCGCACGTGGTGGAGGGCGCGAGCGGCGGGACGGCCACGTTCTCGAGCGGGGAGGAAGCGCCGTTCGAAGTCATCGGCGCCGACCGCCTGTCGGACCTCGCCGTGGTACGTGCCGCCGCGGACGGCTATGTGGCGGCCCGGCTCGGCGACGCCGACCGGCTGCGCGTCGGGCAGCTCGTCGTGGCCGTCGGCAACCCCTTCGGATTCGCGGGCTCGGTGAGCGCCGGTGTGGTCAGCGCGCTCGGTCGTTCGCTCGTGGCGTCGTCAGGCCCCTCGAGCCGGGTCGTCGACAACGTGATCCAGACCGACGCCGCTCTCCATCCGGGGAACTCGGGCGGCGCGCTCGCCGTCTGGAGCGCGGAGGTCGTGGGCATCAACACCGCCGTCGTGGGCCCCGGGATCGGCCAGGGGCTGGGCATGGCGGTACCGATCAACGCCACGACGCGCTCGATCATCGGCGCGCTGGCGTCAGGGAGGCCCGTGCGCCGGGCCTACCTCGGCATCGGTGGGGGCTCCCGGCCGCTGCCGCCCCTCGTGGCGCGCTCGCTCGGGCGGCGGCTCGGCATCGAGGTCCTGTCGGTCATGGCGTCGAGCCCCGCGCAACGAGCCGGGGTCCGCACCGGCGACATCATCGTGGCCCTCGACGGTGCGCCCGTCGAGGAGATCGGTGACCTGCAACGCCTGCTCGACGCCGAGCGCATCGGACGACACGGCACGCTCGGCATCCTGCGCGACGGCACGGTCCACGACCGCGCCGTCACCTACGAGGCGCTGCCCACCGACTGAGCGGTCACTGTCCCCGCCGGGATCAGTGGCCGTTGCCGTTGCCGTTGCCTCCGCCACCCGACGGCGCCGGGGTGGTCGTCGTGGCCGCGGGCCCGGTCTGGTTGGGCACGCCGAGGGCGGTGGCGAGCGTCGCCACGTCGGAGAGCAGCGTGTTGGCTTCCGACTGCGACATGTTGCCGGCCTGCACGTCGCGGTCGATCGTGCCGTTCATGGAGGCGATGGCGTTCGCCGCCTGGTCCTGCTGGCCTCCCTGCGACGCCGCGAGTGCCTGGTTGACGGCGTCCGCCAGGGACCTTCCGGTCTTCGAACTGATCGCGCCCGACGCGACGCCGGCGTTGACGTCGTGTGCCAGAGCGTCGGCGGCCGTCGTCGCCGTGGGAAGCGTCGTCGTCGTGGTGGCCGTCGTCGTGGTGGTGGTCGGCGCCGCGGTGGTGGTCGTCGCGGGCGGGTGGTTGGCGTGACGCGACGGCGACCCCGACGTGAGCGCCCAGGCCAGCGCGCCCCCGGCCGCCAGCAGCGCCACCACGACGGCGGCGATCACCCACGGCCACCAGTTCCGCTTGCCTCGGTCTCCACCGCCGGTCGGGGGGACGGGCGGCGCGGGCGTGGCCGGCAGCGCGGCGGGCGCCACGAGGGTGCGCTCCTGGCGGGGGAACGCCGCGGTTTCCTGCTGCCCGGTCGGTGGGACCGCCACGGCGACCGTCGCCGCGGGGTCGAGGGCGCGCGGGGTCCACGGCTGCGCGAACGGCTCCGCGGACAGGAGCCCGGCGGTGTGCTCGGCGGACGGCCGTCGCAAGGGGTCGTGCGCCAGCATGCCCTCGAACAGCAGGCGCCACGTGGCGGGGAGGTCTTCCGGCAGCGACACCGGACCGGCCAGCCGGCGGGCCACGACCTCCGGCGCGGTGCCCTCGAACACGCGCGTGCCCGTCAAGCACTCGAGGAGGATCACTCCGAGGCTCCACACGTCCGCAGCCGTGCCGACGGCGTGGTGCTCGAGCTGTTCCGGCGCCATGTAGGCCGCGGTCCCCAAGGTGGTGCCGGTCATCGTGAGCGACGCCTCGTCGACCAGGCGCGCGATGCCGAAGTCGGCCAGCCGGGCGCGCGGGCCGGGCCCGAGGAGCACGTTGCCCGGCTTGACGTCGCGGTGGACGATGCCCCGGGCGTGCACGTACGCCAGCGCGTCGGCGAGCGTTCTGCCGAGCATCGCGGTGCGCTCGGTGGAGAGGGGGCCCTTGCGCAGGCGCGCCGCCAACGTGGTGCCCTCGACGAGCTCCATGACGATGAAGGCCTGCTCCCCGTGGGCTCCGGCGTCGAGCATCCGCACCAGCCCGGGGTGCTCCAGGCTGGCGAGCGCTTTCGCCTCCTGTGCCATGCGGCTGGCCAAGCCGGGGTCCGAGGAGCGCACCAGCTTCACCGCCACGGCGTCGCCCGTGGTGGTGTCGACGGCGCGCCACACGTCCGCCATGCCGCCCTGGCCCAGCAGGGTCTCGAGCCGGTAGCGGCCACACAACAGTTCGCCAGCGTTCGTCATCGCGTCACGTCGCCGCCGGGGATTGCGAGGTCGAGACAGGCGGCCGGCGGAAGCAGCGCAGGTCGCGGGGCCCGGCGACGGATCCACCATCTTGGCACGCCGACCGGACCGGCCTGAGGCCCCCTGACCTGGGCACGCGCACGGCGCACGTGGCATGGTGCGCCTCATGGTCAAACTCACGTGCCTTGTGCGCCGCAAGTCCGGCATGTCCCCGGCGGACTTCCACGAGTACTGGCGTGACCGCCACGGCCCGCTGGTGGCGTCGACGAAGAGCGGCAGCCACGTCCTGCGCTACCTCCAGCACCACCGCGCCCTCGGCGACTACGACTCGGAGGACGACGGCGGCTACGACGGGGTGACCGAGCAGTGGTTCGCGTCGATGGACGAGTACAAGGCGCACATCGCCGAGGAGGACTTCGCCACGGTGTGGGCCGACCTGCCCCAGTTCCTCGACGTGGACAAGCTCGCCTTCGTCGTCACCGAAGAGCCCGTCGTCATCGTGGAGGGACCGTCAGGGAGCTGAACGCTCGACCGCGCCGTGGCGAGCTGCCCGGTGGTGGAGCCGCCAGGCGGCGGAACCGTCAGGCGGCGGAACCGTCCGGCGGCGGAACCGTCAGGCGGCGGAACCGTCAGGTGGCGGAAGCCCCGACGACCGGTGCGTCGAGCGGCACCGCGCCGAGCGACCCGGCGAACGCAGAGTCGCCGAAGCTGAACACGCCGCCGTCCGAGGCGACCATCCAGTAGCCACCGCTTCCCGGGCCGGCGGCCATGGCCACAACCGGGCGGTTGAGGCGCACCGACCCCATCGATCCGAAGAACTGGGCGTTGCCGAAGGAGAACACTCCGCCGTCGGAGGCGACGAGCCAGTAGCCGCCTCCCTGGGGCATCGATGCCATGGCCACCACGGGAGCGTTGAGCGGCGTGCCTCCCATGGACCCGAGGAAGCGCGCGTCGCCGAACGCGAACAGGCCTCCGTCGGAGGCGACGAGCCAGTAGCCGCCGCCGTCGGGCGTGGCGGCCATGCCGACGACGGGACGCGCCAGGGGCGTGCCTCCCATGGACCCGAAGAAGCGCGCGTCGCCGAAGGCGAACACGCCGCCGTCGGACGCGACCTCCCAGTAGCCGCCGCCGTCGGGCGTGGCGGCCATGCCCACGACAGGACGCGCCAGCGGCGTTCCGCCCATTGAACCGAAGAAGGGCGCGCCGAAGCTGAACACGCCGCCGTCCGCGCCCACCTCCCAGTAGCCGCCGGTGCCGGCGTCCGTCGCCGACGCGACCACGGGCGCGGCGAGCGGGCGCCCGCCCATCGACCCCGCGAAGCTTGCCGAGCCGAAGCTGAACACGCCGCCGTCGGCCGCGACCATGCGGTAGCCCTCGGGTGCCTCGCCTGCACCGATGACGGGCGTGGTCCCCGAGAAGCTCACCGGGGCGATCCACAGGCTGCGGAACTCGTGCTGGTCGTAGGAGTAGCGGCTCGTCGGCCCGTCCCACGCGTGGTACGCCATGAACCAGTCGCCCGATCCGTCGTTGACGAGCGACTCGCCCCCCGGGCCCAACCGGTACTGGTCGGAGTGCAGGACGGGCGCTCCGAGCGGCTTGACGCACGGGCCGAACACGCTCTGGCACACCGCGTACCCCACGCCGTAGCCGGCGCTGTTCCACAGGCCACCCGAATAGAACAGGACGTACCCGGCGGGCACGGCCACCATGAACGGCGACTCGACGGTCGCCTCCCAGCCCTGGTCCTGGGTCATCACCTCCTGTGGCGAGGACGCCATCGACAGGCCGTCGGGGGCCAAGCGCGCCGCCCAGATCGACGCGGGCATCGTCGACGCCCCCGAATTCGACTTCCAGTACAGGTACGGCGTCCCGTCGCGGTCGAAGAACGGCTGGGGATCGATCGAACCACCGAGGTTCGTCTGGCACGCCAGGGGGCCCGACGAGTTGTCGGTGAACGGCCCCGCGGCGACCGGCGCAGTCGCCACCGAAAGACACAGCGTCCCGGTCCTCGCCACCTGCGCCGTGTAGTACATGACCCACGTGGCGCCGAACTGCGCCACCCCCGGGCTCCAGCTGTGGCTGAATCCCTGCGCCGCCCACGACGGCAACCTCGGCAGCGCGTCGCCCATCGCCGTCCATGACTGCAGGTCCGGGGAGCTGAGCACGGGGACGTTCTCCAGGTGGCTGTTCGTCGTGTAGGCGAAGTAGACCCCGTTCGCCCGGACGACGTCGGGGTCGGGGGCGTCGTGGTCATAGGCCGGGGCCGTCACCGGGCCGACCGAGTGCGCCGCCGGCTGGGCCTGGGCAGCCATCGGGGTCGCCAGTTGGACCGTCAGGCAGGCGAGCATCGCCGCGCCCGCGACCCACCCGGCGCGTGCCGCCGCCCGCACAGTCAAACGAAGGTTCAGCTCGCCAGGCGGCGCAGCACGTACGGCAGGATCCCGCCGTGGCGGAAGTACTCCGCCTCCATCGGCGTGTCGATCCGCACGCGCGTCGGGAACTCGACGCCGCCCGCCCGCACCGTGAT
>DATGKD010000153.1:0-23808 GCA_035294855.1 Acidimicrobiales bacterium
AAGGAACGCCGAAGTCGGTCAGCACGACGGCGAGCTCGTTGGTCCGCGAGACGAGGTGGGCCACGGCGGTGAGGTCGTCTGCGACGGCGCTCGCGGACGGCTCTCCACCGAGGGGCGCCGTGAGTGCCTCGACGTACCCGCGCATGTAGGGGTGCATGACGGCGTGCTCGCTACCGATGTCGGCCGGGCTCAGCTCGGCGGCCGGCCGGCGGAGGTCGCCGCCGAGCTGCGCAGGACCTCGACGGCTTCGTCGATCAGGGCACGGTGGTGCTCCGGGTCGATCTCGCGACCGATCACCTGCCTGGCCACAGCGAACACCAGGTTGGCCAGCTGGGTCGTCACCTCCTCGACGGCGCGCTGGCGGGACGCGACGATCTCGGCCTCCGCGCCGGCCACCAAGCGGTCGTGCTCGCGCTGACCACGCTCTTCGGCCTCGCTCACGATCCGCTGCGCCGTCTTGTTCGCCTGGGCCACGCTTTCCCTGGCCTGTTGGCGCGCCTCTTCGAGGATTCCCGCGCGCTGAGCGCGGGTCTGCTCAGCTTCGGCCCTCGCCGCCTCGGCGGCCTCCAGGGAACCCTTGATCTGGTCCTGGCGTTGCTCGATCGCCCGGTTGAGCGGCGGCAACACGTAGCGCCAGATGAAGCCGAGGACGATCAGAAAGGCCACCACCTCGACGATGAGCGTGGCGTTCGGGACGAGGAAGTTGCTGCTAGCCATCATGTGCGTTCAGCCTCGGTTCAGCCGGTGGAAGGTCGGTGGCGCGCTGCGCGCCGCGGTGTGACGAACGATCGTGCGCAGGAAGATCCCCCGCCTCACGGGCCGCCCTTCTTGTACAGCGAGAACACGAAGAGCGCGGTGAACGCGAGGTTGATGAAGTACATGGCCTCGACGAGGCCGACGGTCAGGAACATGATGGTGAACAGCCGTCCCTGGGCCTCCGGCTGGCGCGCGACGCCCGCGATGGTCTGGCTGCCGGCCAGGCCGTCACCGACGGCTGCGCCGACCGCACCTCCTCCCATCAGAAGGCCGCCGCCGACCATCGCGCCGGCGAGGCTGATCGCGTGGTCAAGCCCTGCATCTGCCATTGGTCACTGCTCCTTTGGTGTTGTTGACGGGATCTCGTTGCGCGGTCGCCGTGACATGGCCCTCAATGTGCCTCTGCCATGGCGGTGTCGAAGTACAGGATCGTCAGCAAGGCGAAGATGAACGCCTGGATGGCGCCGATCGCGAGGTCGAAGATCTTCCACACGGGGTTCAGCAGGACCGTGAGGATGTCACCGATCGGCACGTGTGCGAGCGTCCAGGTGCCCAGCGCCGCGATGAGCGCCAGCATGAGCGCGCCCGACAAGAGGTTGCCGAACAATCGAAGGGCGAGCGTCAGGGGCTTGGCCAGCTCCTCGACGAAGTTGATGAAGATGTTGACCGGGAAGAGTGCCTTGGGGAACGGCTGCAGCACGTAGTGGCGGATGTAGCCGCGCAGCCCACGCGTCCGCACCGACGCGATGTGGACCGGGACGATCACCACCAGCGCCAGTGCGAGCGTGACGTTGATGTCGCTCGTGGGTGTGGGCAGCCACTCGATCTCCGACCCGATCCCGAGCACCGAGAACCAGTTGGCGACCAGGATGAAGACGAACAGCGCGACGGCCAGCGGCACGACCGTCAGCCCACGGGGACCGATCGAGCCGCTCACCTGCTGGCGGACGGCTTGCACGCCCATCTCCCAGACGAGCTGGAGCTTCCCGGGGACCCCGCTGGTGGCGCGCGCCCGGAGGAAGAGGCCGAGGACGAGGACGACGACCATGGCGGCCCCGGTCGCCCACACCGTGTCGAGGTCCAGCCCGAACTTCTGCACATGGGACCCGACGTTGATGTTGGCGGCGAGCAGGTGAACGACGGGCATCAGGTGTCCTCCTCCTCGTCCTCGAGGGGCGTCCCCAGCGTCGTGTCGCCCATCAGAGGGTCTCGCAGCATGGCGATCACGACGTTCCCCAACAGGGAGAACTGGAAGAAGGCCAGGCCTACCAAGATGCCGAAGCCGAGTTGGCGGAAGAAGTACGTCACGGCGAGGGCGACCACGCTGATGAACCCGAGGCGGCCCAGCGTGTTGAACGCGAGCGGCCGGCGCTTGTCGGGGCGAGCCGAGGCGGCCGCCTTGACCGTGGCACGCGAGATCATGCGGAAGTTGACGAGCGCGAGCGCGAGGCCGGCGCAGACGCCGACACCGACGAGCGGGTAACCGGCGACCGTGCCGATCACGAGGGCCGCCCCGGCGATGCCCAGGCCGACGAGGACCGTCCGGCGCGCGACCGTCGAGATCTGCGGGAGCGAGAAGTGCGAGAGCAGGTTCACCGTGTGACTTCCCTCGTGGGCGCGGCCACGCGGTACCGGGGGACAACCCCGCTCGTGGTCAGAGGAAGCGGCGCACCTGGCGCACGGTGCTGCCGACCGCCGCGGTGATCCCCACGGCGAGACCGACGAACGTCGCGATCGGGCTGCTGTTCAGCCAGGCGTCGATGCCGACGCCCACTCCGAGGCCGATGCCGATCATCAGGGCGGACGCCAATCCGATCGACAGCAGGTCGAAAACCCGGGGCGAGGGCTTCTCCTCCACGAACTGTCGTTTCGCGCGCGTCGTTCAGGGCACGGTGTCGGGACATCGCCGGGACGAGCGCGAACTCACGTAGCGTGCTCAGTGGCACCGACAGCAGCAGTCGCCGGGACGCGTTTGTCAACACCGGCGAGGAGCGGGAGGCGCACACCACCATCATCGCATCCCGCGCTTGTGCGCAGCAAAACGAGCGCGCTGCCGGGGCTCTTACTTGCGCTGTGCAAGTGACCCCGACGGGTCCGCGGCGCCGGCCGTCTCGACCTCGTCCCGCGCAGGCGTCGGTGGCCGCAACCCGATCTCCTCGAGCGGACGGCCACCGTCGGTCGCGACCCCGGCGGTGACGGGCGAGGTTGCCCGTTCGACCGCATGTCCGTTCAGGTCGCTGCCGATGTCCTTGCGCAGCCCCGGGTGGAAGAGCGTGTACAACGCGAGCCCGAGCACGAGTACGCCGAATGGGATCACCGCGTTGCCCTTGCTGTCGAACAGTGGATACAGCAGGAATCCGGAGAGCACGGCTGTCCAGGCCCACAAGATGACCACCGTGCGGCGCGGGCCGTGTCCCAGCCTGAGCAGTCGATGGTGCACGTGGTCCTTGTCGGGGGTGTGGAAGCCGGTCCCCTTGGCCGTCCTCCGCACGAAGGCGAAGGCCATGTCGGCGATGGGGACCCCCAGGATGAACAGCGGGATGAACAGCGGGGCGAAGAAGAAGTACGTTTGGCCGCTGACGTCGGGCGTACGTCCGCCGATGACCATCGTGGCGGCCGCCATGAGAAGCCCGAGGAAGAGGGCGCCGGCATCCCCCATGAAGGCGCGAGCCGGGTGCCAGTTGTGCGGGAGGAAGCCGATGCACACCCCGAACGCCACCACGGCGATGAGCGGGCCGAGGTTGTCCGGTGGCAGGATCCCGAGGTACTCGAGGCGCAGCCCGTAGATGGCGAGCGCCCCTGAGGCCATGGCGACGATGCCGGTGGCGAGACCGTCGAGGCCGTCGATGAGGTTCACGGCGTTCGTGATGACGATCACCCAGACCGCAGTGAGCAGCGGGGTGACGTCCGGCGACAGCACGAAGAACCCGAAGAACGGGATCTTGAACTGGAACATCGTCACGCCCAGGAACACGAGCACCATGGCGGCGAGGACCTGACCCGCCATCTTCGCGGGCGCGGACATGTCCCGGACGTCGTCGATGAGCCCCACCGTGAAGATCACCGCGGCCCCGAGGACGAGGCCGAGCGGTTCGGACGAGCCCTGGAACAGTCCCTGGAGGGAGGACAGCTGCGATGCGACGAGGATCGCCACGAGAAAGGCGAAGAACATGGCGAGGCCGCCCCCGTACGGGGTGACCTTGGCGTGGATCCGTCGCTCGTCGGGGGCGGCCACGAATCCGGCGCGCAACGCCAACCGACGCACCGGAAACATGAGGGCGAAGGTGCCCGCGGCGGCCACGACGGCCACGACGACGTAGGAGCCGAGCGGGGGCACTCCGTCAGCTTTCCGGGTGCGACCCGGCAGATCCCCTCGTCCCGCGCAGCTCAGGGTACGGCGGGAAGCTCTTGCAGAGGTCCAGCACCTCGGCGCGCACACCGGCGAGGATCGCTTCGTCGTGGCGCCCTCGAAGCGCCGTACCGATCAAGCCCGCAATGCGTTCCATTTCTGCGGCGCCCATGCCCGTCGTGGTCTGGGCCGCGCTGCCGAGACGGAGTCCCGACGTGACGAACGCCGAGCGGGGATCGTCGGGAATGGTGTTGCGGTTGAGCGTGATGCCGGCGCGATCGAGAGCCTCCTGGGCCTGCTTGCCCGTGAGCTCGGGGTCGAAGGTCCGGAGGTCGACGAGGAGGAGGTGGTTGTCGGTCCCCCCCGACACCAAGCGGAAACCGAGCGCCGCCAGTGCCCGCGCGAGCGTGCGCGCGTTCTCCACCACGGCGGCCGCGTAGCGCCGGAACGACGGCTGACCAGCCTCACGGAAAGCCACCGCCTTCGCCGCGATGACATGCTCGAGCGGTCCGCCCTGCAGACCGGGGAAGACCGCCGAGTCGATCGCCTTGCCGAGCTCCGCCCGGCAGACGATGGCCCCCCCGCGAGGTCCCCGCAGAGTCTTGTGCGTCGTGAAGGTGACGACGTCCGCGATGCCGACGGGGCTCGGGTGGGCTCCCCCCGCGACCAGCCCGGCGGGATGGGCGAGGTCGAACATCAACCGAGCTCCGACAGAGTCGGCGATCTCCCGGAACGGCTCTGCCTCTATGACACGCGGGTAGGCGGTGGCGCCCGCCACGATGAGCCGGGGACGCTCCCGCTTGGCGGCGTCGGCGACCTGGTCGAAGTCGATGAGCTCGCCCGGGCGGTCGGGGTCGTCGGACGCGGGCGTGACACCGTAGGACACGAAGCGCCAGATCTTGCTCGTGATGCTGGCCGGCGAACCGTGCGACAGGTGGCCGCCCTGGTCGAGCCGCATGGCGAGCACGGTGTCGCCCGGCTCGAGGAGCGCCTGGTAGACGGCCAAGTTGGCCGTCGCCCCCGCGTGCGGCTGGACGTTGGCATGTTCGGCTCCGAAAAGTGCGCGCGCCCGCTCCCGCGCCAGGTCCTCGACCTCGTCGATCACCTGGTTGCCGCCGTAGTAACGGCGACCCGGATATCCCTCGGAGTACTTGTTGGTGAGAACGGAGCCTGTTGCCGCCAGGACCGCCAACGACGTGAAGTTCTCCGACGCGATCAGCTGCAGCGTCGTCGACTGACGCGCGGCCTCGGCGCGCAACAAGCCGGCGAGCTCGTCGTCTTCGGACAGCCAGCTGTCGAACGGCGTGGCGGCGACTTCGCCGTCGGAGGGGTCGGCGGCCGTACCCACGTGCCCAGCTTACCGAGGTGTCCACGGCCGCCCCGGTTGGGCGGATCCCGGCGGCGTCACGAGGAGCGGGGTGCCGGTGCGGCGGCGATGGCGAGGACGTCGTCCCATGCGACCGCCCCGGTGCGCAGGCATCGGGGCTCCGCCCCGGTGACGTCGACGACCGTCGACGACGACCCCCCGCAGATCCCGCCGTCGACGACCAGCGCGACGCGGGCTCCGAACGTCCGCCTGACGGACGCGGCGTCGGCGCACGGCGGACGACCGTGCAGGTTCGCGCTCGTCGTCGCAATGGGGCCCACCGCCTCGCACAGCGACCGCACGCCCGGATGCGCCGGGCAACGAAGCCCGATCGTGACCCCGTCACCGCCGAGCGCCCAGCCGAGCCCGGGCTGGCGCGCGACCACGAGGGTCAGCGCGCCCGGCCAAAACGCAGTGGCGAGCTTCTCGGCCGCGGAGCCCCATCGGCTCGCGTCGACAAGGGAGGCGGCTTGGGACCTCGTAGCGACCAGGACGGGAAGCTCGAAGTCGGCGGGACGCCGCTTCAGCTCGAAGAGCCGGTCGGTAGCTCCGGGACGCGAAGGGTCGACAGCAAGCCCGTAGACCGTGTCGGTCGGGATGGCCACGACCCCGCCCGCGCGCAGCGCCGTGACCGCAGCAGCGAATGCCGGAGACGCCCCACCCGAATCGGGTCCGTCGCCTGGCGGCGTGCTCACCCCGACGCGCCGTCCCGGGGCGTGACCCGTGCCACGAGCACCCGATCCCTGCCGGCCAGGTCCGGCATCACGCGCACGTCCTCGTAACCCGCATCGGCGGCCCGGGCAATCAGGAAGTCGGCGTGGCGCGGGGCGATCTCGAGGACCAGGGACCCGGCGTCGCACAACCAGGAGCGCGCACCGTCGAGCAAGGCCTCGAGCGCTTCACGCCCGGTCGGGCCAGCGACGAGCGCGCCGATCGGCTCGTACTGGCGCACGCCCGCGTCGAGGCCGGGGTATTCGTCCGCGCCCACGTACGGAGGGTTGGAGGCGATCACGTGGACGTGCCCCCGGAGCGCGTCGGGCAGGGCCGCGAACCAAGAGCCGCGGGCGAGCCGGACCCGCCCGGCCGCCGACGCGTTGCGCCGTTCGAGCACGGAGAGGTTCACCCGGGCGACATCAAGAGCATCACCGGACTCGTCGGTGGCCCACACGTCGATCTCGCGGCACGCGTCCGGGGCCGCTGCTGTCTCGACCGCGAGCGACAGCGCGATCACGCCCGACCCGGTGCCCGCGTCGACGGCGACTTCACGAGGGCGCCCCGCCAGGTGTCCGGCTTCCCGGCGTAGCTCGTCCAGGGCCACCTCGACGACGACCTCGGTCTCGGGCCTCGGGATGAGCACCCGGGGATCGACGACGACCTCGAGGGTGCGGAACGCCCACGTGCCGAGCACGTATTGGATGGGCTCGCCCGACAGGCGGCGGGCCGCCATGGCTCGAACCTCTTCCACGGCCGCGGCCGGCGCCGCCAGGTCCACCGTTGCGTAGAGCTGCGAAGCATCCACCCCGAGCGCCTTCGCCACGACCCAGTGCGCCTCGCGTCGCGACGCAAGTGCCGATGCCGTCTCCTCGAGGAGCGAGCCGGCCGTCGGCGTCGGGGCCATCGCCGGAGGGATCGTCACGACCAGTCGCCGCGCCAGGCCCGAGCGGTCATGCCGCGTCGGGGGGAGAGCCCAGCTGGCGCTCGCGCTCGTCGGCCAGGAGCGCGTCGACGACATCGTCGAGATCGCCGTCGAGCACACGGTCGAGCTTGTGGAGCGTGAGCTTCACTCTGTGGTCGGTGACGCGGTTCTCCTTGAAGTTGTACGTCCGGATCTTCTCGGAGCGGCCGCCACCGCCCACCTGACTGCGCCGTTGCTCGGATTGCTCGGCTTCGATGCGGTCCTGTTCGAGCTTGAGCAACCGCGCCCGAAGAACTTGCATCGCCCGAGCACGATTCTGGATCTGGCTCTTTTCGTCCTGCATCGACACCACGATTCCCGTCGGGACGTGGGTGATTCTCACGGCCGAGTCCGTGGTGTTCACCGACTGACCTCCCGGGCCGGTCGAGCGGAACACGTCGACCCGAAGGTCGGCCGGATCCACTTCCACCTCGACCTCGTCGGCCTCGGGGAGCACCATCACCGTGGCGGCAGAGGTGTGGACGCGGCCCTGCGACTCGGTGACGGGCACACGCTGAACCCGATGGGTGCCTCCCTCGTGCTTCAGACGTTGCCAGGCGTCGGCCGCCTTCACGACGAACGTCACCTCGTTCAAACCGTTGCGTTCCGAGGGGTCCGACGACAGGACCTCGAGTTTCCAGTGCCGACGCTCGGCGTAGCGGCGGTACATCTCGAACAGGTCGCGGGCGAAGAGGTTCGCTTCCTCGCCGCCTTCGGCACCGCGGATCTCGACGATGACGTTGCGGCCGTCGTTCGGATCGCTCGGCACCAGCAGGAGGCGGAGGCGCTCCTCGAGCTCGGCGACGTCGCGCTCGGCCGTTTCGAGCTCCGTCCGGACGAGCTCACGGTCGTCCCCTGCGGCCTCAGCGAGGAGCTGGCGGGCGGTGGAGACGTCCGCTTCGGCCTGGCTCAGTCGGCGTCCGGCGTCGATGAGCGCTTCGAGGTCCTTGTTCCGCCGCGACAGTTCAAGCAGGCGGCCCGGCTGGGTGACGACGGCGGGGTCCCCCAGGTCGCGCTGGACGGAGGCGAGTTCGCGCTCCCAATCGACGAGACGCTCGGGATCCACGCGACCAGGGTACTGAGCCGGTCCCCGTGGACGTGCCCACGGGGACCGCGCGCGAACGTCAGGCGCGCTTGGTGCGCGACCGCGACCCGCGCTGCCCGTAGCGACGCTGGAACCGCTCGACCCGCCCACCGGAGTCGACGAGCTTCTGCTTGCCGGTGAAGAACGGGTGGCACTCGTTGCACAGCTCGACGTGGAGCTCCGCCTTGGTGGAGCGGGTGGTGAACGTGTTGCCGCACGAGCAGCGGACGCTGGCGTCGACGTACTGGGGATGGATGTCGGTCTTCATTTGGTGTCCATTCTAAGGCGGGAGCCGTGGAGATCAGACGGGCGGGGCGGGCCCCTTGGCGATGTCCGCCAGGAACTCGTCGTTGCTCTTGGTCGTCCTGATCTTGTCCATCAGCAATTCCAGGCCGGCAGCCGCACTGCCGTCGGCAGCCAGCGCGTTGAGCACCCGCCGCAGCTTCCAGACCTGCTGAAGCTGGCCCCGCTCGAAGAGGAGCTCCTCGTGCCGGGTGGAGCTGGCGTTGACGTCGATCGACGGGTAGAGGCGGCGCTCAGCGAGGCGGCGGTCCAGGCGCAACTCCATGTTGCCCGTGCCCTTGAACTCTTCGAAGATCACCTCGTCCATCTTCGAACCGGTCTCGACGAGAGCCGTGGCCAGGATCGTGAGCGAGCCGCCCTCCTCGATGTTGCGGGCCGCACCGAAGAACTTCTTCGGCGGGTAGAGGGCACCGGAGTCGACGCCACCGGACATGATGCGGCCGCTCGCCGGCTGGGCCAGGTTGTACGCACGCGCCAACCGGGTAATGCCGTCGAGCACGATCACGACATCCTTGCCGAGCTCGACGAGGCGCTTGGCCCGGTCGATGGTCAGCTCGGCGATGGCGGTGTGCTCGTCAGAGGGGCGGTCGAACGTCGACGCAACGACTTCGCCCTTGACCGACCGACGCATGTCGGTGACTTCCTCGGGCCGTTCGTCCACGAGGAGCACGATCAGGTGCACCTCGGGGTTGTTCGCCTCGATCGAGTGGGCGATCTGCTTCAAGATGGTGGTCTTCCCCGCCTTGGGCGGCGAGACGATCATCCCGCGCTGTCCCTTGCCGATCGGAGAGAGCAGGTCGATGATCCGCGTGGTCACTTCCGCCGAGCCGTTGGTCTCCAAGCGGAGCTTCTCATCGGGGAAGAGGGGCGTGAGGTCTTCGAATCGTGGCCGGTTGCGGGCCTCGTCGGGGGGGAGCCCGCAAACCGAGTCGATCCGGATGAGAGCGGGGAACTTCTCGTTGGACGCCGCGGGGCGGCACGCGCCTTCCACGTAATCGCCCTTGCGGAGCGCGAAACGGCGCGCCTGGCTGATCGACACGTAGACATCGCGCGCGCTCGGGAGGTACCCCTCGGCGCGCAGGAAGCCATAGCCCTCGTCGCGGAGGTCGAGCAGTCCCCGCACGGGGATGAGCTCGCCCGAGTACTGCGCGTCCTGGCCGCCGCCCTGCAGCTCGCGGTCGCCGCCCGCTCCGCCGCCACGCTCGCGGCCCCGGCGTCTGCGACCCCGCCGGTTGCCGGGATCGCCGCCGCCGCCCTGGGCCATGTGCTGGCGATTCTGGCCGCCGCCTTGTCGGGCCGGGGAACGGTCCTGGGGGCCTGCACCGGTCTCCGCCGTCGTGACGGGAAGCCCCGGGGCCGTTCCGTCGGCTTCGTCAGCGGTGTCGGCCGCCTCGTCGCTCGCCGTGTCACCTGGCGCGCTGCCGTTCGAGTCCTCGGGAGCCGACGCGCCACGCGAGCGGGACCCTCGCCCACCGCCGTTGGACTGCTCGGGCGATCCCACCTCGACACCGGCCGCCCGCAGGATCTGGTCGATGATGTCGGCCTTCTTACTGCGGGAGTTGGTGTCGAGCGCCATCGCCTGAGCGATCGCCCGGAGTTCTTCGCGTTCCTTGCGTTCGAGTACGGACCGCTCGAGCTGTTGCTCTGCAGCCATTTCCACCTCGCTCTATCGCGCCTCGTGCGGTCCGGGTGTTCGGACGTCAGATGACGCAGGAAGGGAGTAAGACGCCCGGCGGTTGTACGTCGGGTTTCACCGCGTTCCCCACCGAGCCAATGCCGAGGAGTGCCCGAAGGGCCGACTGCGAGAGGCTGCCGGCCGCGTCGCTCCCGACGATGCTGGAGGGCGGCGGTACCTCCATGCTACCGGACGACCGCCCGGAAGGGCAACACCATCCGCTGCCCGACTCTCCCACAACACCGATGCCGGTCTCGTTGTTCCCGCCCCACGGAAACTGCGGGTACCGGGGCGTCTCCGCCAGCGCCCTACAAGCCGAGGGCGGCGAGGACCGCGCCGTAATCGGCGTCGACGGGGGTCGGTACCGAGATCTGGCTGATGGCGAGGTCGGGGTCCTTGAGGCCGTGGCCGGTGAGGACGCATACGACCGTGGAGCCCGCCGGCGCCCCATGTTTGAGCAGTCCGGCCACCGAGGCCGCCGAGGCCGCCTCGCAGAAGACCGACTCTTCCTGAGCGAGAAAGCGGTACGCGGCGAGGATCTCTTCGTCCGTCACGGCCTCGATGCCGCCGCCCGACTCGCTCGCCGCGGCGGTCGCGCCATACCAGGAAGCGGGGTTCCCGATTCGGATGGCGCTCGCCACCGTGTCGGGCTGCTCGACCGGGTGCCCGATCACGATCGGAGCTGCGCCCGCCGCCTGGAATCCGAACATCCTCGGTAGGCGAGTCGAGCGGCCGGCCTCGCGGTATTCGAGATAACCCTTCCAGTACGCCGTGATGTTCCCGGCATTGCCGACGGGAATGCAGTGGAGATCGGGCGCGTCCCCCAGGGCGTCGACCACCTCGAAGGCGCCGGTCTTCTGTCCTTCGATCCGGAACGGGTTGACGGAGTTGACGACGGTCACCGGTGCCTGTTCGCCGAGGCGGCGGACGATCGACAGTGCTTCGTCGAAGTTCCCCCGCACCTGGAGCACTCTGGCCCCGTGGACGAGCGCCTGGGCGAGCTTGCCGAGCGCGATATGGCCCTCGGGGATGAGCACGGCGCACGTGAGTCCCGCACGCGCCGCGTACGCGGCCGCCGACGCGGAGGTGTTCCCTGTCGACGCGCACACCACCGCTTTGGCGCCGTCCTCCAGTGCCTTCGAGATCGCGAGCGTCATGCCCCGGTCCTTGAACGAGCCGGTGGGATTCATCCCCTCGAGCTTGAGCAGCACGCGGGCCTCGACCCGCTCGGACAGACGAGGCGCGGGCAGGAGCGGCGTGCTCCCCTCGAGCAGGGTGACGACAGGCGTGGCCTCGGTGACCGGGAGCATCGACCGGTACGACACGATGATCCCGGGCCAGGGTGTCACCGGGAACGGTCCTCCTCGTCACCGATCACCCGCAGGACCCCGCCGACATGTCCGACCACGTCGAGGCGGCGGAGCCCTTCGAGGGTGCGCCTGACGTCACCCTGGCGAGCGACGTGGGTGAGGAAGATGAGGCGGGCCTCGTCGTCCAGGCCCACCTGCTCCATCGAACGGATCGACACGCCGTGCTCCCCGAACACCGTGGCCACCGCGGCCAGGACCCCGGGCCGGTCGAGCACGTCGATGTTCAGGTACCACGCGCACCGGATCTCGTCGGCGGGCCGGATGCGAGGGCGCAGACGGCGGACGAGTGGCGCGTGCGAGCCCTGACGAAGACGGTGGGCGGCGTCGATGAGATCGCCGAGGACCGCCGATGCGGTGGGTGGGCCACCAGCCCCTCGCCCGTACAGCATGAGCTCGCCCGCGCTGTCCCCCTCGACGAACACGGCGTTGAACGCGCCGCGCACCGCTGCGAGCGGGTGCGAGGCGGGGAGCATGGCGGGGTGGACACGCACCGAGATCTCGGGGGCATCCTTTGCGGGGGCGGTGTCGGCGGATGCGTTCTCCACGCGCTCTGCGACGGCGAGCAGCTTGACGACGTAGCCGAGGCGCCCTGCGAAGGCGACGTCCACGGGATGGACCGAAGCGATGCCTTCCCGGGGAACGTCGTCGGCCACCACGTCGCATCGGAACGCCAGCGACGCCAGGATGGCCGCCTTGGCTGCCGCGTCGTGACCGTCCACGTCAGCGCTCGGGTCGCGCTCGGCGAAACCGAGCCGTTGGGCCTCGGCAAGTGCCTGGGTGTACGACATGCCGCCGTCCGCCATCATCGTCAGGATGAAGTTCGTCGTTCCGTTGACGATGCCCATCACACGGCGGATACCCTCACCCGCGAGCGACTCCCGCAGCGGCCGGATCAGCGGAATGGCCCCCGCGACGGCCGCTTCGTAGAGGAGGTCGACGCCGGCGGCGTCCGCCGCCTTCGCGAGGGCGTTGCCGTGTGATGCGAGCAATTCCTTGTTCGCCGTCACCACCGGCTTGCCGGCGGCCAGCGCCGCCTCGACCAGCCCGCCAGCCGGTTCGAGGCCGCCGATGAGCTCGACGATCACGTCGACCGAGGGGTCCGTGACGAGCTCCTTGGGGTCGCCGGTGATGAGCTGCGGAGGCAAGCCGGCGCGGCGCCGGCTCGGATCGCGCACGGCGACCTTCGCCACCTCGAAACGCACGCCGGAGCGAGCCTCGATCGCGTCGGAATCATTGAGCAGGAGCGCGACGAGCGCCGAACCCACCGTGCCGTGTCCGAGGACGCCGACCCGGACGGTCGTTCCGGCAGGAGGATCGCCAGCCTCGCGGCGCGGCTTCCTCGTCACCATCTGCTCAAGCTACCGCCCCGAACACACCGAGCCGGGACGTTCGAGACGAACCGAGCCGAGCATGCCATCGCTCCGGCCGCCCGGGTCGCCGGCGTCAGGCGTCGAGACGTACGAGGTCCTCGTCGGTCTCGCGCCGGACGACTGCGCGGGCCTCGCCGTCGCGAACGAACACCACTGCGGGACGGGGCACCTTGTTGTAATTCGACGCCATGGCGTAGCCGTACGCGCCCGTCACCGGCGTCGCGAGGACGTCGCCGACCACCACGTCGGCGGGAAGGCGCCCGTCCGCCACGACGATGTCACCGGACTCGCAGTGCTTGCCGACCACGCGCACCGCCCGCGGCCGATCGGCACCGGCGATGCGCGGGAGGAACGTCTCGTATCCGCTGCCGTACAGCACGGGGCGAGGATTGTCGCTCATGCCGCCGTCCACCGCGACATAGGTGCGCACGTCCGGGATCTCCTTGATCGTGCCCACGCGGTACAAGGTGATCCCCGCGGTGGCGACGATCGATCGTCCTGGCTCGGCCGTGACCCGCGTGCCCGGCGGGATCCCCGCGGTGCGGCACGCTTCATGGACGGTCTCGGCCCACTCGCGAATCGACGGCGCGGACTCGGACGCCACGTACGGGACTCCGAGGCCTCCGCCGACGCACAGCTCCGCCAATCCCAGCGGGACGAAGAAGTCGGCCAGCACCGACACCTCCTCGGCGAACGAATCCACCCGGAACACCTGGCTCCCGATGTGCGCGTGCAGCCCGGCGAGCTCCACACCGGGTAACGCCCGCACCCGCTCCACCGCTTCATGGGCGGCCCCCGACAGGAGACCGAACCCGAACTTGGAATCGGCCTGGCCGGTGCGCACGAACTCGTGGGTGTGGGCCTCGACACCCGGCGTCACCCTGACCGACACAGACGGGGGCTGCGCCGTCGGCACCGCGCGCGACGCGTCATGGCCGCCGGTCAGGCGGGCGAGCCGCTCGATCTCGTCGAAGGAGTCCACGACGATCCGCCCCACCCCATCGGTGAGCGCACGCCGAAGCTCCTCCTCCGATTTGTTGTTGCCGTGGAACACGAGGCGGGCAGGCGGGACGCCAGCCGAAAGCGCCACGTGGAGCTCGCCCCCGGTGGACACGTCCAGCCACAGGCCTTCTTCGTACGCCAACCGCGCCATGGCCCGACACAAAAAGGCCTTGCCGGCATACGCGACGCCCTCGCCCCACGCCACGAGCGCTTCACGGCACCGGGCGCGCACGTGAGCCTCGTCGTAGACGAACACGGGGGTACCGTGACGCTCCGCCAAGTCGATGAGGTCCACGCCACCGACGGTGAGGCGGCCCTCTGCCCCGACCTCGGCGGTCATCGGGAGCAGGTCCATGCGGAGCGGGCCTTCGTCAGCAGGGGGTCCCGCGTCGATCGCAAGATCGCTGTCGACCCCGTCCATCCGGCCGAGGCTACCGACGGCGCCGGTTCTCCCGAGCACGCGCGGTGCGATTCCGATCCGGCCGGATCGGGATCGCACCCGCATCGGCGACCCCTTACATGGATTCGGGTGCGCTCACGCCCAGAAGGTCGAGGCCGACGGCGAGCCCGATGCGCGCCGCTTCGACGAGCCAGAGACGCGCCTGGGTCAGCTCGGCTCCGGTCCCCTCGGCCAAGACGGGACAGTCGTGGTAGAAGCCGTGGAAGCGCCCAGCCAGCTCGCGAACCCACCCGGTCACCTTGTGCGGTGCCCGATCCCGTGCGGATTCGGCCACGACGTCGGGGAGCTCCTCGAGGCAGCGGAGCAGCTCCAGCTCGCGCTCGTGCAGGAGCAGCGACAGGTCGACCTCCGGGATCCGGCGGCGATCGATCCGGCGCTCGGCACGCACCCGATCGATCGACGCGATGCGGGCGTAGGCGTACTGCACGTAGAAGACGGGGTTCTCCATCGACTGACGGCGCACGAGGTCGAGGTCGAGCGAGGTGGGCTGGTCGATCGACGTCATGAGCGACAAAAGGCGTGTCGCATCGGGCCCGAGGTCGTCGATCAGCACGTCGAGCGCCACGAAGTTGCCCGCCCGCTTGGACATCTGCCCCGCCTGCCCTCCTTGCACGAGCGAGACCATCTGTCCGATCTTCACCTCGAGACGTCCGGGCTCGACACCCATGGCCTCGACGCCCAGATGCAAGCTCTTCACCTGCCCGGCGTGGTCTGCTCCGAAGACGTCGATCACGCGGTCGAACCCGCGCACCAGGAACTTGTCTCGGTGGTAGGCGAGGTCCCCGGCGAGGTAGGTGACGTCGCCGTTCGACTTTCGCAGCACGCGGTCGCGGCTGTCACCGAGTCGGGTCGATCGCAACCACACGGCGCCGTCCTCCTCCTCGACGAGACCCTTGTCGGCGAGGAGCGCCAGGGTTTCCTCCACCGCCCCGCTCTCCTCGACTGACGCCTGACTGCGCCACTCGTCGAATCGGATCCCCATGCGCGTCAACGTGGCGCGGATGTTCGCCAGGATGGGCTCGACCGCCCAGGCGCCCGCTGATTCCACGTCGTCGGGCCCCTCGTACCGCTGGGCGAGATCGGTCACGTACGCGCCCTGGTATCCGGTATCGGGAACCGGCTCCCCGCGTCGGCGGGCGAGGATGCTCTCCCCGAGGTTGCGGATCTGTCCGCCGGTGTCGTTGACGTAGTACTCGCGGTGGACCTGCCAGCCACACCGTGCGAGGACACGGCCGAGGGCGTCGCCGTAGGCCGCCCACCAGCCGTTGCCGACGTGGAGCGGGCCCGTCGGGTTGGCCGAGACGAATTCGATCTGGACGCGTTCGGCCGCCCCGAACTCGAAGCGGGCGTAATCGTCCTCGCCCATGGCGACGACGTCGACGAGCGCTTCGTGCAGCCATCCGGGCGCAAGCCGGAAGTTCACGAATCCCCCGCCGGCGACCTCGACGGATTGCAGGTGGGGCGGCGGGTCCGCTCGGAGCCGCTCGGCAACGTCCTCGGCCAATTGCCGCGGGTTCCTGTTCACCTTCTTCGCATTTACCAGGGCGACGTTCGTCGACCAGTCACCGTGATCACGCCGTGCGGGGCGCTCCAGGTGGACGTCCGCCGGATCGACGTCGATGCCGAGCGCGGACAGGGCGCGGCTCACCGAAACTGCAAGGCCTGGGCGGACCGGCATGGCCCGCTGAGGATGGCGCGCCGCGACGATGCGCGCAATTACCTCCCGGCTACCTCCCGGCTCGACCGTTGCCGGCCACGGAACCGGCTCGAGGTGCCGAGTACATTGAAGACCCCGGCGCGCGGCGCGACGGCCCGCCCTGGCCCCACGCCCTCGTAGCTCAGCGGATAGAGCACCGGCCTCCGGAGCCGGGTGCGCAGGTTCGAGTCCTGCCGAGGGCGCGCAGAACCCACCTCCGAGCGGGCACGTACGAGCGTTCGTTCCCACTCGCCCGGCCCTCCAGACACCGACGGTGGCTCGCATCCGGCCGCCTCGTCCCCCGGGCGACCCCTCCCAGCAGGGCGCCGGCCCTGCGACCACATATAGCGGTGGGTTAACTACTCTTCGTGCTACTCTGACCCTCGTGGGCGGCGAGGCGGGAAGCCCCGGAAGCACAACGGCGGAGCCTGGGGCGCGCCCGACCGCCCTCGTTCTCCTGGGCGCCGCCATTGGGATCGGCCTCGGCATCTTCCTGTCGGCGCTCTTCGCCGGTTCGGCCTCGGCGGCCTCCACCCTCCCTGAAGGATCGATCGCCGGGAAGGCGGCGTCCCAGGTCGCCCCGTCGTTTGCGTCGGCCGCCACGACCCCGACGTCCGCGGCCGCCACCAGCCCGGACCTGTCGTCGCCCCCGGCGCAACCCGGCTCGCCGACTGCCCTCGGCACGGTCGCGGCGGTGATCGGTACGACCCGCTCGGCATTGGGACCGACAGTGCGGCCCGGTGTCTCACGGCTGCTCACGCTCGTGCCCCCGGCCGTGGCGCCCGATCTCCTGGAGGTGGCTCTTCCCGGGAGCGGCCCACCGTCGGCTCCGTCCTTGGGGCCCCGGCTGCCGGCCGTCGTCGCGCGCAACGTCGCACCGGCGCGACTCGCGCTCCACGGCACGACACGAGGCAACCCGAGTGCCGACGACGATCTCCGCATGCCCGCCGGTCCGCCCAACGCAGACCCGTGGGTGACGCCTTTCGCCCCGCAACCGCCTCCCGTCGCGCCGTCGCCCGACCGGGACGTGACGTCGTCCGGGAGTCATCCGATGCAGGGCCTTCCTCCGGTGGCACTGCTGCTGCCAGTGCTCGCCGTCGTGGGATTGCGCCTGCCGAGGAACACCGCACCGCGGTTGCGCTTCGACCCGAGGTGGGCCTCGCCCGGTTAGTGGGTTGCCCGCCGACAGCGGCCCACGCCCTGCGGGGCCGGCCGGGCTGTCGGCATCCCGCAGACAACCCACAAACCGAAAAGGAGAAACAAAATGCGTAGCTTGTTCAAGCGCGCCCTCGTGACCGCCGCGGTCGCGTCGGGTGCCTCATTCCTCGTAATCGGACTGGCGCGACCGATGTTGTCGACCCAGGCCGATGCGCAATCCAGTCAGTGTCCCGGTTCCGCCGCCGCACCTGCGGCACCGGGCGCGACGAGCTCGGCGTCTGCACCGTCCGAGCCGTCAGGCTCGACTGCGGCATCGCAGTCGACGCCGAGCGGGTCGGACTCGAGCGGTTCCGGACAGACATCCGGGTCGCCACCGTCGTCGGGAGGGACGGGATCTGCGCCGTCGAGCGGATCCGGAGGATCGCAGTCGAGCCTCGTCGCTGCGACCGCCCCGGTCCAGGTCGGCTCGAACGGCGGATCCGACAACGGCGGATCCTCGTCGTCCGGGACCCTCGTGAACGTCACGGCGCCGGCTCAGGTCGGCTCGAACGGGGGATCCAACAACGGCGGATCCTCGTCGACTGGCTCGCTCGTGAACGTCACCGCGCCGGCTCAAGTCGGCTCGAACGGCGGATCCAACAACGGCGGATCCTCGTCGACTGGCTCGCTCGTGAACGTCACCGCTCCCGCGCAGGCGGGCACCAGCGGCGCCACGAACGGCAACGGCTCGGGTAACAACTCGAACACCGGACCGCAGTCGAGCCTGGTGAGCGCCACGGCGCCCGTCCAGGCCGGAAACGGCGGTGGATCGACCAACGGCGCCCCGTCGACCACGGGAACGCTGGTCAACGCCACCGCGCCTGTCCAGGCGGGAACGAGCGGGACCTCGTAACCGCACCACGTTCAAACCGTGTGGGCGCCCGGCGCAGCGGCGTCCACGGCTCGATCGACGAAGGGTGGCGCCCGCCCCTCGCTCCCGGGAAGGGGGCGGGCGATCCATCCACCGGTCGGTCCGGCCACCGGTCGGTCCGGCCGGGGGAGATCGCCGGTCAACGAGGTTCAAAAGCATCGGAATTGCATCAACTGCATCGATGCCACGAGCTTCGTCCCTGGGAACGGACCGCGATTCGGAACAGACAGTTGACGTCTGCACCGAAACGACCGATGAGAACGACCATGGCGGCCCCGACAGGAGAGCCCGATCTCGCGCCGCGCCCCACCGAGTTCGTGACCCTGACCACGCACCTCGTCGGTCGGGTGTCGGGGGCGCTGTGGATCGCGTGTGGCGCCCTCGTCGTCGTCGCCGGAGGCCTCATCGCCCTACCGGTGGGTGCGCAACGCGTCGGGGTCGTCTCGATCGGACTTGCCGCGGTGAGCTTCGGCCTCGTGATCTGGAACATCCGGTGGGAACGCTGGCATCGCTCGGCGACGCTGTACCTCGTCCCGCTCGCACTGGCGATGATCGCCTTGCACGACACCTTCACCGGCAACGACGGCTTCCTCTACAGCGCGTTCTATCTGGTGGTGTTCGTATGGCTCGGCCTCGCCCACCCCCCGGGCATGTCGCTGCGGTTCGCACCCCTGTTCGTGCTGGCCTACGTGCTGCCCCTGGTCTTGGCCGGGGATTCGGGAAGGAGCCTCGGCCTGGCGTCGGCGACGTACGTCGTGCCGTGCTGCATCCTGGTCGGCGAGACGGTCGCGTGGGTGGGCAACCGCCTGCGGACTTCCGAACAAGCCCTCGTCGATGCCGAAGCTCGCTTCCGGAGCGCGTTCGAACAGGCGCCGATCGGCATCGGTCTCGCCACCAGCGACGGGCGGATCCTGCGCGCCAACCGGGCGTTCGGAGAGATCCTCGGCCGCAGCCCCGAAGAGGTCGCGGGCTCGGCGTTGCGGGACCTGACCCATCCCGACGACTGGGAAGCAAACGCCGCGCAGATCCGCGCTCTGTTCGCGGGAGAGACCGACCAGTACCAGATGGAGAAGCGGTACATCCATGCGGACGGCCATGTCGTGTGGGTGTCGGTCAGCACGTCGATCGTCCGTGACAGTGCGGGTGAGCCCGTCTACATGATCGGCCAGATCGAAGACATCACCGAACGGCGCGAAATGCGCGAGCGACTCGCCCACGCCGCCGTCCACGACCAGCTGACGGGCCTGCCCAATCGTGTGCTGTTCATGGACCGCCTCGAGCTGTCGCTTCGGCGGTGCCAACGCAGCGACGACGCCATCGCGCTCATGTTCCTCGACCTCGACAGGTTCAAGCTCATCAACGACAGCCTCGGGCATGAAATCGGCGACCGCCTGCTCCAGCGGGTCGCCCAGCGCTTGCGGACCGCACTGCGCGCCGGGGACACCCTGGCCCGCTTCGGTGGCGACGAATTCACCGTCCTGTGCGACGTCCACGACCGCTCCGAAGCGCTCGAGGTCGCCGAGCGCCTCGTGGCCGCCATGCAACAGCCGTTGTCGGTGTCCGGTAACGAGATCTTCGTGTCGGCGAGCATCGGCGTGGCGTTGTCGACCGACGGCGGCGAGTCGGGAGCCGACATGCTGCGCAACGCGGACGTCGCGATGTACCGGGCCAAGACCCTCGGTGCCGCCCGGGTGGCGGTGTACCGGGAGGACGACCAGGGAGGCACGATCGGCCGGCTGCGGACGTCCAACGAGCTGCACCGGGCCCTCGAGCGTGACGAGCTCGAGCTGTACTACCAGCCAGTCATCGAGCTCCGCACGCAGGCGCTCGTCGGCATGGAGGCCCTCGTCCGGTGGCGTCATCCGAGCCGAGGGTTACTGCTACCGGCGGAGTTCATCCCCCTCGCCGAAGACAGCGGCTTGATCATGCATTTGGGGGCGTGGGTCCTGCGCGATGCGTGCCGGCAAGTGGCCGAATGGAGCGCGCGGCGAACACTGGCCGGCGAGGACGACACCTGCCCCGACCTGTCCATCAACGTCTCCGCCCAGCAGATTGCGGAAGCCGACTTCCCCGCCCAGGTGGCCGCGACCTTGGAGGAGACCGGGCTCGACCCCGACCGGCTGCGACTCGAGATCACCGAGAGCACGCTCATGGGCAACACCGACGCCACGATGCAGACGCTGCGCGCGCTGCGAGACCTCGGCCTGCACCTCGAGATCGACGACTTCGGCACGGGATACTCCTCGCTCAGCTACCTGAAGCAGTTCCCGGTCGAGACCCTGAAGGTCGACCGGAGCTTCGTGGACGAGCTCGATCACGATTCCGGTGACGTCGCCATCGTGCGGGCGATCATCGCGTTGGGGGAGTCCCTGGGCCTTTCGGTGATCGCCGAAGGCGTCGAGCGCGAGGCCCAGGCCCATGAGCTCCTCCGGCTCGGCTGCCGTCTGGCCCAGGGCTATCTGTTCGGGGTGCCCTTGCCCGCGTCCGCGCTCGGCCCGTTCCCGACGGAGGACCTGGCCGCCTGGCAGCCAGGGCGCGTCCGCTCATCGGCCTGACCTGGACCGCTTCATCCGCCCGGACGACAACGGGTAAGGACGAGGGTGAGAAACTTTCGGTCCGCAGCGCAACCCGGGACCTCTCGCTTCGTTATCACGGTGGGGCCGGGCCGGGGTGTGGCGGCGCGGCCGAGTAACGACCATGGGCGGCGTGCGGGACCGGAGGTGACACGGTGGTCACCGAGTACGACGACAGGGCGACATGGACCCCTCCGGCGTGGTCGCGCCATGCCGCCGTGGCCTCTCTGCCACGGCCCAACGCCATGGCCGTGCTGGTGGTGGACGACGAAGAGGCCGTCCGGGTCTCGGTGGCAGACGTCATCCGCACGGCGGGCTACACCGTGATCGAGTCGTCGGACGGCGAGGACGCCCTGCGCCTTCTCTCCACGATGCGCTTCGACGCCATCGTCCTCGACCTCCACATGCCGCGGCTGGGCGGCGTGGCGATGCTGAGCGCCCTTCCGAAGCCGCCCCCCGTCGTCGTGCTCTCCGGCTACGAGCTCGAAGAGGAATCGCGTCAGCAGGTCGGCCGCGCCATCGTCACGACGCTCCGCAAACCGGTTCCCCCGAGCGTGCTGCTCGACGCGTTGGCGGACGCCGTCGGCCTCGAACGACAGCTGTAAGCGCCTCGCGCAACGCCGAAGGCTTCGCACGCGAAAAGGGAGCGCCGCCCCCGCGATCTCGGGGGGGCCGCAGATCGCTGGGACAGCGCTCCCGCCGAGCGCCGGACACGGGCGAAACGAGCCGCCCGTGAAGGCGCCGGGTTCTTCCCCCCGCGCTAACCACGCCGCAACCCCCTGTGCGGCCCCGCTCGTCTGACTGCGGAGGGCTCGTGACGCCGACGTCGGTCAGTCACACAGACGCTGTCATGGTCACCAGTGGGTGCTGGGGATCACAAGTGGAAAGACTGAGGATTTCGGCAGTTCTCGCCGCGGCGGCGAGCCGAAGGCGGTGCCTCAGCAGTACGGCCGGCCCAGGGTGAGCAGGAAGTCGCCGTGTGGGGCCTCCCACATGGCATCGACCACGAACCCCGCGGCGAGCAGCTCCTCCTCGACCCCTGACCGGGTGAACTTGGCGCTGATCTCGGTGAGGAGGTCCTCGCCCGCCTCGAATTCGACGTCCATGCCGAGGTCGCCGACGGGCACCCGCTGGTCCACGGTGGAGCGCAATCGCATCTCGATCCAGCCGGCCGCCTCGTTCCACACCGCCACGTGCTCGAAGCGAGCCGGATCGAACGAGGCGTGCAATTCCCGGTTGAGCACGCTGAGGACATTGCGGTTGAAGGCAGCGGTGACACCTGCGCTGTCGTCGTACGCAGCGAGGAGCCGGTCCCGGTCCTTGACGAGGTCGGTGCCCAACAGGAGGCGGTCCTCATGGGTCACGATGCAGTCCAGGTCGAAGAGGAAACGCGCCCGCTCCTCGGGGGCGAGGTTGCCGATCGTGCTGCCGAGGAACGCCACGAGACGACGGCCCTCGGCGGGCACCCGGTCGATGTGCCGATGGAAGTCCCCCACCACCGCATGGACGGCCAGTCCCGGGTAGTCAGCGGCCAACGCCGTCGCGGCGTCCCACAACGTGCCATCGCTGACGTCGAGCGGGACGTAGCGTTGCAACGTGCCCTCGGCGCGCATGGCGTCGAGGAGCACCCGCGACTTGTCGCACGTCCCCGCGCCGAGCTCGACGAGCGTGTCAGCCCCCGAGCGGCTGGTGATCTCCGGGGCGTGTGCTTCGAGGAGCCCGCGCTCCGCGCGCGTGAGGTAGTACTCGGGAAGACGGGTGATGTCGTCGAACAGCTGGCTCCCGCAATCGTCGTAGAACCACACGGGCGGCAGCCATTTCTGCGGCGCGCTCAGCCCGATCCGAACGTCGCGTTCGAGGGCGGCGCGCAGGTCGACGCCACTCAGGTGGACGTCGATCGACGGTGCGATCGTCGACACAGCTCAGAGATCGCGCGCCAAGCGCAAGCCAGTGAACGGCCAACGGGCCGCGGGAGGGAAGAAGTTGCGGTAGGTAGCGCGGATGTGGTCGGCCGGAGTGACGCAGCTCCCGCCGCGCAGCACGTACTGGTTCACCATGAACTTGCCGTTGTACTCACCCACAGCCCCCGGCGCGGGCTGGAACCTGGGGTACGGGCTGTACGAGCTGGACGTCCATTGCCAGACGTCGCCGTAGAGCGACACCGCCTGCGTCGGACGCGGGTGCAGCGTCGAAGGGTCGAGGAAGTTGCCCTCGGGCGCGACCGGCCACGCCGCGGCTTCCCATTCGGCCTCCGTCGGCAGTCGGACGCCCGACCAACGCGCGAAGGCATCGGCCTCGTAGTAGCTGACGTGGCACACGGGCTCCGCCCGGTCGAGGAGTTGCGGGCCGCCCAGCGTGAAGATCCACCAGTCGTCGACCACCTTCGACCAGTACAGCGGCGCCTGCCACCCCTCGTTCTGCACGACGGCCCAGCCGTCCGAGAGCCAGAGCTCGGGCCGGGAGTAACCGCCGTCGTCCACGAACGCCTCCCATTCGCCGCACGTCACGAGCCGGTCCCCGAGGGCGAACGGCTCGAGGTGAGCGGTATGGCGGGGGAACTCGTTGTCGAAGCCGAAGCCGCCGCCGGGGTGGCCGATGTCGACTTCGCCGCCCCCGTGCTCGATCCAGCCCAGCGGACGCGACTCCTGCGGGGGTGCGACGGTGACCGTCGTGTACGCGGGCTGCAGGGGGTTGCACGACAGGACGTGCTTGATGTCCATGAGCAGCAGTTCCTGGTGCTGTTGCTCGTGATGGAGACCGAGCTCCACGGTGTCCGCGACCTCGTCGGGAAGCGACCTTGCGAGCAGCCGCTCCATGCCGTCGTCGACGTGCCGGCGGTACTGGGCGATCTCGCCGACCCCGGGGCGGGACACGACGCCCCGGCTCGGCCTCGGGTGCCTTGCCCCCAGGCCCTCGTAATAGGAATTGAAGAGGTAGGCGTAGACGGAGTGGAACGGACGGTAGGCGCCCTCGTGGGCCTGGAGCACGAACGTCTCGAAGAACCACGAGGTGTGGGCGCGGTGCCATTTCGTCGGACTGACGTCGGGCATCGACTGCACCG
>DATGKD010000154.1:0-7001 GCA_035294855.1 Acidimicrobiales bacterium
CCGTCTTGTGGCGAGCCGACCCGCGCACCATCGTCGCCACCTCGCAGATGTCCACGAGGAAAACGCCGGGCAACGCGGCCACCCGCCGGAAGCGACCGGGGCACGCCGGCTCGACGCGCAGCCGGTGATTGAGCCAGGGCACGACAGCAACGAGCGTAACCGGCCACTTCGCAAAAGTGAGCAATCCCAGCACGGCGGCGATGGCCGACGGGTGCGCGCGCTTCCAGAAGAGCTTGTGGTGCACCAGGGAAGAGCGGATCTCTGGGTGCCTGCGCACGACGAGCGGGAGGTCGACGAAGCGTGCCGCGTTGTGCAGCGCGTCGGCGAGGGTTCCCGTGTGCACGTCGTGGTGGACGAGCGCGCCCCGGGCGAACACCGGGGTGACGCCGGCCTGCACCATCCTGAGCCCGAGGTCGGTGTCCTCCCCGCCGAAGCCGAAGCGCTCGTCGAAGCCGCCCACTGCCTCGAGGTCGGTCCGTCGGTAGAAGGCGTTGCACGTCTCGAAGAACCGCACACCGTCGACTTGGAGATGACGAGCGAACGGCCGTGTGGCCAATGCGATCTGGTCGTCGGGCATCGCCGTGCGGCCGGTGACCATCCGGGCCGCCCCCGATGCGAGATCCAGCGCGGCGAGCCCAGACGCCAACCAGTCAGGGTCGGGGGTGCAGTCGTCGTCGGTGAACGCCACCACCGGGGCACGCGCCGCCCGCCACGCCAGGTTTCGACCGGCCGCCGGTCCACCCCGCTGCCCGCAGGTGAGCACGCGCATCGGCACCTTGCTGCGCCTCGCCAGCGCGCCCAGCACCTCCGCGGTGTCGTCGGGGGAGGCGTCGTCGACCACGACGAGCTCGAGTTCGTCGGCCGGAAGGGTCTGCGCTTCGAGTGCGGCGACGAGGCGTGGGAGCAGGGCGGCCCGCCCGCGGGTCGAAACCGCGACGGACACGCGCGGGGTGGTGCCCGAGGGCGCATCGTGCACGATTTCGACGGTTGGACCCGAGGCGGTCGCGGCCGAGGTGCCGCCGGCGTTGCGCGTGGCGGGCCATGTCGGGTCGCCACGCCATGACCGCGTCGCGCCCCGACGCGTCGACCATGTCCCTTCGCGCCGCGTCTTCCGCCCATTCACACGGCCGTCGCGGGCGCCCTGCACCCGGGCCCGCAGTTGCGATCGCCAGTAGTGCGCCTCCCCGGCCCGTCCCGCCAGCCGGGCGGCGACGACACGTTCGCCGATCGCTACCGCGGAGAGTGCCCGGTACGCACCGGCGCGCACCGGGCCCTGGGTCTCATCGAGGAACCGGTGGAGGTTGGCCGCGTCGAGCTGATGCCGGCGGTCGCCGAGTCCGATCGCCCCCGAGGCGTTGCCGACGTGACGCACCACTGCCGCCGGTTCGAACCGGACTTCCCATCCGCGCCGCCGAGCGCGCCAGCACCACTCCACGTCCTCGACGTACATGAACCCACGCTCGTCGAAGCCGCCGACGTCGAGGAGCGCCTGTCGACGAATGAGCAGCGCCGCGCCGACCGCCCAATCCACGCGCCGGGGTCGGTCGTGGTGCCACGCCCCTTCCAGGGCCAGGTCCTCGAGACGCCGCGTGGGCAGCCAGCTGCGCCCGCCGACGGCGTCGAGGAGCGCCAGCCCGACCGACGGAAACGGGTGGGTCGAATGTTCGACGGACCCGTCCGGTCGGAGGAGACGCGGAGCCACCGCCGCGGCACGCTCGTGTCGCTCGGCAGCCGACACCAGTGCGCCGATGGCACCGGGCTCGGGCCAGGCGTCGGAGTTGAGGGCGAAGAACCACGGGGCATCGGACCGCTCGACCAGCCGGTTGACACCCGCGGCGAATCCGACGTTGCCGGGGGCGACTTCGACCTTCGCCTCCGGCACGGCCGCGTCGAGGAGCTCGGGTGTGCCGTCGGTGGAAGCGTTGTCGTGGACGAGGATGCGCACGTCGCAGCCCTGATCGGTGTCGAGCAGCCTTCGCAGGGCGGTCGCGGTGAGCTCCGCGGTATTCCACGTGACGACGCCCACATCGACCCGGGGTCGCAGCGGTTGTCGTGCGCTCGCCATGTCCGGATCGCTTGCCGCGCTGACCGCGTTCACCGTGCTCACCAGCGCGGATCGGGGTACCACGCCCGCTTGGCGGGCAGGGCCCTTCCGCGGAACCGCCGCACCGCCGCGGCCACCGGGTTCCGTGGCCGGCCAGACCCGGGGCGGTACGCCACCAGGTGGTGCCCGCCGAGCCGGCGGTACCGGACGAGTCCCGAGCCGGCGCGTTCGAACAGCCCCTCGACGGTCGCGGTGCCGCCGTGAGCTCGCTCGGTCACCCGCACGATCACGAGAGACGCCCGGGCCTCGAGCGCGTCGAGGGTCGGGCCGTCGGGTGCCGAACCGTCCTCGGCGCACGCGTACGCCGCGTCGAAGGTTCCCGGCACCGATTGGACGGGTCCGTCATGGACCGACGAGGCGAGCCCGCGTCGTTCGAGCCGCCAACGGAGGTAGGAGGACGCGCCCTCGGACAAGCCCGCGAAGGAGACGTCGTAGCCATCGGAGAGCAGGCGCAGACCGTTCGATCCGGGACGCACCTCGTCGCCGACGTCGAGGACGCGTGCGCCTTTGGGCACGAGGGAGCGCATCTCGGCCAGCCCGCGGGCCGCCCACCGCTCGGCGTCGACGCGGTCGGCGTCGGACGGCGCGCCGAGGGACGTCGCCGGTGCGATTTCCCCCGGCCCGGTCGATTCGCCGTGGGTCTGGTGTCGGTACTGTCGCCGCTCGTCCGCCTCGGCGGCGAGCACCCAACCGGTGACGAAGTCACCGGTGAGCCGGGCGTAGTACCAGGCGTCCGCACGCGCTTCGAGTTCACGGCGCAGGCGCCTCGTGCGGCCGGGGCCTTCGTCCCCCTGGGCTTCGGGGACGAGCTCGACCAGCCACGGCCACGGCAGCCACCAGGGAGCCCGACGTCGGTTCAAGATCCGCTCGAGGAAGAACGGCTCGAACCCGGGGTGCTTCTTCGTCATGAGGTATTCACCCTCGCCCACGAGCGAGAAGCGGCGCCTCAGGGCGTCCCACGTGTAGTGGTGGAGATGCTCGGCGCGGGCTGCCGGCTGGTAGCGGATTCGAAGGCCCTTGTGGTGGAGGCGCAATCCGAGGTCGGTGTCCTCGTATCCGAAGCCGAATTCCTCGTCGAAGCCGCCGACGTCGAGGAAGAAGCTGCGCTTGAGCGAGATGTTGCTCGAGTAGAAGCGGCCGAACCCCGCGTCGTCGACCGCCTCGGCGGGATAGTCGAACTGGGTGCGCGACCAGTCGAGCCAACGCTCGAGGCGGCCGCGGCGCACGTCGGGGTGCCAGTCGATGTGGCCGAGGACGGCGACCTCGGCTTCGGGATGGCGCGCGTGCTCACCGACGTGGTGGGCCACGAGGTCGGGACCCGGAATGGTGTCGTCGCCCAGCAGCAGCACGATCGGGCGGGTGGCGGCCCGCGCTCCCGCGTTGCGGCGCGGGCCGGGACCACGGTCGGGCTTCACCACCACGCGCACGTCACCGAGGCCTGCCGGGGGTTCGTCACGGCTGTCGACGGCGAGCACGGTCTCGAATCCCGACACGCTCTGTCGGGCGAGGCCCCGCAAGGTCATCTGGAGCATCTCCCAGCGTTCCCAGCCAGGACCGCTCGGGATCACGACGGAGACGTCCGCCGCGCTGAGGTGCGGGTCGCTCATCGAGGCAGGCGTTGCAACTCCGCGGCCCGTGCCTCGTGCGACGTCGCGCCGATCGCCGGCTCCCGGCCCATGCGAGCCTCGAGGTCGGCGAGGCCGCCCACGGTCGAGCGGCCGTCGACGAAGAACGACACCGACCGGCTCTGCGCAAGCACGGTGCGAAGGTCCGAGCGCCCCAGCCACGACAGCACGGTGTACGTGCCTGACGGAAGCTGAGCGCGGAACGACATCGTGAAGACGGCGCTCTCGCCCGCCGCGAGGGAGCCGAGCGGCTCACCGCCGCTGCTGTCCACGTACAGCGGCGAGCTGTCGGGGGCGAGAACGGACAGCCCCACCACGGGGTCCTCGATGTCCCGGACGGCCTGGACGGTCATCCGCACCGCGACCGGTTCGCCGGCGGTCACGTGCGTGACGCTGCGGCCGTCGGTTCGCACGAGCTCCACCAGTTCGATCCTGGCGAAGCCAGGCTCGAACACCGACCCGGACGCGTGGTCGATCTGGGTCTCGGTCTCTTCGCTCAACAGCTCGTGGAACCGGGAGATCGCCTGAGCCGGCTCACCGAGGAAGTGCGGGCGGCCGTCGTGGAGGAGCAGCACCCGCTGGCAGAAGCGGACGACGCCTCCCATGTTGTGGGTGATGACGACGATCGTCGTGCCCGCCTGCAGGATGTTGGCCATCTTCTCGAAGCACTTCATCTGGAAGGCGAGGTCGCCGACGGCCAGGACCTCGTCGACCAGGAGCACCGACGGGTCGGAGTGGACCGCCACCGCGAACCCGAGGCGGACGTACATGCCCGACGAATAGAACTTGACCGGCGTGTCGATGAACTCTTCGATCTCGGCGAACGCGATGATCTCGTCGAGGCGCCGGTCGATCTCCGCCCGGGTGAGGCCGAGCATGGTGCCGTTGACGTAGATGTTCTCCCGGCCGGTCAGCTCGCGGTGGAAGCCCACGCCCACGGCGATGAGGGGTGCCACCCGGCCCCACACGCGGACCGATCCCTCCGACGGCGCGGTGATCCCGGCCATGAGCGACATCAGGGTCGTCTTCCCGGAGCCGTTGCGCCCGATCACGCCGAGCGACTGGCCTTGTTCGATGTCGAGGTCGACGTCTCGGACGGCCCACAGCTTGTTCCGGCGGGTCCGCGGCCGGAAGTGCAGCGCGGACGTGATCAACATCGGCGTGTCGTCGTACTTCGTGTAGCGCTTGCCGGCGTTTCGGATCTCGATCGCTTTGCCCATGTCGGTTCTCAGGGTCGGCTCAGAGGAGGTCGGCGAAGACGCGGTCGTAGCGGCTCTGGAGCACGAGGCCTCCGGCGATGAGCGCCACCGTCCAGGCGATCGCCACGACCACGGCAGCGAGGATCGGGCCGGTCGTGCCCACCGTGGCGGCGCGGAACAGGTCGAGCACCCCCGTCAGGGGATTGCCATCGATGAAGAGCCCGAGCTTTCTCGGAGCGGCGTCGGGCGGATAGATGATCGGCGACACGTAGAACCACAGAAGGATGGCGGCCGAGACCAGATATCTGACGTCCCGGAAGTAGACGTGCAGCGCGGACGTCACGAGCGAGAACCCGATGGCGAGCAGCACGAGGAGGCCGGCCGCCGGGACGAGCAAGAGGATCTGCGGACCGAGGTCGACGCCCATGAGCGGGCAGATCCCCACCACGATGACGATCGTGATGACGAGCGCGTAGACGTTCGTGATGCCCTGCGCGAGCGGCATCACCGCCCGGGGGAAGTAGACCCGGCTCGAAAGGTCGGTCCCGTCCACGATCGCCGTGGCGCCTCCGCTCAACGTGGCGCTGAAGTAGGTCCAGGCCACCATGCCGGTGAGGACGAAGACCGGGTAGTGGTGGGTGAACTGGACCCGCACGACGCGGGAGAAGATCACCGCCAGCACGGCCGACTGGAGCAGCGGCAGGGCGAGCGCCCACAGCATCCCGAAGGACGCTCGCCGGTACCGGACGTGGAATTCCTTGCGCGCCAGGATGACGAGCAGGTCCCGGACGGCCCACACCTGCCGGAGGAGGGTCACCACCGGCGTCCGCTCGCCCTGGAGGTCGATCGAGGGCACGGCGTCCCGGACAGGCGTGGGCGCGGCCGCGGGAGCCCCGGTGGCCGGGGCCACGGACGTCACGAGGAAAAGCCCTGGTGGGCGGCGGTGAACATGACGCTTCGGTAACGATTTCGGAGGCCCGAACTCACTGTTTGGCCAGGACTTTCCCGGGCGGCGGGGCCGGGTCATGGCCCGGGTGTGAGCCCCGGATGCCAAGATCCGGAGAACGTGCGGATCCTGGTCCTCACCAACATGTATCCCCCCCACGCCTACGGCGGATACGAGTACCTGTGTCGGGACGCCGCCGAGCGCTGGCAGGCACAGGGCCACGACGTCGTCGTTCTGACGAGCACCGTCCGCGTGGCCGGGGCCGAAGAGGTCTCCCCGGGGGTCGTGCCGGTTTGGCGGTCGCTCCAGCTGTACTGGGACGACCACGTGATCCTGCGGCCCCCGCCCTGGCGGCGGCTGCGATGGGAGCTCGGCAACAAGCGCGTCCTCGACCGGGTGATCGACGAGTTCCGGCCCGACGTGGTCTCCGCGTGGGCCATGGGCGCGACGTCGTTGGGCTTGTTGTCCCGGGCCCATCGCCGAGGCCTCCCCGTGGTCCTCGTCCTCGCGGACGAGTGGCCCGTCTACGGTCCGGCCCTCGACGGATGGTTGCGCATGTTCGCCCGCCGCCGGCTCGCCGGGCGAGTCGCCCAGGCGCTCACCGGTCTCCCCACCCTTCCTCCTCGGCTCGACACGATCGGGCCGGCGTGTTTCGCCAGCGACGCGCTGCGGACGGCAGTCCGCGCCCGGTCCCCGTGGTCCTTTCCGAACTCGACCGTGGTCCACCTCGGCATCGAGACGCGCGAGTTCGCCGCGGCAGGACAGCGTGGACTCGATGCGGGGTCCGAAACGGCCTCGGCATCTGGTGGGTCACCGCCCGTTGAGCGGCCGTGGCAGTGGAAGCTGCTCTACGTCGGCCGTATCGATCGTCGCAAGGGCATCGACGTCGCCGTCCGTGCACTCGCGCTGTGCCCGCCGGCGGCGACGCTGTCGATCGTCGGCCGCGGTGACGACGAAGTGCGCGAGGAGCTGGCGCAACTCGCCACAGAGCTCGGCCTCGCGGACCGGGTGACGTTCGATCATGTGCCGCGCGACGAGCTCGCCGCCGTGTATCGCGCCGCCGACGCCTTCATCTTCCCGCCGACATGGGAGGAGCCGTTCGGTCTGGTTCCGCTCGAGGCGATGGC
>DATGKD010000155.1:0-5357 GCA_035294855.1 Acidimicrobiales bacterium
CGAGCAGGCGCTCCGCCGCCCGGTCGAGCACGTGCTCGGTGAAGCCCAGGATGGCGGCCATGACGGCGGTGAGATCGGCAACGTCGCGTGCACGGTCCGGCGAGGGGGTCATCTCGAAGAGGGACCCGGGGTCGTCCCCGAACATGCGCTGGAGCGAGGTGGGGTCCGACGGGTCGAATGCTCCCTGCAGCCGTCCGAGCATGTCGCCCGCGTCGGCGGCCGCGCCGTGCACGACGGCCAGGAGCAGATCGTGGATCCGCTCGGCCACCGGTGGTCGCAGGAGCACCGCCTGCAGGGCTTCTTCGCGCAGGCACACCCAGAGGCGCACCTCGTCGGGGGGGAGGCTCCAGGCTTCCGCGAATCGGACGACGTTGGCGGGGACGACGATGAGGCGCGGCGCCGGCCTCGGTATCGGGATCTCGTACGGGCCGAGCGTGGCGCGCCCCAGGTGGCCCACCGCCTGCCCGAGCTGGATGGCAGCGAGCATCGGCGCCAGGCTCGCCATGTAACGGGCGAGCATGTCGGCGCCTCCGGCGCCCGGCTCCAGGTCCGTCCCGGCGAACGCGCTGTCGTCCTCGACGTCGCGTGCCGAACCCGCCGGACTCCCCGCCTGGCCCGGGCGGGGCTCCTTGCCCGGGGGCTCCGGTGGTGAGGCCGACATGGCGTCCAGGAGGAAGCGCCAGTCGTCGACGGTGTGCCACGCCCACTGGCCGGGGCTCACCGCCGTCACCTCGACGGGCGCGCCGGAAGCGGTGACGGCGAGCCCGGTGATCTCGGTCACGTGAAGCTCGGCCACCGGCGCGAGCTGTTCGAATGCGATGCGCTCGGCGGGGTCGACGTTGCCCTCGGGCTCCCCGCTCGACGCCAGTTGCTGGGCCATGGTCCGCGCCATGTCGACCCGTCCGCTGCCGCTGGCGGCGCCCCCCATGACCTTCATGAGGTCGCCCAGGAGTTGCTCGAAGAAGTTGGGGCCGCCCGAGCCCGGAAACGCCACTACGGGATCGTACGCGGCGCCCGGCGCACCACGGTCACGTGGCCCGGGCTGGCGTGGTGGGCCGGCGTCACGAGCGGCGGCCTCATGTGCCCGGGGAGCCGGACAGCGTCACGTCCATGACCATGGCGCTCGTGTCTCGCGTCACCGACAGCTGAACGGGCTGGCCGGGGGGCACCGTGTAGAGGCGCTCCTGGAGCTCCGCGAGAGACCCGACGGTGTGCGAGCCGACGGCCACCACGACATCGCCCGTTCGCAGCCCGGCGCGTGCCGCCGGGCTCCCGGCCATCACCTTGGTGACCGTGGCGCCGGGGAGCGACCCGTCCGAGCACACCACGCCGAGCCAGCCGTGCTGGACGTGGCGCGTCTGGGCCAATTCCAGCGCGACGCCTTCGGCCAGCGGCGCGGGGACGAAGATGCCTTCGGGGTCCGATCCCGGGCCCGTGGTCACGGCGTCGAGGACGCCGAGCACGCGGCCGTGCCCGTCGACGAGGACGCCGCCCCACGCGGCATGCCCGAGCGGCATCTCCGCCTCGATGGCGTCCACGAGCGACGTGTCGTTAGCGACCTTCACGCTTGCCCCGACTTGCGTGATGGTGCTCATCGCGGCGTCGGGTGTGGCGGCGTGCGACGGCAAGGCCGACGGCGCGGTCGCGCACAGGCAGGCGACGAGCACGAAGTCACCGGGACCGACGGTCTCGTCGGCAAAGGACGCGGGCGCAAGTCCGCCATCGGTGCTCACGACCGCGACACCGGCGTGGTCGTCGGCGCCGACGACCTCACCGCGATGGCGCTTGCCGTCCGCGGTGACCACGTCGACCTCCGACGCGCCCGCCACGGCGGATGCCGCGGTCACCACCAACGCGCCGCCGGGGAGCACGACGCCGGTGACGTGCGCACCGGAGACGTTCTTCGGTCGGAGCTCCACCAGCGACGGACGAAGCGTCTGCACGAGGTGCTGGACGTCGCGCGACACGACGGGGGCCGTCACGTCGGACGACGTCGCCACCGTCACCGCGTCGGCAGGTGCGGACGTGGTCCTGTCGGTGCCGGGACCCGACGTGTCCGCCACGAGGAGCGCCACGGCGGTGGCCGTCGCCACGGTGGCGACCCCGGCCACGGTGGCCATGAGCGAGGGGCGACGCAGACGACGACGCACGCCGTCGGTCTCCGGGACGAGCGGCGTCAGCGGGGAACGAGGGAGGCCGTGGCGGGCGATCTCCGACGGGTGCCGCCAGAGCCGGTCCTCGGGCGGGAGCCAGCCTGCGGCGGATCCGGCGTCGTCGCCGTGGCCGTCCGGGTCGTCGGGAGCGTCCCCCGACATGAACGCACCGCCGCCGTCCATCGCCAGCGAGGTTACCGGTGCGCCATGGCGCACGGACGTCGCGCCACGACGACCTTGCGGTCACGGGCTCGCACGTACGTGCTCGTGCCGTGCGCTTTCGCGTGCCTGCTCGGCCACGCCGTAGCATGGCCCGCTGTGTGTGTGAGGCACCATGGCTAGGGACCTCGCCATCGACCTCGGCACGGCCAACACGCTGGTCTACGCGCGTGGCCGGGGCATCGTCCTCAACGAGCCGACCGTCATCGCCCTGAACACGCGCACCCAGGAAGTGCTCGCCATGGGCCAGGACGCGTGGCAGATGATCGGGCGCACCCCCGGCTACATCGTCGCCGTCCGCCCGCTGCGCCAGGGTGCCATCACCGACTTCGACATCACCGAGCGGATGATCCGGCTGCTGCTGCACCGCTGCGGCGTGGGCCGCCTCAACCGGCCCCGGGTGCTCATCTGCGTCCCGTCGGCCATTACGTCGGTGGAGCGGCGGGCCGTCAAGGAAGCGACGCTGCGGGCGGGGGCGTCGGCCGCGTACCTCATCGAGCAGCCCATGGCGGCGGCCATCGGCGCGGGGCTGGCCATCCACGAGCCCATCGGCAACATGGTGGTGGACGTGGGCGGCGGGACGTCGGAGACCGCGGTGATCTCGTTGGGCGGTCTCGTGGCCTCCGAGGCGATCAGGTGCGGTGGCTTCGACATCGACGCCGCCATCCAGACCTTCGTCCGACGCGAGTACGGCGTCGCCATCGGTGAGCGCACCGCCGAGGAGATCAAGCTCGCCATCGGGTCGGCGGCACCGTACGAGGACGAGGTGAAGGCGGAGGTGCGCGGGCGCGAGCTCATGACGGGCATGCCCAAGACCGTCGTGCTGTCGCCGTCGGAGTTGCGTGGCGCGGTGGAGGACCAGGTGCGCCAGATCATCGAGGCGGCGGTGGAGTGTCTCGGTTCGGCGCCGCCCGAGCTCGCGCAGGACATCATCTCGCAGGGCATCCACCTCGTGGGCGGCGGCGCGTTGTTGCGGGGCCTGGCGCGTCGTCTGGCCGACGAAACCGCCGTGCCCGTGCACCTCGTCGACATGCCCCTGGAGTGCGTGGCCCTCGGCGCGGGGCACTGCCTCGAGTCGTTCGACGCGCTCCGTCAGCTGTTCGTGTCGGCCGAGGTCTGAGGGCCGAGCAGGTCCTCGGCGGCCTGGCGCACCTGCCAGTCGCGATCCGCCAGGCATCGACGGAGGCCGGCTTCGGCGCGTGGATCGTCGAACGCCGCCAGGGCGATGGCCGCCCGTCGCCGGACGGCGGGACGGTCGCCGAGGGCGTCGAGCACGACGTCGAGGGCGCGGGGCTCTCCGACGGCGCCGAGCGCGGCGACGGCCGCCTCGCGGGCGAGCGGGTCGGGATGCGCACGCGCCACGCGCACGAGCGCGTCGACGCCCGGTCGCGGGCAGCGACGACCCGCTTCTCCGAGGGCCCACGCCGCGCACTCGACCACGGCGGCGTCGCCGTCGTGCGCCAGCCGGTCGAGGACGACGTCGACGGCACCGTCGAGCACGTCGTCGTGAGCGGATCCCGCCCCGAGCGCACGACCGGCCTCGAGGCACGCCCGACGCCGGACCGAGGCATCGGTGTCGTGAGCGCAGCGTTCGAGCGCGGTGACGTCCAACGCGTCCAAGCGCGCGAGCGCACCGAGCGCGGCGGAGCGGACAGAGGGCACGGGGTCGTCGGAAAGGAGGCGGGCCTCTTGGAGGTCGCCTCGATGGCCGGCCAGCACGGCGCGCCGCATGCGGGCGACCGGGTCGGCGGTGGCATCCGTGGCAGGCTGGTGATCCCCCCCGGATCCCCTTGGCATGTCGACCTCCGAGACCACGCTACCGCCGGGCACCATCGCGGCCCGCCGGCGCCGACGCCGCTGGCCCGTCGTCGTGGGCGTGCTGCTCGGCATGGTCGTGGTGTTCGTGGTGGTGGCGTCGCTCGTCACGGTGCCGTACTACGCGATCGTCCCCGGCGACGCCGTCGGCGTGGAAAAGCTCATCACGGTGCCGGCTCACGACCGCCAGCCCATCCACGGTCGAGTGCTCCTCACCGACGTGGGCGTCAACACGCTCAAGCTCATCACCTACATCCCGGCGTGGCTGGGGCTCGACGCCAACACGGCGCTCGTGCCCTCCGGCGAGCTCACCGGCGGCCTGCCCGTCAGCGAGTTCGACCTGCAGGGCACGGTCGACATGGAGGAGTCGCAGGCGAGCGCCAAGGCCGTCGCGCTGCGGCAACTCGGCTACTCGGTGCCCGAGCGCGACGTGGGGGTCACGCTGTACGCGATCATCCCCGGTTCGGCGGCGTGGCGCGCCGGCTTGCACGTGGGCGACGTCGTCACCGCCATCGGCGGCGCCGCGGTCACGAACCCCGACCAGTTGATCGCCGCGGTTCGCTCGCATGCACCCGGGCAGGCGGTCACCGTGCAGGTGGGATCGATCGACCACCCGACGCCCGGGCATGCCGTCACCGTGCACCTCGGCAGCGTGCGCCAAGGCGGTCAGGCCGTGCCGGTGCTCGGTGTCCCCATCCAGGGGGGCATGGGGACGCAGCCCGTCTACGACTATCCGGTCTCGGTGAGCATCAACAGCGACATGATCGGCGGCCCCTCGGCGGGTTTGGCGTGGACGCTCGGGATCATGAATCCCCTCTCCGGCGGCAACCTCACCGGTGGACGCATCGTGGCGGCGACGGGCACGATGCGGCCGGACGGCTCGATCGGCGACGTGGGCGGCGTGCTCCAGAAGACCATCGCGGTGGAGCGCGCCGGGGCGACGGTGTTCCTGGTACCGCCGACGCCGGACGGCAAGCACGGCGAGCTCCAGCTGGCGCGCAGCGTGGCCACGCCGACCCTGCACGTCTACGAGGTGTCGTCGCTGCGTCAGGCGCTCGCCGATCTCGAGCACTTGGGCGGCAAGCCCGGTCGCGCCGCGGCCGGGCCGCCCCCGGGGCCGGGCGGCAGCGCCGTGCCGTACAGCTGGCAGACCGCTCCCTGGAGCTGATC
>DATGKD010000156.1:0-13482 GCA_035294855.1 Acidimicrobiales bacterium
GGCCGGCTGTTCGTCATTCCGGAGGGGCGGCGAAGGAACTGTGGCCTCCTCGCCGCCTTCGACGAAGGGTTTCATGAACATCGAGCCCCGAGTTTCATGAACACCCTTTCGTGGAGGCGGCGGGAATCGAACCCGCGTCCCCCGGCTTCTCATCGGGCCTTCTCCGAGCGCAGCCGGCAGCTTGGTCTCGGTCCCGGCGCCGCCGCCGGCGAATTCGCCGGGACCCAGCCGACCTTCGATGTCCCCGGCGGCCGATCGGCACAACCGGCCGGGTGAGCCCTACTGGATGACGCCCGTGACCGGCCCGCAGGGCTGAAACCGGACGGACGGGCTACTTGTTAAGCAGCCAGCGCGAGCTGAGGCTCGGCGTTTGTTTTGTTTCCCGGCTCTTTAACGTGGCTCCGGGGACCACGGCTCGCTTCTCCCGAATCGACGACCGGAGTCGAAACCAATCGCCCCCATGTGGGGACCACCATGTTACCTGGCCGCTGGGATCAGTCGAACTCCCGACGTGCCCCCCGGGCCACACCCTTCCCCGACGCTCGTGCCGCCTCCCGGGCGGCTTCCCGCTCGGCATCCCGGGTGGCGATGGCGTGGCGCTTGTCGTAGAGGCGTCGGCCGCGGGCGAGAGCGAGCTCGACCTTCGCTCGTCCGTCCTTGAAGTAGATGGACAACGGCACGAGCGTCAGCGACTGCTGCTGGGTCCGTCCCATCAGCTCGTCGATCTCCGAGCGGTGGAGAAGGAGCTTGCGGCGACGGTCCGGCTCGTGCGCCCCGAACCCGGCTGCGTGCTGGTACGGGGGGATGTGGACTCCGAGGAGCCACGCCTCGCCACCTTCCACGCGCGCGTAGGAGTCCGCCAACGACACACGCCCGGCCCGAAGCGACTTCACCTCGCTTCCTTGCAGGGCGATGCCGCACTCGTAGACCTCGACGATGTCGTACTCGTGGCGGGCACGTCGATTGCGGGCGACGGGCCTGGGCGCCGGGGTGTCCGCATCTGCGGCGCGCCGCGATCCCCGCCGCCCGGGCCCTTTCGCCGCCGCTGCCACCCGAGAAGCCTGACACTCATGCGAACGTTCCCGGCGCGCCGTGTCCGCTCCGCCCGAAACCGACCCTTCAGGTCCGCGACCCGCCGAAGTGCCACCGGTATCGTGCCGGGGAGGATGCTGAAGCTGCCGGCTCCCCTCTACGCGGAGATCGTCAGCCACTGCCTCGGGGGGCTGCCCGACGAAGCGTGCGGGCTGCTCGCCGGGGATCCCGACACGGGATCGGTGGCGCGCTGCTATCCGACCCGCAACCTCGCCGCCTCGGCCAAGCTGTACACGGTCGATCCCAAGGAGCATCTCCGTGCCGACCGCGAGGCAGAGTCGCTCGGGATGCAGATCATCGGCGTCTTCCACTCACACACCCACACCGACGCCTACCCGTCGCCCACCGACGTCGCCCAGGCCCCCGACCCCGGCTGGCACTACGTCGTCGTCTCGCTGCGTGACAGCTATCCGAGCCTGCGGTCGTTCCGCATCCGCGGCGAAACGATCACCGAGGAGTCGGTGGTCCTCGAGGGCCGGTAATATACGACGAGTTTCGTCAACATTCGCCGACCGGAATGCACCGATCGGCGGGCCGCGAGTCCGCCGAGACGTGGCCGGATGGGGAGGACACGGTGTCGGTCCAAGTACGGCTGCCCACGGTCCTGCGGGCGCATGCGGGCGGCCAGGCCACGGTGACCGCCGAGGGACACACGATCGGCGAGGTGCTCACCGGGCTCGTGCAGCGCTATCCCGGTCTGTCGGGCCAGGTCCTCACCGAGGACGGCACGCTGCACCGCTTCGTGAACGTCTACGTCGACGACGACGACGTCCGGTACCTCGAGCAGCTGGACACCAAGGTCCCCGACGGGGCGACGGTGTCGATCCTGCCCGCCGTGGCGGGCGGCTGACGCTGCCCGAGATCCCGGGCTGAGACCGCCGCCGGTGCGAGGGGGTCGGAGGTGACCCTGGCGTCGAGCGTGCTGGATCTCATCGGCGACACGCCGCTCGTCGAGGTCAGCGCGCTGAGCCCGAATCCGAACGTGCGCATCCTCGTCAAGCTCGAGGGCCAGAACCCGGGCGGGTCGGTGAAGGACCGCATCGCGCTCTCGATGATCGAGGAGGCCGAAAAGGACGGCAGCCTCACGCCCGGCGCCACCATCCTGGAGCCGACGTCGGGGAACACCGGCATCGGCATGGCCCTGGTGGCGCGCGTGAAGGGCTACCACCTGAAGGTCGTGCTCCCGTCGAACGTGTCCGTCGAGCGCCGGCAACTCCTCAAGGTCTGGGGTGCCGAGGTGATCGAGTCGCCCGGTTCGGAGGGGTCGAACGGGGCGGTCCGCATGGCCGAGCGCATCGCCGCCGAGCATCCCGAGTGGGTCTTCCTCTACCAGTACGGCAACCCGGCCAATCCCAAGGCCCACTACGAGGGGACCGGCCCCGAGATCTGGCGCGACTGCCCGGAGGTCACCCATTTCGTGGCCGGCCTCGGTACCTCGGGCACGCTCCTGGGCGTGGGGAGGTTCTTGAAGGAGCGGAACCCGCGCATCGCGGTGTGGGCAGTGGAGCCGCCCGCGGGCGAGATGGTGGACGGCCTCCGCAACCTCGACGA
Organism: Acidimicrobiales bacterium; assembly: GCA_035294855.1. GTDB lineage: Bacteria > Actinomycetota > Acidimicrobiia > Acidimicrobiales > UBA8190 > DATGKD01. The sequence continues at coordinate 2,644 of DATGKD010000156.1, forward strand.
CGGCTACATCCCACCGATCTTCACGGAGCTCGGCGGCGCCGACCTGCTCGACCGCAAGACCATCGTGGGGCCGAGGCAATCGGTCGAGTGGACGCGCCGCCTCGCCGAGGTGGGGATCTTCGCGGGCCTCTCCACCGGCGCGGCGCTGGCGGGGGCGGCCAAGTGCGCGCAGAGTATCGAGACCGGCGTCGTGGTGGTGGTCTCGGCCGACGGCGGGTGGAAGTACCTCTCGACCGGCGCGTGGACCGACGACCTCGACGTGGTGGAGGAACGCGCCCGGGGGACCATCTACTTCTGACCCGCGCCCCGGGCGGTACCGTGCACCACGTGGGTGGTTCCGTGAGCGGCGCACGGTGACACGACGGCGGGCACGCGCGGTGCAGGCGCTCCCCGGTCACCTGCACCGCGTCGAGTCCTGGAACGGCCTGCACCCCGGTGACCCCGTCGACATCGACGGGCTGGCGGCGACGCGCGGCACGTGGCGCTTCCGGGCCTTCGTGCGCAACGAGCGCAATGGCGCGGAGTCCGTGGAGGTGGTCGGGGGTCGCCCGGGCCAGGAGCATGTGCGGTCGTTCCTCCCCGAGCAGGTCTTCCCCGTGGGCGGGCGGCGCAGCGGACAGCCGTCGCTCGCGCAGGCCCCGCAGCTGCCCCTCGACTGAGCCCTGCCGGCTGCTGGATCGCCCTCTGCGGATTCGCACCGCCGTTTCGCCCGCTCCGGATGCCACCCTGTTGATTCGTTCCCTCCCGGGCCGCGTGCCGTAGCCTCACAAGCGATGGACACCCGGCCCATCGGCATGTTCGACAGCGGCTTCGGCGGCCTGACGGTCGCCCGCGCGCTGATCGACCTCGCCCCGCACGAGGACCTGGTGTACGTGGGCGACACCGGTCGTTATCCCTATGGTCCCCGCCCGCTCGAGGAGGTCCGGGCGTTCGCCGCGCAGATCGGCCGGTGGCTCGTGGACGACAAGGACGTGAAGCTCGTCGTCGTGGCGTGCAACACGGCGTCGGCGGCGGCGCTCGACACGCTGCGCGCGCTGCTTCCCGTCCCGGTGGTGGGCGTCATCGAGCCCGGCGTCCGCGCCGTCGCCAAGGCGACGCGCAACCGGAAGGTCGGGGTCATCGGCACGGTGGGGACCATCTCATCGGGTGCGTACCAGCGCGCCATGGGCGCGCTGCCGGTGCCCCTCGAGCTGGCGTGCGCGGCGTGCCCCGGCTTCGTCGAGTTCGTCGAACGCGGCGAGACGCGCACGGACCAGGTCGCCGTGCTCGCCGAGCGGCTGCTCGCCCCGGTGCGCGACGCCGGCATCGACACCCTGCTGCTCGGGTGCACGCATTACCCGTTCCTGGCGCGCACCATCGCGGACGTCATGGGCCGGCAGGTGGTCCTGGTCTCCTCGGCCGACGAGACCGCCTTCGAGGTGCGCGCCACGCTGACGCCGGCGGGTCTCGGACGCGCGCGACGCGCCCCCGGGTCGCTCTCGGTGTACTCGTCGGGCGACGTCGAATGGTTCCGCACCGTGGGCAGTCGGCTGTTCGGTGGCGAGCTCGGCGAAGTGGGCGCGCTCACCTGGCCCGCACCACAGTCGGTCGGCGATCACGACGTCGACGCTCCCTCGCGCGCGTCGGATCCCCGGAGCGCCACCCGCGCCCGCCACGGCGCGGCCTCGGGCTGACGCAGCCGTGCTCTCGCTCACCGTGCTCGGCTGCGACGGCAGCCACGCTTCCGCCGGCGGTGCCGCCAGCGGCTACCTCGTCCGGTCGTGGGCGTCGGGCACATCGGTGTGGATGGACGCCGGCCCCGGCACCTTCGCCAACCTCCAGCGCTTCACCGACCCGATGCGGCTGTCGGCCGTCGTCCTGTCGCACGAGCACGTCGACCACTGGGGGGACATCGAGGGCTTCATCACGGCGGCGCGCTGGGTGTACGCGTTCGATGGCCCGCCCATCCCGGTGTACGCCGCACCCGGGATCGGCACGCACTTGACGCAGGAATTCGATGGGGTCCTCGACTGGCGGGAAGTGGGCGACGGTGACGGGGGGGACGTCGGCGATCTGCGCTTGGTCTTCAGCCGGACCGACCACCCGCCCCCCACGCTGGCCGTGCGCGTCCAGAACGAGGCGGGGACGATCGGCTACTCGGCGGACACCGGGCCGAACTGGTCGTTCTCTGCGCTGGGGACCGACATCGACCTGGCGCTCTGCGAAGCGACCTACACCGCGGAGCACGAGGGAACCGCGGGGCACTTGAGCGGCCGCCAGGCAGGTGCCAACGCTCGCTCGGCCGGCGTGCGCCGGCTCGTCGTCACCCACCGCTGGCCCACGATCACGGCGGGCGCCGTGCTGTCCGAGGCCACCGACAGCTTCGGTGGGCCGGTGGGCCAGGCGACGGTGGGACGGGGGTTCTCGCTATGAGCACGACATCGGGCGCCCCTCCTCCGGGCGCCAGGCCCGACCCGCGCACGTTGCGCTCCGACGGCCGGGCCGTCGACGAGCTGCGTCCCGTGGTGTTCCAACGGGACTTCACGGAGTTCGCGCCGGGGTCGGTGCTCGTGTCCATGGGGAAGACCATGGTGCTGTGCACCGCCTCGGTCGAGGAGCGCGTGCCGCCGTGGATGCGCGGGGGCGGCAAGGGCTGGGTCACCGCCGAGTACTCGTTGCTGCCGGGGTCGTCGGCCGAGCGCATCGGACGCGAGGCCGCCCGCGGCCGTCAGTCGGGCCGCACCCACGAGATCCAGCGACTGATCGGTCGGTCGTTGCGGGCGGTGACCGACCTCGTGGCGGTGGGGGAGCAGCAGATCACCGTGGACTGCGACGTGCTCCAGGCCGACGGCGGCACTCGCACCGCATCGATCTGCGGCGCATATGTGGCGCTGCACGACTGCTTCACCCGCCAGCTCCAGAAGAAGGTCGTGTCCCGCCACCCGCTCACCGACTCGTGCGCGGCGGTGTCGGTAGGCGTCGTCGACGCCGCGTGCCTCCTCGACCTGGACTACTCCGAGGACTCGCGCGCCGAGGTCGACATGAACGTCGTGATGACGGGGGAGGGGCGCTTCGTCGAGGTCCAGGGGACCGCCGAGGGGGCCGCCTTCTCGCGCGGGGAGCTCGAGGAGCTCCTGCAGCTGGCCGAGCGCGGCATCACCATCCTCAGGGACGAGCAGAGGGCCGTCCTCGCCGAGCCGCCTCCGCCGCGGTGACGCCCGGAGGAAACGGTGCCCGCCAGTCGAGCCGGGCGCCGATGCGCATGGTGCTCGCCACGGCCAACCGCGACAAGGCCGCCGAGATCGTCGCCATCATGTCCGAAGCCGGCGGGGCCCGGATCGAGCTCGTGGCGCGTCCCGACGACGTCGGCCCGGTGGAGGAGAGCGGCGACACCCTGGAGGAAAATGCCCGGCTCAAGGCGCGGGCGCTGCTGGAGGCCACCGGTCTCCCGGCCGTGGCCGACGACACCGGTCTCGAGGTGGACGCGCTGGGCGGTGCGCCCGGTGTGCACTCGTCGCGCTTCGCCGGCGAGCACGCCTCGTACGACGAGAACGTCGCCAAGCTCCTGAGCGAGCTGGACGCCGTCGGCGCGCACGGTGACGACGCCCGGCGCGCCCGGTTCCGGACCGTGGCCATCGCGTGCTTTCCCGGGGGTCGCGAGGTGGTGGCGCACGGGGTCGTGGAGGGCACCATCGCCGAGGAGCGCCGCGGCGATGCGGGCTTCGGCTACGACCCCGTCTTCGTCGTCGACGGGGGCTCGGGCCGCACCTACGCCGAGATGCCGCCCGCCGAGAAGAACACCCGGTCCCACCGGGCCCGCGCCTTCCGGGCGCTCGCCGTGGGGCTGTTTTCCGCGTCCTAGCCGTCGGCGTGGCCGCCGGCCGGGGAGACCGTGTCCCGGGCGCTTCGGCCCTCACACTTCTCTAACCGCGGGCGAATGCTCCCTTTACCCCTGCCCGGTTCAATTCGGGGGCAACGGACGAAGGAGCGAACGATGGAACCGAGTCCCCGAGCGATCTTCCCGACCCGGCGGCGCCGGATCATGGCGGCGGCGGCTGCCGCCACGGCGTCGGTGGCGGGGGTGGGCGGGCTGGCCTACGCCCTCACCTCGGGAGGCGCCAACGTCAGCCCCACCGCCGTGACCGTCCCGTCCTCGGGGGCCACAGGCGCGTCGGTGCTCGCCGGCGGCCCGTCGAACGCCCCCGGGCGCGGTCGGGGCCTGCGCGGGCTGGTGCGTCGTGCGGTGCACGTCGAGGTCGTGGTGCCGAAGAAGGGCGGTGGCTTCCGCACCCTCGAGATCGACCGTGGGACCGTGACGGCGCTGTCCTCTTCGTCCATCACCGTGACCCCGCCCGGGGGCCGGGCGCCGGTGACCGCGGCGATCACCTCGACAACACGCGAGCCCAAGGGCGCGCCCACGATGTCCGAGCAGGTCGTGCTGGTGTCCTCGGGCGGTGACGCGTTGGCGCTTCGTCCGGTCCGGAGCGCTCCGGGCGCCGCCCCGTCGGCGGGCAACTCGGGCGCCGGGGCGTCCGGTGCGTCAGCGCAGACGCCACTCGACGCGCTGACCTGAGGCGAAGCGCTTCTGGCCCTCGGCGAGGGCGGCAGGGTCGTTCCCCAGTCCTACGAACGCCCATCCCAGGCCGAGGGCCTGCCCACGTGAGAGTTCTCGGCCCGCCCACAGCGCCCGCAGCGTGCCCTGGACGGCGACCGGATGCGCCTTGGCGATCACGCCCGCGGCCCATCCGGCGCGTTCGTTGAGCTCGTCCCGGGGGACGACCTCGGTGACCAGCCCGATCTGCAGGGCGCGCTGGGCGCTCATGCGCTCCTCGCTGCCGAGCAGCGTCAACCGCACCAGGTCGCCGAACGGCATGCGCCCGGTCATCTGCAACGGCTCGAACGAGGCCGCCATGTTGAACGTCAGGTGCGGGTCGAAGAACGTCGCGTGCTCGGCGGCGATGATGAAGTCGACCTCGCCGAGCATGTAGAAGGCGCCGCCGCACGCGATGCCGTTGACCGCGGCGATGACCGGCTTCCAGAGATCGTTGCTCTTGGGGCCGAGGTTCTCACCGGGGTCGTCGAACATGAACGGCGTGGTCCCGGAGCCGATGCTGACCTCGCCGTGCGATCCGGGCTCCGCCGGCGACCCCTTGCCGGTGCGCCCCGGGCGGGGCCCGTCGGCCAGTGACTCCATGCGGTCGATCCCGGTGCAGAACGCCTTGTCCCCGGCGCCGGTGAGCACCACCACGCGGACGTCGTCGTGACGGCGGAGCCAGCGCCACAGGTCGCGCAGCTCACGCTGCATGACGGTGTTGAACGCGTTGAGGACGTCGGGCCGGTTGAGCGTGACCCACGCCACGCCACCGGATTCCTCGTACGCGAGGGTCTCGAACTCGGGCATCACCCCGGCCTTTCGACGGCGCGTCCCACGGCGCGGTCGCGGGCACGGTACCAGGGGCCGCGCGGCCGGGGCACACCGCCAAATCGCACCCCGCACCGCCCCCCGACTACCTTGCCTGTTCGACATCGGCCCGGGAAGCCCCGGCGCCGCGCTGCGTTCGGGAGGAAGCGTGTCGGACGACGAACTGCGCAAGGTCATCGGCAAGCCGATCAGCAAGCAGACCGTGGTGATCGAGCGCGGCCCCGTCGCCAATTTCGCCACGGCGGTGTGCGACCCGAACCCGGCGTACCGCGACCCCCGCGCCGCGCAGGAAGCCGGATTCGACGCCATTCCCGTGCCGCCCACGTTCCCGTTCGTGATGCAGACGTGGGGTGATTTCGCCGAGCTCCAGCCGGCCGAAAAGCCCGCCGGCAACGCCATGGGCGAGGTGATCGGCCCGCTCATGGCGAAGGGCGGCATCATCCTCCACGGCGAGCAGGAGTTCGTCTACAACCGCCCGGTCCTGGTCGGTGACGTCCTCACCGGGGAGGGGCGCATCGTCGACGCCTACACCAAGGAGTCGAAGGGCAAGACGATGACGTTCGTGGTGACCGAAACCGTGTGGCGGGACGAGAAGGGCGAGCCCGTCGTCACCACGCGTTTCAACGTCATCCACCGCGCCTGACCGGACGTCGGCCGCCGTACTCGTAAAGGTGCCACGAGCGGGATGAGGACATCGGTCCTGAACGGCCAGCAGTGGGTCGCCGTCCTCCGCATCGGCCTGGGACTGTGGTGGCTCGAGAGCTTCCGCCACAAGAACCTGGAGGCCTGGATCCGCCGTCAGGCGGGGATCAAGTGGGCCGCCGACATCGCCGCCAAGCACCGGTGGGCCTTCATCGGCCGCGGCTTCGAGGCTGTCGTGAAACCGCGACCCCAGGCGATGACCTGGGTGGTGCTGGCGAGCGAGTTCTCGCTCGGCGTGGGTCTCACCCTCGGCTTCCTCACGCCGGTGGCGGCCTTCGCCAGCATCGCTCTCAACCTCTTGTACCTCGTCCTCATGATCCACGATTGGGCGGAACAGGGGCAGAACCTGATGATGATCCTCGCCGCCGTCGTGGTGCTCGGCACCCACGGCTGGCAGACGTGGTCCCTCGACCACGCCATCGGGCTCTTCTGAGCCACGCTGGTCTGAGCCACGCTGGACCGACCCGGCGGGACGAGGGGCACGACGAGCACCCATTTCAGAGAGCAGGGAGGCCGGGCGCATGCCCATCGGCATCGGAGAGGACCACGAGGAGCTGCGGCGCACCGTCCGCCGGTGGCTCGAGGCGCGCTGCCCGCCGTCGGTGCCGAGGTCGGCCCTCGAGGCCGAAGCCGAGGCGATGCCACCGTTCTGGGACGAGCTCGCCGCTCAGGGCTGGCTCGGCATCCACGTCGCAGAGGCATACGGCGGACAGGGTTTCGGGCTCCTCGAGCTGGCCGTCGTCGTGGAGGAGATCGCCCGGGCGGTGGCGCCCGGGCCGGCCGTTCCCACCATGCTGGCCGCGGCGGTCGTCATGGCGAGCGGCGCCGACGGCGCCCAGAAGAAGAGTCTCCTCGCCCCGCTGGTCGACGGTTCGTCTCCGGCGGCGGTCGCGCTGACCGGGGCCGGGATCCTCGAAGGCCAGACCGACGCGGCCGGGGGGTTGGTGCTCCACGGCACGCTCCGACCGGTGCTCGGCGGGGCGCTCGCCCGCCGGGTGCTCGTGCCGGTGGCGGTCCAAGGCGACGGGCCCGCGGGCGCCGGCGCGGCCATTCGCTGGTGCTGCCTCGAGATCGACGGCGCGGAGACGTCGGTCGAGGAACTGCCCAGTCTGGACCCGACCCGACGCGTCGGCCTGCTGCGGGTGGACGGTGCCGCCGTCCCCGCCGAACACCAGCTCCCGGAGGTCACCGACGGGCTCGTCCGTGACCTGGCGCTCGTCGTGGCTGGCGCGGAGTGCGCCGGCGGGGCGCGCTGGTGCCTCGAGGTGGGGACGGACCACGCCATCCACCGTCAGCAGTTCGGCCGTCCCATCGGGCAGTTCCAGGCGATCAAGCACCGTCTCGCCGACATGCTCGTCGCCGTGGAGCAGGCCACCGCGCTGGCGTGGGACGCCGCGCACGCGTTCGACGCCGGCGACCGCGCCCAGGCCGGGCTGTCAGCGGTCCTCGCCGGCGCGTTCTCGCTCGACGCCTACGTCGAAGCCGCCAAGTCGTGCATCCAGATCCTGGGCGGCATGGGCTTTACGTGGGAGCACGACGCGCACCTCCATCTCCGGCGGGCGCTGTCGCTCAGGCAGGTGCTCGGCGGCGGCGCGCCCCTGCGCGTCGAGGCCTCGCGCGCCGCGCTCGACGGTCAACGGCGCGCGCTCGTGATCGAGCTGCCCGAGGACGCCGAGCGCCTCCGGGCGTCGGTCCGGAGCGCGGTGGCCAACGTCGCGTCCACCGAGGACCCGGCCGAACGGCGCCGGCGGCTCGTGGAGAGCGGGCTGCTCACGCCGCACTGGCCGGCGCCGTGGGGACGCGGGGCGGGCCCGGTCGAGCAGCTCGTCATCGACGAGGAGATCGCCGCCGCGGGGGTGGTGCGTCCGAACCTCGCCGTCGGTGCCTGGGCGCTGCCAACGATCATCGCCCACGGGACGCCCGAGCAGCAGGAGCGCTGGGTCGGGCCCACGCTGCGCGGCGAGCTCATCTGGTGCCAGCTCTTCAGCGAGCCCGGTGCGGGCAGCGACCTGGCGTCGCTCACGACCAAGGCCACCCGGCGCGACGGCGGCTGGGTGCTTCAGGGGCAGAAGGTCTGGACCTCGCTGGCCACCCGGGCCCACTGGGGCATCTGCCTGGCGCGCACCGACCCGAGCGCTCCCAAGCACGAGGGCATCACCTACTTCATCGTCGACATGCACAGCGCCGGCATCGACGTCCGTCCCCTGCGGGAGATCACCGGGGCGGCGATGTTCAACGAGGTCTTCCTGACCGACGTGTTCGTACCGGACGACTGCGTGGTCGGCGAGGTCAACGGCGGCTGGGCGCTCGCCCGGACGACGCTCGCCAACGAGCGCGTCTCGATGGCCTCCGGCGCCACGTTCGGCTACGGCATCGAATGGATCCTGGGGTCGCTGAGCGACACGCAGCGTCAGGACGCGGTGGTGCTCGACGAGGTCGGCGAGCTGCTGGCCGAGGCGCAGTCGATCGCGCTCCTCGGGGCCCGCACCACGCTCCGGTCGGTGTCGGGTGTCGAGCCCGGGCCCGAGGCGAGCGTGCGCAAGCTGCTCGGGGGGGAGCACGAGCAACGGGTCCAGGAATTCGGTCTGGGCCTGCTCGGTGCGGAAGGGGCCACCACCGAGGGGGATGCCGGGCGATGGAGCCGCGGCTTCCTCTCGACACGGTGCCTCACCATCGCCGGGGGGACGAGCGAAGTGCAGCGCAATGTCATCGGCGAGCGTCTGCTCGGGCTGCCCCGTGACCCTGAGCCCCCGGGCTGAGGCGACGCGGGAATCCTTGTCGACACGGCCGTTTTCGGACGTCCACGTTTGACAGTGCGGGGAGGGCCCGCGCAAGCTGCGTGACCCGGTCAGGAGGGATCAGATGGGCGAAGGCACACTCAAGTTCGGCGAAGTCAAGGAGGGCGACGAGGCTCCCGTCAAGCGCCACACGCTGACGCGCACCGACCTCGTCCGCTATGCCGGTGCCTCCGGTGACTACAACCCGATGCACCACGACGAGATCCTCGCCACCGCGGCTGGGCAGCCGAGCGTCTTCGGCCACGGGATGTTCTCGATGGGACTGCTCGGCACCGCGCTGACGGACTTCGTGGGGCCCGGCAACGTCACCAACTACAAGGTCCGCTTCTCACGTCAGACGTGGCCCGGGGAAGAGCTCGCCACGCGCATCGTCGTGACCGGAAAGCGGGTGGAAGACGGCCGGCATCTCGTCGACCTCGAGTGCAGCCTCGCCAACGCGGACGGAGAGGTGAAGGTCGTCGGCGAGGCCACGGCGGTCGCGACGGCCTGATCCTGAACGCCCGGTGGACGTGCGGTGCCGGGACGGACGCCCGGTGGACGAGCGTCCCGGCACCCTGAGGGCGCCCCGAAGGGCGCTCGTCAGCAGCCCTGCGGGGTTCCCGACTTGCCCTCGGTCTGGTTGAAGAGCCCGAGCAGCACGCAGATCGTCACCTTGGCCACCAACCACTTTCCGTTCTGGAAGGTCGCGTACCCCGTGTTGTTGGGCAGGATCGCCGCGCCGTTGGTGCCGTTGATGTCGTAGTTCACGGCCGCGCACGGTGTCGGGACGTGCTTGGACGTGCAGGTGGAGTCGCTCACCACCGACGCGCTGTGGACCGTGGCGCCCGCCGACGAGCTCGAGATGGGCGCCGCCAGGGCCTGCGACATCGCTGTCTTCAGGGTGGCCCCGTCCTGGATGACCGCCACCTTGGCGTTGACGTCCTTGTTCGCCAGGTTGAACAAGGTGTTGTACGAGGTCGAGACGTCGGTCTGCACGGTGGCGGGGTTGTAGGTCACGGTCGTCGCCGAGTTGCCCCCGCTGCTGCACGCGGCGATCGCGATCGCCATGGCGCCCAGGAGCGCCCCCACGGTGGTGCGGCCGGGCCGCCTCGGGACCCGCTGCCGGTACGCCCGGGGCGTGTCACTGCGTTGCGCTGCGCGCGTCATGTGTCTTCTCCCTTGTCTCCGCCTGCTCGAGGTCCCCCACTCGAGATCCGCCGTTGTGCCAGGCCGGCCTGCGCTGACCACCTGGGTCGTGCCCGAAGGCTGCCAGAGGTTAACCGCGCCGGGCCATACCTGACATCTCCGTCAGGGTCCGGGCGTCGCCGCGCCCCCTCCGGGGTCGTCAGGGCCCGTCGGCGGGCTCGTGGATCTCGGGATCGGGCACGATCCCGAACACCGACGGGGGGACGGCCCGCAGCACGCCGGGCATCGCCGCCTGGACGATGCCGACGGCCCGGTACCACGACGGCACGAACACTTCGAGCCGACCCCGATCGACGGCGTCGACGACCGCGCTGGCCACCCGGCTGGCCGAGACCTTCCGCGGCCACCGGCGTTGGTAGTCCGCACCGCGGTTGTCGAAGAAGCCCGTGTCGACGGGGCCGGGATCGATGAGCGACACGCCCACGCCGGCGTGGTGCAGCTCGAGCGCGAGCGCCTGGGTGAAGCCGACGATGGCGAACTTGGTGGCCGAGTAGGCGGCTTCCCCGGGGGCGGCGAAACGCCCCCCGACCGACGCCATGTTGACCACGTGCCCCCGGCCACGCCGCAGCATCCCGGGGAGGACCGCCTTGGTGGCGTACACCATGCCCAGGTAGTTCACCTGCATGACGCGCTCGATGGCCGAGACCTGCATGGTGGCCACGGCGCCCGCGGCCCCGATCCCCGCGTTGTTGACGAGGATGTCGGGCGGCCCGAGCACCTGCTGCAACCCGGCGAGCGCCGTGACGACCTCGT
>DATGKD010000157.1:0-13044 GCA_035294855.1 Acidimicrobiales bacterium
AGGAGGCAGATCAGCCATGGCCAAGCTGTACTACGAGTCCGACGCCGACGCGACGCTCATCCAGGGGCGCAAGGTCGCCATCGTGGGCTACGGCTCCCAGGGTCACGCGCACGCGCTGAACCTGGCGGAGTCCGGCGTCGACGTCCGGGTGGCGCTGCGCGAGGGATCGTCGTCGGCTGCCAAGGCCGAGGAGGCCGGCCTGCGGGTGTTGCCGGTCGCCGAAGCCGCTGCCGAGGCCGACCTCGTCATGATGTTGCTGCCCGACACCGAGCAGGCCGCGGTGTACGAGGAGTCCATCGCGCCGCACCTGCGCCAGGGCGACGCGCTGTTCTTCGCGCACGGGTTCAACATCCGCTTCGGCCAGATCGTCCCGCCGGAGGGCGTGGACGTGGCCATGGTGGCGCCCAAGGGCCCGGGGCATCTCGTGCGGCGCACGTACACCGAGGGTGGGGGCGTGCCCTCGCTCGTGGCCGTGGCGCAGGACGCCTCCGGCAAGGCGCACGACCTGGCGCTGTCGTATGCGTACGCGCTGGGCGCGACGCGCGCCGGCGTGCTCGACACCACGTTCGAGGAGGAGACCGAGACCGACCTGTTTGGCGAGCAGGTCGTGTTGTGCGGCGGGCTGACCTCGCTGGTGCAAGCGGGCTACGAGACGCTCGTCGACGCCGGCTACCAGCCGGAGTCGGCGTACTTCGAGTGCCTGCACGAGCTCAAGCTCATCGTCGACCTCATGTACGAGCAGGGGATCGCGGGGATGCGGTACTCGATCTCGGACACCGCCGAGTACGGCGACCTCACGCGCGGCCCGCGGGTCATCGACGAGAACGTGCGCGCCACGATGCGCCAGATCCTGGCGGACATCCGCTCGGGTGCGTTCGCCGAGGAGTGGATCGCCGAGAACCGCGCCGGTCGTCCCCGCTTCGAGCGCTTACGTGCCGCGGGCAAGGCGCACCCCATCGAGGAGGTCGGGGAGGAGCTGCGGGCGATGATGCCGTTCATCAGCGCCGGCAAGGCGCGCGTGCAGGACGTCTCCGGCGGGTGAGCTCCCCGCCCGAGCGGGGCGAGTTCGGTGGCCTGCCGGTCGCGGAGGTGCGCTCGGCCGCTTTGGAGCGCGCCCAGCAGCTCGGCTGCCGCCACGCCGAGGTACGCATCGAGCACATCCGCTCGCAGTTCGTGTCCCTGCGCGACGGCAGGGTCGAGACCACCGTCGACGACACCGAGATCGGCGTGGGCCTGCGCGTCGTGCACGACGGGTCGATCGGCTTCGCGGCCGGCGTCGAGGTGCACCCCCACGCCGCCGCGCACCTGGCCGAGGAAGCCGTCGGCCTGGCGCGCGCCACCGCCGGCGCGCTCGGCCGGCCGGTGGAGCTCGCCGCGGAGCCGCCCCACGGCCACGACTACTGGGTGTCGCCGTACGAGGTGGACCCCGGGGAAGTGGCGCAGGCGGACAAGGTCGCCCTCCTGGAGGACTGGAGCGGCCGGCTGCTTGCCTCGCCGTCGGTCGACCACGTGGCCGCCCGGGTGCTCGCCGTGGTGGAGGACAAGATCTACGCCGACCTGGCGGGCACCGTCACCGAACAGCGGCGCGTGCGCATCCACCCGGTGGTGGAGGCCATCGGCGTCGACCGGTCCACCGGGACGTTCGAGTCGATGCGCACGCTCGCGCCCCCGGTCGGGCGCGGCTGGGAGTACGCCATGGGCGAAGGCTGGGACTGGGACGCCGAGCTGGCGCAGGTCCCGGACCTGCTGGCCGAGAAGATGGCCGCGCCCTCGGTGGAGGCGGGCACCTACGACCTCGTGATCGACCCGTCCAACCTGTGGCTCACGATCCACGAGTCGGTGGGCCACGCCACCGAGCTGGACCGCGCCCTCGGGTACGAGGCCGCCTACGCCGGCACGTCGTTCGCCACCTTCGACCAGCTCGGCAGGCTCAAGTACGGGTCGGAGGTCATGCACGTCACCGGCGACCGCACCGCGCCGCACGGGCTCGCCACGGTCGGCTACGACGACGAGGGCGTCGAGGCCCAGTCCTTCGACATCGTGCGCGACGGCGTGCTCGTGGGATACCAGCTCGACCGGAGGATGGCCGCCGACAACGGCTTCGCCCGATCGAACGGGTGCGCGTTCGCAGATTCCCCGTTGCACGTGCCGATCCAGCGGATGGCGAACGTCTCGCTGGCGCCTGCGCCCGCGGAAGGGCCGACGACCGACGAGCTGTGCTCCGCCGCAGGTCGCGGTATCTACGTCATGGGCGACAAGAGCTGGTCCATCGACATGCAGCGGCACAACTTCCAGTTCACGGGCCAGCGCTTCTACCGCATCGAGGGCGGGCGCCTCGCCGGGCAACTGAAAGACGCGGCCTACCAGGCGCAGACGACCGAGTTCTGGGGATCGCTCGAGGCTGTCGGCGGGACCTCGACCTACGTGCTCGGGGGCGCCTTCAACTGCGGCAAGGGTCAGCCGGGGCAGGTGGCACCGGTGAGCCACGGTTGCCCGTCGGCGCTCTTCCGGGGGATCCGCATCCTGAACGCACGCAGCGAGGCGGGCCCGTGAGGCGCGTTCGCACACGTCCGGAGGCGGGTTCGTGAGCAGTTCGGGAGAGGGGCGGCTCGAGCCTCCGCAGACGGTCGTCGAGCGTGCCCTGGCGGCTTCGAGGAGCGACGGCTGCGCCGTGCTCGTCGAGGAGATCAGCCAGGCGGAGGTGCGCTTCGCCAACAACACGACGACGACCAACGGCGTGCGCCGTGACCGTCGGGTCGTGGTGGTGAGCTTCCGCCTCGCGGCGGGGCAGGACGGCGCCGGCGGCCCCATGAAGGCAGGCGGCCCCATGAAGGCAAGCGGCGCGGTCGGCGAGGCTCCCACGTCGGTCGGAGTGGCGAGCGCCAGCGGCGTGGTCGACGTGGAGGAGCTCGTGCGGGCGAGCGAGTCCGAGGCGCAGCGCGCCGCGCCGGCGGAGGATGCCGCGCCGTTGCTCGAGCCCCATGGGCCCGACGGGACCGGAGTCGGGGCCGCCGCCGCCGACTTCGACGAACCTGCCGAGCTCACGAGCCCCGCGGTCCTCGACCGGGTGGTGGGCGGGCTCGGCGATGCGTTCGGGCGGGCGCGTGACGCCGGGCGGCTGCTGGCCGGGTTCGCCACGCACGGGGTGGGGAGCGCCTACCTCGGCACGAGCACGGGCGTGCGCCTGCGGCACGTCCAGCCCGCCGGCACCATGGAGCTGGTGGCGCGCAGCACCGACGGCAAGCGCTCGGTGTGGGCGGGGGCCGGCACCGATTCGTTCCTGGACATCGACATCGCGGAATTCGAACGGCGGGTCGTCGAGCGCCTCGGGTGGGCGGAGCGCCGGGTGGAGCTGCCGGCCGGGCGCTACGAGGTGATCCTCCCGCCCGATGCCACCGCGGATCTCATGGTGCCGATGTCGGAGGCCATGTCGGGGCGCGACGCCGAGGAGGGGCAGAGCGCCTTTGCCGCTCCGGACGGCGGTACGAAAGTCGGTCAGTCGCTGTCGCCGCTCCCGTTCGAGCTGCGCGGCGACCCGACCGAGCGCGGCCTCGAGTGCGCGCCGTTCCTCGCCACCGGTGCCTCCGGCACCGACGTGTCGGTGTTCGACAACGGGCTGCCCGTACGGCTCACGAAGTGGATCTCGCAGGGCCGCCTCGAGCGCCTCCGCTACCACCGCGCCGGGGCGGCGCGATCGGGGGTGGAGGCGGCCGCGCCGGTGGGCAATCTCGTGCTGGAGCTTCCGGGCGCCACGGGTTCCCTCCACGATGTCGTGGCGAATACCGAACGCGCGCTCCTCCTGACGTGCCTCTGGTACATCCGGGAGGTCGACCCGGTGACGCTGTTGTTGACCGGGCTCACCCGCGACGGCGTCTACCTCGTGGAGAACGGCGAGGTGGTGGGGGCGGTCAACAACTTCCGGTTCAACGAGAGCCCGCTCGAGGTCCTGGCGCGCGCCACCGAGGCGTCGCGTTCGGTGCGGGCGCTGTCGCGCGAATGGGGCGAGTGGCAGAACCGAACGGCCATGCCGGCGCTGCGCGTGGCGGACTTCAACATGAGCTCGGTGAGCCCGGCCACCTGAGCGACGGCGTGCCGCTCACACCGGCCGATTCCACTCACCGGCCTCGGCGAACTCGACTCCCATCCCCCCAAGACTCCATCTCCAGAGGGGAGTGTGGAGACGCGACTCAACCGGCGAGGGCGCCCACCACGTAATTGATGCAGCCGCACAGCGCGGCCACGTCCTCGGGATCGATGGCCGGGAACATGGCGATGCGCAGCTGGTTGCGCCCGAGCTTGCGGTAGGGCTCGGTGTCGACGATGCCGTTGGCGCGCAGGGCGGCGGCCACTTTGGAGGCGTCGACGGCGTCCACGAAGTCGACGGTCCCGACGACGTGGCTGCGCTCGGAGGGCTTGCCCACGAACGGTGTGCCGAAGTCGGACTGCTCGGCCCACGTGTAGAGCACCTCGGCGGAACGGTCGCAGCGGCTGGCCGCCCACTCAAGCCCGCCGCCGTCCAGCATCCACTCCACCTGCTCGGCCAACAGGAGGAGCGTGGCGAGCGCCGGGGTGTTGTAGGTCTGTTCCAGCTTCGAGTTCTCGACCGCGATGCCGAGGTCCAAGAAGGCCGGCACCCACCGCCCCGACGCAGAGATGCGCGCCACGCGGTCGAGAGCGGCCGGTGACATGAGCGCGATCCACAAACCGCCGTCGGACGCGAAGCACTTCTGCGGGGCGAAGTAGTAGGCGTCGAACTGGGACGGGTCGACCCGCAGGCCGCCCGCGGCCGAGGTGCCGTCCACCGCCACCAGGGCTCCGCCGCGCTCGCCTGAGGCCGGCGCGCCCGGCCGGCGGATCTCCATCGACACCCCGGTCGAGGTCTCGTTGTGGGTGAGCGCATACAGGTCGACGCCGTCGGTGGCCTCGGGCACGGGGTGCGTGCCCGGCGGGGACTCGATGACCTGGGGGTCCGCGAGGTGCGGGGCGGCCTTGGCGGCGGCCGCGAACTTCGAGCTGAACTCGCCGAACGACAGATGCTGGCTGCGCTGCTCGATCAGGCAGAACGTGGCGACGTCCCAGAAGCACGTGGTGCCGCCGTTGCCCAGCACGACCTCGTAGCCGTCGGGGAGCGAGAACAGGGTGCGCAGACCGCTCCGCACCCGACCCACGACCGAACGCACGCCGGCCTGGCGGTGGCTCGTGCCCAGGTAACCGGGTGCGACCGCGGCGAGGCCTGCGACCTGCTCGGGCCGAACCTTGGAGGGGCCGCTGCCGAACCGGCCGTCGGACGGCTTCAACGAGTCGGGGATCTGGACCGAAAGTGGGTTGCCGGAAGGGTCGGGGGCGCTCGTCACGTGTGCAAGCATGACAGCCGTGGTGAGAGCACGCGACGCGACGGCTGATCGATGACCGATCGATGACCGGGACACGGGTCAGACCGGGCGGCGTGTCGAAACGCGTCGCGGCGGTGTCGCCGTCCGCCACGTTGGCCGTCGACGCCAAGGCCAAGGCGCTCGCCGCGGCGGGCGAGGACGTCATCGGTTTCGGCGCGGGCGAGCCCGACTTCCCCACGCCGCTGCGCATCGTCGAAGCGGCCGTGGCCGCGTGCCGGGACCCCGCCATGCACCACTACACGCCAACCGCGGGGCTCCCGGCGCTACGCGAAGCCATCGCCGCGAAGACCCGTCGCGACTCGGGCTTCGAGGTCGCCGCCTCGCAGGTCCTGGTGACGAACGGGGCCAAGCAGGCGGTGTACGAGGCGTTCGCCACGCTGCTCGACCCCGGCGACGAGGTCCTCGTACCGGCTCCGTACTGGACGACCTATCCGGAGGCCGTCGCCCTGGCGGGCGGCGTGCCGGTGCCGGTCGAGACCGAGGAGGCCGACGGCTTCCACGTGCGGGTCGAGGCGCTCGAGGCGGCGGTCACCGACGCCACCAAGGTCCTGTTGTTCGTGTCCCCCAACAACCCGACCGGCGCCGTCGCCACGCCGGACGAGGTGGCGGCCATCGGTCGCTTCGCGCTCGACCGTGGCCTGTGGGTGGTGACGGACGAGATCTACGAGCATCTCGTCTACGGCGGGCGGCGGTTCACGTCCATGCCCGTGGCCGTCCCCGAGCTCGCCGAGCAGTGCGTCGTCATCAACGGGGTGGCGAAGACGTACGCCATGACCGGGTGGCGGGTGGGGTGGCTGATCGGGCCGCGCCCGGTGGTGGACGCGGCGTCCAACCTGCAGTCGCACGCCACGTCCAACGTGTCGAACGTTGCCCAGAAGGCCGCGCTCGAGGCGGTGGGTGGCGACCTGCACGCCGTGGAGGAGATGCGTGCCGTGTTCGACCGGCGCCGGCTCACCATCCACCGGATGCTGAACGAGTGCAACGGCGTCACGTGCGTGGAGCCGGAGGGAGCGTTCTATGCGTTTCCGTCGGTTCGCGGGCTGTTGGGACGGCGCGTGGCGGGTCGCGTGGTGGGCAGCTCGGTGGAGTTGGCCGAGGTGGCCATCGAGGAGGTCAAGGTGGCCGTGGTGCCGGGAGAGGCGTTCGGTGCGCCCGGCTACCTCCGCATGTCGTACGCCATGGGCGACGACGCCATCGTCGAGGGCGTCACCCGGCTGGCCAAGCTGTTCGCCACGGCCGGCTGACGCCGGTGCGCGGCCGTTAGGTTGCCGGGCATGGCACGCGTCCTTGTCACCGAGAAGCTCGCCGAGCGGGGCCTGCGGGCGCTCGCCGACGCCGGTCACGACGTCGACGTCCAGCTCGAGCTGGCCCCGGCCGATCTGCTGGGCGCCGTTCGGGGCGCCCACGCGCTGATCGTCCGGTCGGCCACGCAGGTGACGTCGGAGGTGCTCGGGGCCGGCACCGAGCTGGCGGTCGTGGGCCGCGCCGGCATCGGCCTCGACAACGTGGACGTCGAGGCGGCCACGGCGCGCGGCGTCATGGTGGTGAACGCGCCCGAGTCCAACGTCCTCTCCGCCGCCGAGCACGCCATGGCGCTGTTGCTCGCCCAGGCCCGCAACGTCCCGCAGGCGCACGCCGCGCTCGTGGGCGGGAAGTGGGAGCGCTCCAAGTGGGAGGGCGTCGAGCTCCACGGCAAGGTCCTGGGCGTGGTCGGCCTGGGCCGCATCGGCGCGTTGGTGGCGCAACGGGCGCTGGCATTCGGCATGCGCCTGGCGGCTTACGACCCCTACGTGGCGCCGGAGCGAGCGCGCCAGATGGGCGTCCAGCTCATGTCGCTCGAGGACCTCGTGCAGGAGGCGGACTTCCTGACGATCCACCTGCCGAAAACCGCCGAGACGATGGGGCTCATCGGGCGCGACCTCCTCGCCAAGGCCAAGCCCGGCATCCGCATCGTGAACGCAGCCCGCGGCGGATTGGTCGACGAGGACGCGCTCGCCGACGCGTTGCGTTCGGGACAGGTCGCGGGCGCGGCGATCGACGTGTTCGCCACCGAGCCGTGCACGGACTCGCCGCTCTTCGGCCTGCCCGGCGTGGTCGTGACGCCCCACCTCGGCGCGTCGACGGCCGAGGCCCAGGACAAAGCCGGGGTGACGATCGCCGAGCAGGTGAACCTCGCGCTGGCGGGCGACTTCGTGCCGTTCGCCGTCAACGTGGCGGCGACCGAGGTCTCCGAGACGGTGCGCCCGTTCATGGGGCTGGCAGAAGCACTGGGCCGGTTCTTCGCGTGCCTCGGCGACGGCCTGCCCGAGTCGCTCGAGGTGGAGTACGAGGGCGGCCTGGCCGGCGCCAACACGTCCATTTTGACGCTGGCCGTCCTGAAGGGACTGTTCGCGAGCGGTACCGAGGAGCCCGTGTCGTACGTGAACGCGCCGCAACTCGCCGCGCAGCGGGGCCTCGAGGTACGGGAGATAACCACGACGGCGACGCGCGAATACGTGAACCTCATCACGCTGACGTCCCGTGACCATTCGCTCGCGGGGACGTTGTCGGGCACCGGGGGGGAGCCGCGTTTCGTGTTGATCGACGACCACAAGGTCGAGGTGCCGCCGGCCAGGCACATGCTGCTCGTGCGGAACGACGACCGGCCGGGGATGGTCGGCGTCGTGGGCACCGCCCTGGGTGAGGCCGAGGTGTCGATCTCGGACATGGACGTCGGCCCGTCGCGCACCGCCAACACGGCGCTGATGGTCCTCACCACGGACAAAGCGGTGCCGGAAGACACGGTGGCGCGGCTGCAGGCGGCCGACGGCATTCTCGAGGTGCACCGGGTCACGTTGACCTGAGTCGGCGCGGCCGCGCGCCTTTCGTGTGCGGTCGACTCGGGCCATCCGGCGTACGCGCAGAGCCGGAGCGCGGGCCTAGCCTTTCTCCATCGACATGTCCGCCGAACGCAGTGTCCCCGACCGTGGTCGAGAGGGTGCGGACGCGCTTGGTGCGGCTCGGCGGGGAGACCGCCAGGCCCTCGAGGACCTGCTGACGTCCCACTACGACCGCGTCCACGCCCTGTGCCGGCGCATGTTGTCGAACGACGCCGACGCCCTCGACGCAACCCAGGACGCACTCCTCGCTGCGGTGAAGGGCCTCGAGCGCTTCGACGGACGCAGCTCGTTCGGGACGTGGATGTACCGCATCGCCACGAATGTGTGCCTCGACGAATTGCGGCGACGGCGCCGCCGGCCGCTGGTCGGCCTCCCGGACGACGACGGGCGGGATGCAGCCGGACGCCCGGGCGCGAGAACGTCAGCCCGGCGCGATCTCTGGGTCGATACGGCGACGGCAGAGGAGGTGGCCCGTGACCACGCGCCAGGGCGGGCCGCCGGTTCAGCTGTCGTCGCGCCGGCTGCGTTCGGCTCCGCCGGTCTCGATCCGGCCGACAGTGTCGTGGCCAAGATCGACGTCGATGCCGCGCTGGCGCAGATCCCTTCCGAATTCCGCGTGGCCGTCGTTCTGCGCGACGTCTGTGACCTCCCGTACGACGAGATCGCCGATGTCCTCGACCTGCCGATCGGGACGGTCCGGTCGCGCATCGCGCGCGGTCGGGCCGCCCTCGCGGCGATCTTGACGGCAGGGCGGGCCGCGCCGGCCGCGCCGGCCGCGCCGGCTTCGTCGTCCCCGTCGGACGGGGCGGGAGGGGCGGGAGGGGCAGCTCCGGCCTCTGCCCGCCGGAACCGGGAGGGCGGGACGGTCGTCCAACCGGTGGAGGGTGATTCCCGACCATGACCGACATGCACCTGAGCGACGAGGAGCTGTCGTCCCGCATCGACGATGTGGGCGACCGTCTCGCCGCGGACGCGCACCTGCGGCATTGCGACGCGTGCCGCCGACGGCTCACGGAACTCGGCGATGCCCGCCAGCTCCTCCGGCGCCCTGTACCTGCGGTATCGGCCGATGAGCGTGCCGCCATGGTCGCGGCCGTCGTCGACGAGGCCCTGGCGGAACGAGCCAACCGGCAATCGCTCGGCGGAGATGCCGCTGGAGTTCCGGTGCCCGCCACCCCACTGCGGGTACGCCGATCCCCCAGCCCCCGTGTCGTCGGAGGGGTCGCCGCGGCACTGATCGTCGCTGCCCTCATCGCTGTTCCCGTGGCGATCTCGTCGACCTCGAACACGACCGGGTCGAGCAGGGCGTCCGGCGCCCGGTCCACCCACAACCCCGAAGATCACGGCGGACTGTCGGCGGCGGCGAACGCTCCGGCGCGTGACCTGGGAGCGATCGGCTCGACCCAGCAATTGCGGTCCGCGCTCAGTTCGTTCGCGGTGAATGGCGCCGCCGGCTCGGCGGCTGCGGGCTCGAACGGCGCGGTCCCGGGACAAGCAAGCCCGCAGAGCGCCGGCTCGGCGACATCGGGTTCGGGGGCGTTCGCACCGACCGCGGCTCCTCCCGCGACGGGGGCGGCCCGGTCAGCGACCTCTGACGCTGTCGCGGGGTGTCTGCAGTCCGCGGAGCAGGAGGCGAAGACGTCGCGCGGCACCACAGCGAACCCTTCGCTGTCGTTCACCGCGACCGCCGTGTACCGCGACACACCGGCGCTCGTCTTCGTCTTCGGTCCAGCCTCCGGACAGGGCGGGGCGTCGCGACCGCTCGCCGTCGTCACTGCCCTGTCGGGCTGCCGGGTCCTGGCGCAGACGACGATCTGATCTCGTGCGGCCGCCGCGCCGCGGAGCTGCGCTCAGCGAGTGCCGGGTTGAGAAGCAGCCCGTGATCCGTTGCCGTCGGACCGATCCCGTGCCGGAGGGACCGCGGGCCACGTGTCGAAGCTGCCTCGCCTGCGGGGAGCCGCTTCGGCGCCACCAGACGACCTGTCGAGGACTGCTCGCGCCGCGGCGACCGCCCCCGCCAACGCCGCGGCGACGCCCACCACGATCAACACGATGCGCACGACGCCACGCACGTCTCGCAGCGTAGTGGGGGTCTGCGGCGCCCAGTCCTTGACCAGGGTGCGTTCGTTTGACACCATGACAGGGTCATGAAGGCGAATCGCCCCGTCACCGGCCTGCTTCTTACCTGACGGCGAGCGCCCCATCGCGCTCGCCGAACGACCCCCTGAGCCCCCGAGGCCAGGGGGTTTCTTCTTGGTCGCGACGCACACAACCGGGTCACACAGAGAGCGAGGATCACCTCGATGAGCGAGAACTCGAACGGAAGCGGCGCCACCGAAGCCGCCGGCGCGGGCGCCGGTGCGGTGCGCGGCGGGGGGGACCCTGGCCATCTCGTCGTGTTCGACACCACGCTCCGTGACGGGGAGCAATCTCCCGGTATATCGCTCGACGTCGCCGAGAAGCTCGAGATCGCCGAGCAGCTGGCGCGCGTCGGTGTCGACTACATCGAGGCCGGGTTCCCCGTCGCCAGCCAGGGTGACTTCGACGCCGTGCAGGCCATCGCCCGGACCGTAGGCAACGAGCCGGACGCTCCCGCCATCTGCGGGCTCTCACGCACCCACGTGTCGGACGTGGACCGGTGCTGGGAGGCGCTTCGGGACGCGGCGTCGGCGCGCATCCACGTGTTCATCTCGACGAGCCCCCAGCACATGGAGCACATGCTCAAGATGAACGAGGCGCAAGTGCTGGCGGAGACGCGTGCCGGCGTCGCCCGCGCCCGTGAGCACACCGCCGACGTGGAATTCAGCCCCCAGGACGCCACCCGCACGCCGCTCGACTTCATGCTGGAAGTGCTCGCCGCGGCGGTGGACGCGGGTGCCACGACGCTCAACATCCCCGACACGGTCGGTTACGGCATCCCGTGGGACTTCGGGGCACTCATCCAACACGTCCGCAAGCAGGTCCCGGGCGACTACGTCCTGTCGACCCACTGCCACAACGATCTCGGTCTCGCCACCGCGAACAGCCTGGCCGGGGTTCAGGCAGGGGCGCGCCAAGTCGAGGTGTGCGTGAACGGCCTGGGTGAGCGCGCCGGCAATGCCGCGCTCGAGGAGGTCGTCATGGCCGTGCGCATCCGGCCCGATCAGTTCCCAGGGGTGACGACGACGGTGCGGACGGAGGAGCTCGCCCGCGCTTCACGTCTGGTGGCGCGACTCACCGGCTACCCGGTGCAGTACAACAAGGCGGTCGTCGGGCGCAACGCCTTCGCGCACGAGTCGGGCATCCACCAGCACGGCGTGCTCGTCGACCGCTCGACGTACGAGATCATCGACGCCGCCAGCGTGGGCCAGGTGGGCCGCCAGATCGTGCTCGGCAAGCACTCCGGACGGCACGCCTTCGCCGACAGCCTGTCGAAGATGGGGATCCACGTCCAGGGCGACGGGCTGAACCAGGCGTTCCGGAGGTTCAAGGAGCTCGCCGACCGAAAGGTGGAGATCACCGAAGCCGATCTGGAGGCCATCGTGGCCGAGGAGCTCGGTCACGACCTCGTGGAGGGATTCCAGCTCGAGTCGCTCGAGGTCGTCGGTGGCACCGTCGGCATGCCCAGGGCGCGCGTGGTGGTGAGCCGCGCCGGGGACAAGGTCGACGCCACCTCGGAGGGCAACGGCATGATCGACGCCGCCTGCACCGCGATCCGCACCGCGACGAAGGTCGAGTCCAAGCTCATCGGCTTCAACGTGTCGTCGGTCACCGGAGGGGTCGACGCGCTCGGCGACGTTGTCGTCCAGCTCGAAGGCGACGGGCTCAAGGTCTCAGGGCGCGGGGTCTCGACCGACGTGGTCGAGGCTTCGGCGCGTGCCTACCTGGCGGCGGTCAACCGCCTGGTGCGCATCCGAGCGCTCGGCGGCCGGCGGCAGGTCGAGATCGGGCCCTGATCAGAGGGCTGTGAAGCCCTTGGGGACCCCTTCGGAAGGACCCCGTCGTGCCCCTTCGTGCCCCGTCGTGCCCCTTCGTGCCCTTCGTGAGGTCCCCTCGTGAGCGCAGCGTGTGCGCCGGTCAGCGGCTCGTGACCGGCTGTGCGGGGATGTCGGTCCCGCAGTACTTGCACTTGGTCGCCCCGAGCGGCAGGTCGTCGGACAGACAGGCCGGGCATGCCTTGACCGGATCGGGAGGGCCGAACACCACGACGCCGCGCCGGGCGGAGATCGAGCGGTACGGCAGCACGATGACGAAGTAGATCACCGCCATGAAGATGATGAAGTAGATGATCGCCGAAATGAAGTTGCCGAAGTTGATGAACGTCGACTGGCTGCCGGGGTCCCCCAGCTGCACGCCCAGCGCGATGGGGTGTTTCCCCTCGGCACGGTTCACGAGCGGCGTGATGACACTGTCGGTGAATGCCTTGATCAGCGTCGAGAACGCCAGAGCGACGATCAGCCCGATGGAGATGACGACGACGTCACCTCGCAACAGGAAGTTCTTGAACCCTTTGAGCATTGGACCCTCCTGATGCCGAACCCGGCACGCGCCGGGCTCACGCAAGGTAGCCCGCGAGCCGTCCACCTGCTGAGAGGTGGGTTGTGCGGTGGGTTGTGCGTCGGTTGCCGATGGCCCCGCTCAGGCACGAACGGCGGGAAGCCACGAGGGCCGCGTCGGCTCGTAGGCGCGGATGTCGTCCTCGTGGCGGAGGGTGAGGCCGATGTCGTCCCAGCCGTTGACGAGGCGCTCGCGCGTGGCGTCGTCGAGAAGGAACGAGCCCGCCAATCCGGCCG
>DATGKD010000158.1:0-13532 GCA_035294855.1 Acidimicrobiales bacterium
CAGCGCGGGTTGCCCCGGTACAGCAGGTAGGCGATGCGCAGGCCGCCGGGCCCGGGCGGGGCCGCGGGGCGCGCCGGGGGGACCTCGATCTCGGCGCTTCGCTGCCACGACCGGCGGATCTCCGCCACGCGTCGGCGGGGAGACTTCACGACGAGAGTCCCCCCCGGCAGACCATGGCCGATCAGCCTCGCCCGGATCCGTGCTCGTGCGCAAACGGTCGCCGGGCTGACGGGCGCCGGGCCGGTGAGCCGCTTTCGCGCTGTCCGCCTCCGATAGCGTTGACGCCGGCGGTCGGGTTGCCCACCGCTCGCGGAGCGGCCGTTCCCCGCCCCGCCGCTCGAGGAGCGCCTGTCCCATGGCCGTGGAGATCCTTCACCTCTCCAGCGTGGTGAAGAGCGCGCTCGTGGACCGGGACGGTGACCGGTTCGGCAAGGTCGAGGACCTGATCGTCCGGCTGGGCTACTCGCCGCACCCGCCGGTGACCGGCATGGTCGTGCGCGTGGCGCGGCGCCGGCTCTTCCTGCCGATCGCCCAGGTCGGCGACGTCCGCCCCGGCCGTGTGCAGTTCACCGGCGACCGGGTGAGCCTGGATCGCTTCGACCGCCGTCCGGGTGAGGTGCTGCTGGCCCGGGACCTGCGCGCCCGGCACCTCATCAACTTCCAGGGCGCCCGGCTGATCAAAGCCAACGAGATCGAGCTGGCCAAGATCGACGGCCGACTCGAGGTCGCCGGCGTCGACCCGAGCCCGCGCTCGGCGCTGCGCCGGCTGCTGCCCCGCGCGCTCGGGCGGCGCATCGCGGCCGGCAAGATCGTCGACTGGGAGACCATCGAGCCGTTCGTGGCGCACGTGCCCACGGCGCGCCTGCGCATCCCTTACCGCAAGCTGGCGCGCCTGCACCCCGCGCAGATCGCCGACCTCGTCGAGCAGGCCTCCCACGAAGAGGGCGAGGAGATCATCGAGGCCGTGGGCCAGGACCGAGAGCTCGAGGCCGACGTGTTCGAGGAGCTCGACCCCGAGCACCAGATCGAGTTCATCCGCAGCCGCTCCGACGACGAGGCCGCCCGGCTCCTCGCCACCATGGCCCCCGACGACGCCGCGGACCTCCTCATGGACCTCGATCAGGAGCGCCGCCTGCCGGTGCTGCAGCGGCTCCCCCAGCCGCAGCTGCGCAAGGTGCGCTCCCTGCTCAACTACAACCCCGAGACCGCCGGCGGGCTCATGAGCCCCGACTTCGTGTCCCTGCCGGAGGACACCGCGGTGTCCGCTGTCCTCGACGCCGTCCGCACGAGCGCTGCTCCGCCGGAGGCCTTGGCGGTCGTGTTCGCGCGCGGCGCGGACGGTCGAGTGACTGGATCGGCCTCGGTCGTGGCACTCGTCAAGGCCGCGCCCACCGCCACGTTGGGATCGGTGATGCGCCGCGACCCGCCGCACGTCCACGCCGACTGGGACCTGAACGCGGTCATGCGCAAGATGGCCGACTTCAACCTGACCGTGGCGCCGGTGCTCGACGAGGCGCACCGCAGCATCTTGGGGGTCACCACCGTGGACGACCTGCTCGAAGCCCTGCTGCCGACGGGTTGGCGCCGCGACTTCGGCATGGCCACGGTGGAGGAATAACCCCCGGCCAACTACCATTGGGCCCGGAAGCCACCGCGTCTCGGCCGGTTCGCCGGCGGGCGAGGTGCGTCGCGGACGCGGCGAGTCCGGTTCCCCGCCGGGCGTCACCTCCCCTGACGCGATCCGAGGGGACGGAACGAGGAGCAGCGCTGCACGCTGACGCGTCACCACGACGATCCGGGCGTGCACGCCATCCGACAGGGACCCTGACGCCGTTCGGCTGACCGGCGGATGACCCCGGGCGGGGCGTGCACGCGACGTAGGCACGCCGACACGCCGGCACCGCCGGGAGGGCTCATGGCCGAAGAGGCCCTGCAGAACGAACACGCCTCCGCCGTCCTGGACGAGGCGCACCTCGGCGACATTCGAGGCGCGTTCGGCACGGTGCGCGAGCACGACGATGCGCCTCGCCGCAACTGGCGCGGGCGCCTGCTCACGCTGCTCGCCATCATCGGCCCGGGCATCATCGTCATGGTCGGCGACAACGACGCGGGCGGCGTCGCCACCTACTCCCAAGCCGGCCAGAACTACGGCATGAGCCTGCTGTGGACGTTGCCGCTGCTCATCCCCGTGCTCATCGTCAACCAGGAGATGGTCGTCCGCCTGGGCGCGGTGACCGGCGTGGGCCACGCCCGGCTCATCAACGAGCGCTTCGGGCGGTTCTGGGGCCTCTTCTCCGTCGGCGACCTCTTCGTCCTGAACTTCCTCACGATCGTCACGGAGTTCATCGGCGTGAGCCTCGCCCTGCAGTACTTCGGCGTCAGCTCGACGATCTCCGTGCCGATCGCCGCGGCGATGCTCATCGCCATTACCGCGTCCGGGAGCTTCCACCGGTGGGAGCGGTTCATGTTCATCTTCA
Source organism: Acidimicrobiales bacterium (assembly GCA_035294855.1). GTDB lineage: Bacteria > Actinomycetota > Acidimicrobiia > Acidimicrobiales > UBA8190 > DATGKD01. The sequence continues at coordinate 2,478 of DATGKD010000158.1, forward strand.
TCTTCGCCAACTTCCTGGTCATCCCGTTGGCGGTGTTCTCGCACCCCCATGGCGCGCCCGTCCTCCACGGGTTCCTCGTGCCGGGGGTGAAGGGCGGGTTCAACTCGACGGCGATCCTGCTCATCATCGCCATCGTCGGCACGACGGTCGCCCCGTGGCAGCTCTTCTTCCAGCAGTCGAACATCGTCGACAAGCGGATCACGCCGAGGTGGATCAACTACGAGCGCGCCGACACCGTCATCGGGTCGTTCGTCACCGTGCTCGCCGCCAGCCTCATCATGATCGTGGTGGCGTCCGCCCTCGGGGGCACGGCCGTGTCGGGCAGGTTCACCGACGCGGGAGCCGTCGCCCACGGGCTCGCCAAGTACCTGGGCCACGGCGCCGGGGCGCTGTTCGCCATCGTGCTGCTCAACGCCTCCATCATCGGCGCGGCGTCGGTCACCCTGGCCACCTCGTACGCCGTCGGCGACATCTTCGGCTTGCGCCACTCCCTGCACCGGGGGATCCGCGACGCGAAGGTCTTCTACGGGACCTTCACCGCCATGGTGGCGCTGGCGGCCACCATCGTGCTCATCCCGGGTGCTCCGCTCGGGCTGATCACGGTCGCCGTGCAGGCGCTCGCCGGCGTGCTGCTCCCGAGCGCGACGGTCTTCCTCGTCCTGCTGTGCAACGACCGCGGTGTGCTCGGGCCGTGGGTGAACCGGCCCTGGCTGAACGTGGTGGCGACGGTGATCGTCTCGGTGCTGTTCGTCCTGTCGCTCATCCTCATGACGACCACGGTCTTCCCCCACGTCGACGTCACCGCTCTCCTCGCCGGCCTGGCGACGGCCCTCGTGGTGGTGCTCGGCGTGGCCGGCTTCTTCTACCGGCGCGCACTCGAGCAGCGACCCCCCGTCCCTCCTGACGCCGCCGCCCGGCGCGACACGTGGCGGATGCCCCCGCTCGCCCTCATCGAGCGGCCGGTGTGGTCACGCGGTCGCACGCTCACCCTGTACGCCATGTACGGCTACCTGGTGCTGGCGGTGGTCATGCTCATGGTGAAGGCCGTCCAGCTCGGCACGGCGTGACTGTCTGAGACCGCCGCGGGTACGTTCGACCCTGTGGACCTGACCTATCCCCCCGAGGCGGAGGCGTTCCGCAAGGAGATCCGCGGCTGGCTCGAGGACCACCTCCCCGACGGGTGGTTCGAGCCCGGCTTCCGGCTACGCGGCGAGGAACGCAAGGCCTTCAACGCCGAGTGGGTGAAGAAGCTGCACGAGGGCGGCTGGATCTGCGCGTCGTGGCCGAAGGAGTACGGGGGCAAGGGCCTGTCGCTCATCGAACAGGTCGTGCTGGCGGAGGAGTTCGCCCGGGCCGACGCCCCCATGCGGGCGGACTTCTTCGGGGACACGCTCGTGGGCCCCACCATCCTGCAGTGGGGGTCCGAGGAGCAGAAGCAGCAGTTCATCCCGCGCATCCTGGCGGGGACGATCTCGTGGTGCCAGGGCTTCTCCGAGCCGGACGCGGGCAGCGACCTGGCGTCGCTCAAGACGCGCGCCACCCTCGACGGCGACGAATGGGTCGTGAACGGCCAGAAGGTGTGGACGACCCAGGCGCAGTTCGCCGACTACATCTTCCTCCTGGCCCGTACCGACCCCGAGGCCGAGAAGCACCAGGGCATCTCCTATCTGCTCGTCCCGATGAAGCAGCCGGGGATCGAGGTGCGGCCCATCACCCAGATCGACGCGTCAGCCGAGTTCAACGAGGTGTACTTCTCCGACGCGCGCTGCCCCAAGGAGAACGTCGTGGGCGGCGTCAACAACGGCTGGAAGGTGGCGATGACCACGCTCGGCTTCGAGCGTGGCGCGTCGTCGACCACCGGCCACCGGCGGTTCGAAAAGGAGCTCGACAAGATCATCGACGAGGCGCGTCGCACGGGGCGGGCGGACGACCCCGTCGTCCGCCAAGGACTGGCGAAGGCATGGTCGAAGGTGAAGATCATGCAGATCAACGGCTACCGCTCGCTGACCGACGCGCTGCACGGCACCAAGCACGCGGCCCGCCTCGGCACGATGCACAAGATGTTCTGGTCCGAGTACCACAAAGAGATCATGGAATTGGCCATGGACATTCTCGGGGCGGGTGGGCAGGTGCTCACCGGACGGAGCGCGGACGCGGAGGGCGCGCTCGCTCGCCGGGGATCGGGCAACTACCCGGTCAACGAACTGCAGTCGTCGTTCTTCTTCAGCCGCTCGGAGACGATCTGGGGAGGCACGGCGGAGATCCAGCGCAACATCGTGGGCGAGCGGCTGCTCGGCCTGCCCAAGGAACCGAAGGTTCCGAAGAGCACGGAACCGAAGGTTCCGAAGAGCACGGAGCTGCAGGCTCCGGTGAGCGCTGAACCGAAGGCTCGGTGACCGCCGAACCGAAGGCTCCCGCTTCTTAGGCCACGCCCAGTTCGGTCCCGGGCTCGGACTCGTCCAACCCCGGCGGCATGGCGGCCGCGCGATGGTGCTCATGGCGGTGGCGCGCCAGTGTGAGCCCCGAAGCCAACACGGTCGCGCTCGCCCCCACGAGGAGCGCGACGCGGGGGCTCGAGGTCTGCGAGATCCAGCCGACCAGCGGGGCGCCGATCGGCGCGGTGCCCAGGAACCCGATGGCGTAGAGCGCCATGACCCGGCCGCGCATGGTGGGCTCCACCCGCAACTGGATGGTGGCATTGGCCGTGGCGATGAAGCCGATCGACAACGCACCCATGACCACGATGAGGATGGCGGCCGTGGTGAGCGTCGGCGACAGGGCCACCGCCGCGATGAGGACGCCGAAGGCCATGCCGATGGCGGTCAGGCGGTGGATGTCGGGCTTGCCCCGATTGGCGACCACGAGCCCGCCCACGACCGCGCCCCCGGCCATGAGCGAGGTGAGCACGGCCAGGGTGCCCGCGCCGCCGTGGAAGGTCTCCCGTGCCAGCAGGGGCAGGAGCACGGTGAAGTTGTACGCGAGCAGGCCCACCACGAAGACGAGCACGAGTGGGGCGCGCAGGTTGGGCGTGCGCCACGCGTAGCGAAGCCCGTCGCGCAGCTGGCCCTTCGCTCGCTCGACGAGCTGCGACGGCTCGAGCTCGCTGCGCCGCATGAGCGCCAGCGCGGCGATCACGGCCACGTAGCTCGCCGCGTTGACGAGGAAGCACACGCCGAGGCCGACCGTGGCGATGAGGACGCCGGCCAGAGCCGGCCCGATGACCCGGGCGCCGTTCATGATGATGCTGTTCAAGCTGACGGCGTTCGGAAGGTCGCGCTTGCCGACCATCTCGATGACGAACGTCTGGCGGGCAGGGTTGTCGAACAGGTTCACGACGCCGAGCAACAACGCCAGGAGGTACACCTCCCACAGGCGGGCGACGCCGGCCGGCCCGTGGCCCACCGTGACGAGGAGGCCGAGCACCAGCGCAAGCACCCCGCCCGCGCTCTGGGTCGCGAACAGGAGCCGTCGCTTGTCGAGGCGGTCCGCGACCAGTCCGCCCCACGCACCGAAGAGCAACATCGGCAGGAACTGCAGGGCCATGGTGATGCCGAGGTCGACACCTGCCTGGTTACGGGGCGCCAGGTATCGGACGACGAGCCATGCCTGGGCGACGCTCTGCATCCACGTGCCACTCACCGAGATGATCTGGCCGACGAAGTACAAGCGGTAGTTGCGGACGCGCAGCGACCTGAACGTCGTGCGCGCCACGCTCCGCACGCGCGTCATGGCTCTTCCACGAGGCGTTCGAGGAGCGCCACGACCCGGTGCAACGACGCTCTTTCGTCGTCGGACAGCCGGCGCAGCTGCCGGACGAGGTAGGCGGTGCGCAGCGAGCGGCTGCGCTGCACGGTGCGCCGTCCCTCGGACGTGAGCGCCACGCGCACGACGCGGCGATCCGCGTCGTCCTCTCGGCGGGTGACCAGTCCGGCGGCTTCGAGGCCCACGACCATCTTCGTCATGCTGGGTGGCTGGACTTGCTCGGACGCGGCCAGCTCTCCGAGGGTGGGCTTGCCCAGTCGCTCGACGGCCGCGAGCGCGGCCATCTGCGACGGCGTCAGGGGGCCCACCACCTGCTGGCGCAGCTTGCGGGCGAGGCGCGTGACCACCAGTCGCAGCCGGGCGGCCACCTCCGCGTCGGACCCCGAGGGTGCGCCCTGGGCCGGCACGTCCGCCAGCGCTTGCTCGAGCACGGCGGTGGACGGGGACGGCGGCGAGGTGGGGACCATTTGTTCACCATTCTAATTAGTTTCGCTAAGTGATGGCGCGGGCGGGCTCGCCGCCGGCGCCGGGACCCGGCCGTAGCATCGGAGCATGCTCCCCGACTACGCCGAGTACGAGCAGGCCGCCGGCCTGGACTGGTACCGCCTCGACCCGAACCTCTCCTTCCTGCTCGACCACCACCTGCCCGATCCCGCCGAGCGGGCCCTCGCCGAGGAGCACGTGGGGCGCTTCGGCGCGCTCGTGGGCCAGACGGTGGGCCCGCGCGCCGAGGTCACCGACAAGCACGGACCCGAACTGCGCCGCTACGACCGCTGGGGCCACGAGATCGACACCGTGGTGCACCATCCGACGTGGACGGCGACCAAGGCCGACCTGGTGCGCAACGGCTTCGTGAGCTTGGAGGCCTACGCCGGGCGCCCGGTGCCCGGGGTGGTGACCGCCTCGGTGTCGTACCTGGTGTCCCAGGCCGAGACGGCGGTCTACTGCGGCCTCGGCATGACGTCGGGGGCGGCGGACATCGTCGAGCGGTACGCGCCCGAGCCCGCCCGCACCGAGCTCCTCCGACGGCTGCGCAGCCTGGACCCCGACGAAGCGTGGGAGGGCGGCATGTTCCTCACCGAGCGCCAGGGGGGCAGCGACGTGGGGGCGAACACGACCACCGCCGTGCAGGACGGCGACGAGTGGCGTCTGTCCGGCGAGAAGCACTTCTGCTCGAACGTGGACGCCGAGGTGTTCATCGTCCTGGCCCGACCCCAGGGCGCGCCCGACGGCAGTCGCGGCCTGGCCACCTTCATCGTGCCGCGCCAGCGACCCGACGGCTCTCCGAACGGCTTCGTGATCAAGCGCCTCAAGCCCAAGCTGGGCACGGTGGGCGTACCCACCGCAGAGGTGTCCCTCGACGGCGCGGTGGCGTGGCTGGCGGGCGCGCCGGCCGGCGCCGACGCCGGCACACGCTCTGCCGATGCAGCACGCGACGGCCGCGGCATCAACCGGATGATGGAAATGGTGAACGGCAGCCGGTTCGGGGTCGCTCTCATGGGTCTCGGCATCCACCGGCGGTCGTTCCTCGAGGCGGCGATCTACGCGGCGCGGCGATCGCAGTTCGGCAACCGGATCGATGCCTACCCGCTCGTGCGCGAGACGCTCGTCGACATGTTGGTGGACCTCGAAGGCGGGATGGCGGCCACCTATGAGTGCGCCGCGGCGGCACGAGGCGCGGCCGACGCGGAATCCGGCCGCCTCGTCAGGCGCATCCTGGTGCCCCTCGTCAAGATGCGGTGCACACGCGTCGCGCTGTCGGCTGCGTCGGCGGGCCTCGAGGTGTTGGGCGGCAACGGCTACATGGAGGACTGGCCCATGGCGCGCCAACTGCGCGACGCCCAGTGCCACACCATCTGGGAGGGCACCGAGAACATCCTTTGCATCGACGTGCGGCGGGCCATGCGCGGCGAGCGCGCGCACGTCGCGCTGTTCGCCCGGCTGGAGAAGGCGATGGAGAGCGCCTCCGGTCACAAGGTGCTCGCCCGGGCCCTCGACACGGTGTCGACCGCACTCGCCGAGGCGCGTGCGGCCGTCGACTACCTCGAGCACGCCCCCGACGACGTCGCGCTCTTGCAGAGCCGAAAGATGGCGGAACTGCTCGCGGACACGGCCCAAGGCGCGCTCCTGCTCGAAGACGCCGCGTGGTCGCTCGACCGTGACGGCGACGCCCGCAAGGCGGCGGTGGCCCGCCGCTTCGCAACCCGCCGGCTCGGTTCGGCGCCCGGTCGGGGCATCACGGATCCCGACCGCAGCGTCATCGACTTGTTCGAGCCGCTCGTGCGCTACGGCACCGTCGAGGAGTCCGACCTGGCGGCCTGACCCGGGTCAGTTCTGACGCCCAGTCATCGGGCGACGGTCCTGGGGGAACCAGCATCCGGGCGACCCGTACCGGGGCGACCCGTACCGGGACGTCCGGTACTGGGACGACCAGGACTGGACGATCAGTACTTGACGATCAGTATTTGGGGACGTAGGCGCCGCGGCCCATGGCGACCGACTCGAAGGGGTCGGCGGACTCGTCCACCCCGCCGACGACTTCGGTGACCCAGTCCAGGCGCGCCCTGAGGATCCGGTCCACACCGCCTTGGAGCGTGGCCGACGAGATGGCGCACGAGCTGCACGCCCCGCGCAGCTCGACCTCCACGTGGCCGGACTCGACGTCGAACGACACGAGCTCGAGGTCCCCCCCGTCGGCCTGGACGGCGGGTCGCATGAGGTCGATCAGTCCCCTGAGGTCCGCTTCACGCCGGGCACGCTCCTCCTCGCCGAGTACTCCTGCATGCCCCGGTGAGGTCACCTCGCCTCCGTCGGCTCCCTGCGGCTCCTCGGCGACGTCGTCCACATATCTATTCTGCCGGGCTTCAGGCCCGGATCGGGCCGAGGCCTCGCCGCGGCGCGGTCCCCGGCTCCGAGCCAGCCACCCAACGCTGCGTGAACGCCGGATGAAGCTGTGATCCGCTCCATTACCTGACGGGGCGTCAGCGAACGCTCGCCAGTTAGCATGAGGCGTGCCCTCCGATACGCAGGCGGCGGCGTCGCGGGTGTCGCGGGGTCCGGCCACGGGGTCGCTCGGGCTCATCCTCCCGACATTTCCGCAGGACACCGACGACCTCCCGGCCGCCGCTGAGCTCGCCCGGGTGTGCCGCGACGCGGAGGCTGCGGGCGCCGGCGCCCTGTGGGCGTGTGACCACCTCTTCTGGCATCGTCCTGCTCTCGAGACCATGGGCGCGCTCGCCCTGGCGGCCACGGCCACCGACCGGGCGGCGATCGGCTCGTGCGTGCTGCAGCTGCCCCTTCGGGGCGCACCGGCGGTGGCGAAGGAGGCGGCCGGACTCCAGCACCTGTCCGCCGGCCGGCTCGTGTTGGGCGTGGGCTCGGGGATGCATGTCGGCGAGTACGAGGCCGCTGGCGCCGCGTTCGCCGGACGCGGCCGCCGGCTCGACGACGGCATCGACACGTTGAAGCGCCTGTGGTCCGCCGACGGTGTGGCGCGCTACGCCCAGCTGCCCGCCCCGCCACCGATCCCGGTGTGGGTCGGCGGCTCGAGCGAGGCGTCGCTCCGCCGCGCCGCAGTCCGGGGCGACGGCTGGATCCCGTTGTTCCTCTCCCCCGACGAGTACACCGCCGCCAACGCCCGCCTGGACAAGGAAGCCGACCGGGCGGGCAGAGATCCGGGCGACGTGGAAAGGGCGATCGTCGTCTTCGCGTCGGTGGGCGACAACGCCACGGACCGGGGTCTGGAATGGATGTCGTCGCTGTACGGCCTGCCGGCGCGCGCCTTTGCTCGGCATCTGGTGACCGGCGGCGCCCGGCGCTGCAGCGCCGTGATCGCCCGCTACCTGGAGGCCGGGGCGCACCATGTCGCCGTGTTCCTGACGACCGATCACCCCTCGGACCAGTTCGCGGAACTGGCCGGGGAACTGCGGGGGCAATGGTCGTGACCGGCAACGTGGGCATCGCGGGCATCGCCATGACGCCGATGGACCGGCGCGACGCCTCACCCGAGGACATGGCGCGCCAGGTGGTGCTCGGTGCGCTCGAGGACGCCGGCTTGTCCGCGTCCGACGTCGGGCTCGTGATCGTGGCGAATGCGCTCGGGGGCCGGCTGTGTGACCAGGGATGCATCCGGGGCCAGGCGTGGCTGCGAGGGGTCGACCTGGGGACGACCGGCGTGGTGAACGTCGACAACTCGTGCGCCGGTGGTTCCTCGGCGCTCCACCTCGGGGTCATGGCCGCGCTCGCCGGCCAGTCTCCTGTCCTGGTGGTCGGCGTCGAAAAGATGTGGACCGGCGATCGGGCCAGCACCTTGGCCGGCATTGAGGACGGCCTGCCGGGTGACGAGCGTCGCGAGCTGCGCGCTGCCCTCGACAACGACGCCGGCAGCGTGCTCATGGGCCTCAACGCCACCTGGGTGCAGCACCAGATCGACGAGCGCGGCACGACGCCGCTGCACATCGCGTCGGCGGCGGCGAAGGCGCGGCGGTTCGGCGCACGCAACCCGCTCGCGCAGTTCCGCACTCCGGTGACCGTCGAGGAGGTCCTGGCGTCGCCCCCCGTGGTGCCGCCGCTGCGGAGACTCATGTGCTCGTCGTTCACCGACGGCGCCGCCGCGGCCGTGCTGTCCACCAGCGCCCGCAACGGCGCGCCCCGCGTCCGGGCGAGCGTGCTGCGGTCGGGAGACGGTGAGCTCGACTACCACGACCGGCTGACCGACTCGGTCGCCGAAGCGTGGAAGACGGCGGGCGTCGGCCCGGAGGACATCGACGTCGTCGAGTTGCACGACGCCACGAGCGCCGAGGAGCTGTGGGCGCTCGAAGCGCTCGGCTTCTTCGCCGCCGGCGAGGCGGGGCCAGCCACCGCGGCCGGCGCCACCGATCTGGGCGGCGGACGCCTGTGCGTGAACCCGAGTGGCGGCTTGGTCGCCCGGGGGCACCCGCTCGGCGCCACCGGGATCTGCCAGGTCGCCGAGCTGGTGGCGCAGTTGCGCGGATCGGCGTCAGGCCGGCAAGTCGACGGCGCCAGTCTCGGCATGGCCGTCAACACCGGGGGGATCATGTCGGGACGCGACACCGCGCTCGTCGCGGTGCACGTCCTCGAACGCACCTGACATGGCCGGCGCGGTCACGACGGGCTGGGGATCCGCCCTGCCCGACAAAGTGGTCACGAACGACGACCTGTCGGCCCGGCTCGACACGTCCGACGCGTGGATCGTCGAGCGCACGGGCATCCGCGAACGCCGCATCGGGGGGACGACGTCAGAGCTCGCGGTGGCCGCCGGGGCGCGTGCCCTCGAGCACGCGGGCCGGACGGGCGCCGACGTCGACGTGCTCGTCCTCGCCACCACGACACCGGACGCCCTCGTGCCGGGGACATCGGCCACGGTCCAGGAGGGCCTCGGCATCGCCGGCGGGGCCTTCGACGTCAACGCGGCGTGTTCCGGATTCGTCTACGCGCTCGTCGTCGCGCACGGATTGGTCGCCACCGGCGCTCGCCGGGTCCTCGTGGTGGGGAGCGAGACCCTGTCGCACATCACCGACTGGGACGACCGCACTCTGGCAGTGCTCGTCGGTGATGGCGCCGGCGCGGTCCTGCTCGAGGCCACCGACGGGCCGGGGGATCTCCTGGCGTGGGATCTGGGCGCGGACGGATCCCTCCGGCATCTGCTCAAGTGCGACCACGGCGGCTTCTTGTTCATGAACGGCCGCGAGATCTTCCGGCACGCCGTGCGCGCCGTCGTCGAGTCGTCGACCCAGGCGCTGGGCCGCGCCGGGCTGAAGGCGAAAGACGTCGACCTGTTCGTGCCGCACCAGGCGAACGCCCGCATCATCTCGGCCGCCGCCTCTCGCCTCGGCATTCCCGAGGAACGTTGCGTCATAACCATCGACCGCTACGGCAACACCTCCTCGGCGTCCATCCCGCTCGCACTCGTCGACGCCGCAGACGCCGGTCGGCTGCGACCGGGTGATCTCGTGCTCCTGTCGGGGTTTGGCGGCGGGATGACCTGGGCAAGCGCTCTCCTACGATGGGGAGGATGACGCCGAGCGGCTCGAACCACGACCGACCGGTGCTGGTCATCCTCGCGGCGGGGTTGGCGAAGCGTTACGGGGGGACGAAACCCCTCGCGCCGGTCGGGCTGCACGGGGAAGCGGTGATCGACCTGACCGCCGCCGACGCGGTGTCGGGGGGCTTCGGCGACATCGTCGTCGTGCTCGGGCCGCAGACCGGCCCAGCCATCGCGTACCACGTCAGACGCGCGTTCCCGCCGCAGCTGCGCGTCACGTTCGCCGAGCAGCGCGTCCCTCTCGGGACCGCGCACGCCGTCCTGTGCGCGCGCAAGCACGTGGGCGACGGTCCGTTCGCCGTGGTGAACTCCGACGATGTCTACGGCAGCCCCGCGCTGGCGCTGCTGGCCGGCCACCTCGCGTCCCCCGCCGGACCGGACGGCGAGCAGCACGCCATCGTCGCCTACCACCTCGCCGACACCGTCGTCACCGACGACCCCGTGACCCGGGGCGCGTGCGAGGTCGACGCCGGAGGCCTTCTCGTTCGGCTGGTGGAGCGGCGCAAGGTCGCACGCCAGCCTGACGGCCGCTTCGTGGCCGACGACGGCCTCGACCCCGGTGAGCTCTCGCCCGACACGCCGACGTCCATGAACCTGTGGGGCTTCCGCCCGTCGATCTGGCCGGTGCTGGAAGCTGCCGTGGTCGGCGCCCACCCCTCCGTCGCCCCCGACGGGTCGGTACGCGACCCCGAGGACCTCAACTCCGACGCCGAAGTGCTCCTGCCCGAAGTCGTCGGCGCGGCCATCGCCGGGACGCGCGCAGGCGGCCCCGACCAAGTCGTGCGGGTGCTGACGGCGTCGGGCCGCTGTATCGGGGTGACCCACGCCGAGGACCTCCCGGTGGTGCGCACGGAATTGGCACAGATGATCGGCCGGGGGCTCAGGCCGGAGAACCCGTGGGAGGGCGTCGCCTGACAACAGCTGCCGCCCACCCCGGGGGGTCGGGCACGGGTCGCGACGAGGAGCCCCTCCTCCTCCCGCGTCCGCGGCGGGTGTCCGTGCCGCCGGGCGGGCGCCGGGTCCCGGACGCGGCCGCCGACGAAACGCTCGACCGCACCGTGCACGCCCAGGGCTACGTCCTCGAGATCGCCGACGACAGCGTGCGCGTGGTGGCGGCCGACGAGGCCGGGCTCCGACATGCGCGCGCCACGCTCGCCCAGCTGCGTCACCCCGTCAACGACGGCGGCACGCCGGGCTCCCTTCCCGCCTGTCGCATCGAGGACTGGCCC
>DATGKD010000159.1:0-6115 GCA_035294855.1 Acidimicrobiales bacterium
GCCATGCACAGGCCGAGTCGGCAATAACCTTTCACCCGGGCTACAGAGCTGTCCGATGGGTCTGATGGCTGCTCATTGGGACGGCCCTAAGGAGCATCAATGGACGGGGGGGGCCAGTCGACCGACGATGCTGCCACCACGTCCGTCGATCGCTTTCTGACGTCGGGGGACGAATCAGGAACCGCTCCGGAAGATCGGCCGTTTCGGCCCGATGTCGAAGGCCTTCGTGCCGTGGCGGTGCTGCTCGTGGTGTTCTTCCACGCCGGGACGTCTGCTCTATCAGGGGGTTATGTCGGCGTCGACGTCTTCTTCGTCATCTCCGGCTTCGTCATCACCGGCGTTCTCCTGCGGGAGCGGACCGCCACCGGCGGGACATCCGTCCTGGTCTTCTATGGACGCCGTTGTCGTCGCATACTTCCCGCCGCAACGCTGGTGATCGTCGCCACCGTTGCGATCACTTACTTCCTCTTGGGCGTCGTTTCGGGCGACCAGGCCGCGTCGGACGGTCGGTGGGCTGCGATCTTCCTCGCCAACTTCCATTTCATCGCGATCGGGACGAACTATCTAACTTCGCTCCGAGCTCCGTCGCCTCTTCAACACTTCTGGTCCCTTGCTGTCGAGGAGCAGTTCTACATCGTCTATCCCACCCTTTTCGCCCTCGTCGCGGGCGCACGATGGCTCTGGTCGCTTCGAGCCCGGCTTGCCATCGTGCTCGGTTCCGTCATCGTGAGCTCGTTCATTTTCTCGGTCGTACTGACTTCCACGAACCCGACCGTCGCCTATTTCTCACCGCTGACGCGGGCGTGGGAGCTCGCGCTGGGTGCGCTGGTCGCAGTCGGAACGCCGTGGCTGCGCCACGTTCCCCGGTCTGTGGACACCGTCATGACGTGGGTGGGCCTCGGTGCGATTGTGGTCAGTGCGGTGAGCTTCGGCTCCCACACTGCCTATCCAGGGTCGCTCGTCGCCATCCCGGTCGTCGGCGCCGCGCTCGTCATTGCCGGAGGGTCCACGGCACCCAGGTTCGGAGCCGAGGCGGTCCTTGGTCTTGCTCCCATGCAGGCGTTGGGACGGCTCTCGTACTCGCTCTATCTGTGGCATTGGCCGATCCTGATCCTTGCCGCGCAGTGGCAAGGAAAGGCAAGCCTGCCCTTTCGACAGAACCTGGTGTGGGTCCTGGTCGCCCTCGCGCTGTCCGCAATCACTTATGTTCTCGTCGAGAACCCCGTTCGGCATGCGAAGTTCCCCAGCCGACATCGATGGGCAAGCGTTGGTCTCGGCGTCGCGTTGATGTCAGCAACCGTGGGACTGGTCACCCTGGAACTCGACGTCCACTCCGACTCCACCGCTTCGGCAGCAACGGCCCCGATCACAAGGAATGCGACGTATCAGACCGTTCGGAGCCTCGTCGCGGCCGCACCCCGTCTCCGAACTGTGCCCGCGGACCTCACCCCATCGCTCGGCGAAGCACCCTCGGACTGGGGCATCCCGCCGCCCGCTTCGGGTTGCTGGCCGGCGCGGAACCAGCCCCGCGTGCGTTCCTGTGTCTTCGGAGATCCCAACGCGCACTACACAGTCGTCCTGTATGGCGACTCCCATGCATCGATGTGGTTCCAAGCGTTCGACGACATTGCCCTCGCTGCGCACTGGAAACTCGTCGTGCTCGGCAAAGGCGCGTGTCCCGCCGACCCCCTCCCAATCTTCTACGGTGGCGTCGAATGGAAAGTGTGCGCCGAGTGGAACAGCTGGGCCATTCACCGGATCAACAGCTTGCGCCCCGATCTTTTGATCCTGTCGCAGATGTACCCGCTGGACCTCAGCACGAATTACACCCCGGCGCAATGGCAGCGCGGCCTCGAGGCGAGGTTGCGGTCGGTCACGGCACCCAAGGCGGTGAAGATCGTCCTGGGCGACATTCCTCTGACTGACGGAGGTCCCGACTGTCTGGCGCAACATGTTACGAACGTGCAGGCGTGCTCGTCCCCGCCTCAATCGATCCTCTCCCCCTACGACAGAGCGGAACGGGCGGCGGCGACCGCAGCCGGTGCTCGCTTTATCGACGTGACCCCCTGGTTCTGTTCCAGCGTGTGCACATCGATCATCGGGCGGTACGAGGTCTACTGGGACGCGTGGCACGTCACCAAGACGTATTCACGTTTCCTGGAGGGTGTCCTGGCGCTGGCGGTGCATACCGCAGCAACAGGGAGGTGACGTGCCTCCGGCCGCTCAAGTGAGGTTGTCGCCCCCGAAGATCTCGGACACCGAGCCGTCCCCGAACACCGCATCGATGGCGTCGGCGATGAGCTTGGCCACCGACAGCACCCTGAGCTTCTCGATGCGCCGTTCCTCGGCGATGGGCAGGGTGTTAGTGACGACCACTTGGGTGATGGGCGACTTGTCCAGCCGTTCAAGCGCCGGGTCGGACAGGACGCCGTGCGTGGCCATGGCCCACACCTGGCCCGCGCCCCGCTCGAGAAGGAGCTCGGCGGCGGCACAGATGGTCCCGGCGGTGTCGATCATGTCGTCGATGAGCACGCAGGGCCGGCCCTGGACCTCGCCCACCACGTCGAGCGCCTCAACCTGATTGGCCGTGCCCCTCGGGCGCCGCTTGTGCACGAAGGCCAGGTCGGTGTGCAGGTGCTGGCTAAAGCGCTCGGCGGTGCGAACCCGCCCGGCGTCGGGGGCCACCACGACGAAGTCCGACGTGCCCAGTTGGCGGAGCTCTTCCACGAGCACGGGAGTGGCGGTCAGATGGTCGAACGGGACGTCGAAGAACCCCTGGATCTGCCCGGAGTGCAGGTCGACGCTCACGACGCGGTCCGCCCCCGCCACCTGAAGGACGTCGGCGACGAGCTTGGCGGTGATCGGCTCGCGACCGGTGGCCTTCCTGTCCTGGCGCGAGTAGCCGTAGTACGGGCACACCGCCGTGATCCGCTTGGCCGACGCGCGCTTGGCCGCGTCGATCATGATCAGCTGCTCCATGAGCGCGTCGTTGACGGGGTCCGAGTGCGTCTGCACGATGAACACGTCGCTGCCGCGCAGCGACTTCTCGTAGCGGCAGTGGATCTCGCCGTTGGCGAACTCGCGCAGGTTGACCCCGGAGAGCTCCACCTTCAGGTTGGAGGCGATCTCCTGGGCGAGCGCCGGATGCGACCTCCCCGACACGAGCTCGAGGCGCCTCCGCGGGACCAGCTCCATAGGCGCGCACCATAACGCGCGGCTGGGTCGACGGCGACGGGACGGGCGCTCGGCCGGCGGGCGCTCGGCCGACGCTCGACTCGGGCGCCCCGCCGAACCTCAGTCGAAGGGAGAGTCCGCCCCCAGCTGCGTGAACGGCAGGACCACGGCCCGGTCGGGAACCTGCGCCCCGGGGCCGAGCGACACGAACGGGCCCACGCGCGCCTCTTCGCCCACCACGGCGCGTACCGCGGACGACTTGGTCACGGTCGCACCGGGCCCGACCGTGGTGTCGACGAGGTGGCAGTCCGGCCCGATCTCCGCCCCGCCTCCGACCCGGCAGTCCCCCTGGAGCACCACGCCCGGCCACAGCACCACGTCGGGCTCGATGTGGACGTCCGCGTCGACGTAGGTGCGCTCGGGGTCCCACATGGTGACGCCCCGGCGCATCCACCGCTCGTTGATGCGGTCGCGCAGCTCGGCCTCGGCGATCGCCAGCTGGGCTCGGTCGTTGACGCCGGCGGCCTCCATGGGGTCGCCCACCACCAACGACTCGACGCGGTAGCCGGCATCGTGGAGCACCGCGTACACGCCCGTCAGCGGGTGCTCCCCGGTGCCCGCCAACGGGGGAACCCGGCGCAGGGCGGCGGCCAGGCCGGCGTGCCGCAGGCAGTGGATGGGCGTGGCCACCTCGTCCACCGCGGCGTCCTCGTCGCCGAGGTCGAGGTCTTCCACGACACCCACGAAGGCGTCGTCCTTCCCCCGCACCACGCGGTCGTATCCGGAAGGGTCGTCGAGCACGGCGGTGAGCAATGTCGCCGCGGCCTCGTACGCGCGGTGGTGGCGAACCAGCGCGGCGATGGTGGGCGCGCGCACGAGCGGTGTGTCACCGGGGAGCACGATGACGTCGCCGTCGTCGTCGCCGAAGCCGTCGGGCAGCGCGGTGAGCCCCACCCCCAGCGCGTCGGCGGTGCCCTGCTGCTCGTGCTGCTCGACGAATTCGATGGACAGCGCGGGCGGCGCGTGATCGGTGAGCGTCTTGCTCACCCAGTCGCCGCGATGCCCCACGACGACGACGACTTTCTGCACGGGAAGCTCCGCCAGCGCGTCGAGGACGTGCAGGATCATCGGCCGCCCGCACAGCCGGTGCAGCGGCTTGGGGCGCGTGGAGCGCATGCGCGTGCCTTCACCGGCGGCGAGGACGACAGCGGAGAGCCGGCGAGCGTCCATGGGACGTAGTCTGGCACCCGATGACGGGGCCCAGCGCGCAGCTCGTGGAGACCTCCAACGACACGGGCGTACCAGGACGACAAGCGCCCGCTCCGCCGCGATGCCCCTGCTGACCTCGGCCATCGACGCCGCCTCTGACGCGTACCGGCAGAACCGCCAGGCGATGGAGGTCGCCCTGGCCGAGGTCGAGGGCGAGTTGGCGAAGGCACGCGCCGGCGGCGGTGAGCGCTACGTCGAGCGGCACCGCAAGCGGGCCAAGATGCTCGCCCACGAACGCGTCGAGCTCCTGCTCGACCGGGACTCCCCCTTCCTCGAGCTCGCGCCGCTCGCCGCCTGGGGCACCCAGTACCACGTGGGCGCGAGCCTCGTGTCGGGCATCGGCGTGGTGAACGGCGTCGAGTGCATGGTGTCGGCCAACGACCCGACGGTGCGCGGCGGTGCCACCAACCCTTTCACGATGCGCAAGTCGTCACGCCTGTCGGACATCGCCCTCGAGAACCGCCTGCCGTCGGTGTCGCTCGTCGAGTCCGGCGGCGCGGACCTGCCGACGCAATCGGAGATCTTCATCCCCGGCGGCCGTGGCTTCCGTGATCTGACGCAGCGGTCGGCTGCCGCGGTGCCCACCATTTCGTTGGTCTTCGGCAACTCGACGGCGGGAGGCGCGTACGTTCCCGGCATGAGCGACCACGTGGTCATGATCGAGGGACGGTCGAAGGTGTTTCTCGGCGGGCCGCCGCTCGTGAAGATGGCCACCGGCGAAGAGTCCGACGACGAGGAGCTGGGCGGCGCCTCCATGCACGCGCGGGTGAGCGGCCTGGCCGACTACCTGGCTACCGACGAGGTCGACGCCATCAGGATCGGGCGCGACATCGTCGGCCGCCTGAACCACCGCAAGCTCGGCCCCGGACCGTCCATGGAGGCGGACGACCCGCTCTACGACCCCGACGAGCTCCTCGGTATCGCGTCGGCCGACCTGCGCGTGCCCTTCGACCCCCGGGACGTGCTCGCCCGGGTGGTCGACGGCTCACGCTTCGACGAGTTCAAGCCGCTGTACGGCCCGAGCCTGGTGACCGGATGGGCGTCCATCCACGGCTATCCCGTGGGCGTCCTCGCCAACCACCGCGGTGTGCTGTTCAGCGAGGAGTCCAACAAGGCCACGCAGTTCATCCAGCTGGCCAACCAGACCGACACGCCGCTGCTGTTCCTGCAGAACACCACGGGCTACATGGTGGGCAAGGACTACGAGCAGCGCGGGATCATCAAGGACGGCGCCAAGATGATCAACGCCGTCTCCAACTCGCGCGTGCCGCATCTCACGATCAACATCGGCGCCTCCTACGGCGCCGGCAACTACGGCATGTGCGGCCGGGCCTACAACCCGCGTTTTCTCTTCGCCTGGCCCAACGCCCGGTCGTCGGTCATGGGCCCGGCGCAGCTTGCCGGGGTGCTGTCGATCGTGGCCCGTCAGGGTGCCGAGTCGCGGGGCGAGCCGTTCGACGAGGAGGCCGACGGGCAAATGCGGGCCGCGGTCGAGGCCCAGATCGAGTCGGAGTCGCTTCCGCTGTTCCTCACCGCGCGTGTGTACGACGACGGCATCATCGACCCGCGCGACACGCGCACCGTCCTCGGGCTCTGCCTGTCCGTCATCGACAACACCGAGGTCCAGGGCACCCGCGGCTACGGCGTGTTCCGGATGTGAGCCCGTGATCCG
>DATGKD010000160.1:0-8306 GCA_035294855.1 Acidimicrobiales bacterium
CGTGAAGGTGGGCGGTGATCATGGTCGAGGCTGCTGCAACCGGAGGGTACGACGCGCCGCCCAATAGCGGTAAGTCGACCGTCTTGACGAGGAGCAGGGACGTGAGTAGGCATCCCAATCCCCACGTTGCAACCCTGGGCAAGTTTCGTAGGAGGGGGGATTCGGAACAGGAAGCTCCCCACATCCGAAATCCCAATTCGTTTCGGCCTTCTTCTCGCGATCGTTGTTGCGCTTCGTCCCAACCTGGGAGTGCAGCTATTCCAAGGCCCATGATCCCAAGGGCGGGCATTGCCACCTCCCAAACGATCAAATAGGTGGAGACTGGCCCAACGATACGGGTCGCTGCGAACACATTGACGAGGAAACCAACGAGGCTGATCACACCAAGACCAGCGGCGAATGGCCGCCGCAAGACAATCCCGAGGGCTACAGCCAGAATGCCGATCAATAGCACCGTCACGAGAACGAAGAGCGCATGATGGGGAGGAGAACCTAAGCCACCAACCTCGTAATTCCCGAACGCGCTATATCTGAACCCAAACATGAGCATGCCATCGATTGTGACGATCGACCACAGTCCAACGTTCCAAGATTGGGTTGTGTGGTGGTGCACGACAAACCGCCAGATCAAGGTGAGGTTGCCTGGGGACGTCGCCAACTCTTGAAGCAGCGGAGGCAACCAGATGAGAATGAGTACAGCGATCCCTGCGGCGGTCAACCATTGAAAGCGATGCGCCGTTGATGAATCCCCTTCGGCCGGACAGAACGGATTGCGAGGTGCACTTCCCACGTTCTTTGTGATGACGGCTCGGACACAGGACGCAATGAGCGCGACAAACATCAGGACCGACACAACGGGGATCGTGCCGAGGTTGCTTTGGATCACTACTGAGCCGACCACGGCAGCTCCAATTAGCGATACCGATGATCCCACGGCGCCGGCGACACACAGGGAACCAAAGAGCACGAGCGGGAAGATGACGCCGTCTGGATTCCAGGGGCTGACGAAAACTCCTGCGGGGTCCTCGTACGGAGACGTGCTCGAGGTCAGAATGAGAGCCAGGTAGGCAAGGCAGAGCGCAGCCCACAACGCGGGCAATGGACCGGCTCGCCTTCGTACCAACCAGACAGTTCCCAAGCCGCACACACCGTTGACTACGGCTGCTCCGACGAAGTCGGCACGGGCACCGCTACCAATGCACCGGGCGATGAGACTGAGAATGTAGAAGTACGCCGGACCAGGGTGGCTGAAACCGTATGGAGTCGGTGCCATGCCCAGCTGCTGACGGAAATGCAAAGCGGTGCGGACGTTCAAGTCCAGAGTGGCCAAGTCATCCGAGAGATAGATGTGGCCAGAAGATGTGCCCAGGCGCACGATAATGATGGAGAACGGCAGCAACACGACAGCGGCGGCTCCAATGAAGTCCGCTCGATTGCGCGACTCGTCGCGTCTCAAAAGCTTGATTCGGTCAACCGCTCTTACGCAGGGACTCTTCATTCGTTCCGAGGAGCAAGGCGTTGCATCGGTTCGATTGTGCGGTGTGTTTTCGGGCGCGCACCAGAGGTTGAATGCGTGCGTCGTCTGCAATGTAGCGGACTACAGGGGCACTTCTCTCGGGGCTGCGAATGAGGTGACCGCCGATCCCCGTTCCCAAGGGTCCGCGGGAGGCAGGGGCCATGGCTCCGTACCGATTTGTTTCGGCGACGGCCCGAAGGCACTGTCCGCCGCGTGACCAACCTTGCGAGTCGCTACCCACGGACCAATCGTCACCCGGTCCACGGCGGTGACTCGGTCAGCAGCGAACCGACAATGTCACATTTGCCGATAGAGATCAGCAAGGGCAACGTAGCATGGTCCGATCCACCCTCAGCAGGGTGTGGGGTTGAACGGCCCCGTTCCCGGCACGGGCGGGGAAGGCGCCGGCGCGCTGGAGTGCGAGGTGGTCGGCGAGGTGGTCGGCGGAATGGTCGTCGCGGGCACCGTGACCGGACCGCCGTAGGCGTTGAGCGGCGGCGTGGTCACGCTGTCCGGGGCGGTGCCCAGGAACTGGGTGAGCACCTGCTGCGCCTCGGGCTGCTGGACCACCTCGACGGCGCCCGACGCCCCGGCGTAGGCGCCCAGCGTGGGGAGGGTAAAGGTCTGCAGCTGTGACCCCGAGAAGGCGTGGTAGTTCTGGGCGAGAGACAGGATCGCGGTCGAGGACATGGCGTCGTCCTTGGTGACGTCGTGCACGATAGAACCCAGGAACGCGTTGACCTTGAACGGGTTGTAGCTGTTGCGCGCCGTGTTGATGACGGCCTCGATGACCGTGTTCTGCCGTTGGATCCGACCCAGGTCACCGCTGCCGTCGTATTGCCAGACGCCGGGGCGCACCTCGAACTCGTAAAAGCGCGAGCGGGAGAGGGCGAGTGCCACGTTGCCGTCGAGGGACTGGCAGCCGGCGTGAGTGATGTTCAGCCCGGAGTTGTTGTTGCCGTTGTCGTTGTCGCGGACCGGGTACGGGAAGTTGAGCTTGATGCCGCCCACCGAATTGACGAGGTCGATCACCCCGTTGAAGTCGAAGATCACGAAGTGGCTGATGGGAATGCCGAAGGTGTTCTCGATCGTCTGGATGAGCGGGTCGGGACCCTCGTTGAAGGCGGTGTTGATCTTGTTGTCGGTGGAGAGCCCGGAAGAGGCGGGCATGTCCGACAGGCGGACGAAGGTGTCGCGTGGGATCGACAGCAATCGGGCCGTTCCGGCCGCAGGGTCGATGTGGACGATCTTGATGGTGTCGCTTCTCTGACCGGTGACCAGCGACGAGCTGCCGAAGGACTTTGCGGCCTGGCCCGTGTCACCCGCGCGGCTGTCTGAGCCGACGATGAGCACGTTGTACGGCGCGCCCGAGGCGGCGGCGATGCACGTCGAGCAGTGCTTGGACGGGATCTGGCCCAGGCGGTAGCGGATGTACCCGTATGCCGCACCGACCAGCACGAGCACGACCGCGAGGAGCGCCACCGCCCAGCGAAGGACGCGTTCGCGGGGCGTCCGAGTTCGCTTGCGCTTGGCGGGAGCCGGGCCGTCGGGCGCTTGACCCGGCGGTTCGCCCGGAGACGCCTTCGTCGGCGTGGTCACGGACGGGGCGGCGCTCGACCACGACCCCACCACTCGCACCGACCTGGGGGCGCCCGCGACCGACCCTCGTCGAGGGGGGCGGATCATGGGTTCGACGGTACCAGCGCGTCTGTCCGACGAGACGTCGCAGCCCGAGGCTCACGCAGCGCGGCCACGTGCACAGGGATCACACAGCTTCGGTCAGTCGCCGACGTGATCGAGCACCAGCTTTGCCACCTCGTCGGGCCGCTCGAGGATGGCGAGGTGCGCGGCGCCGTCGAGGTCGACGAGCAACGCGTCGGGGATCTCCGCCGCATACACCTCGGCGTGGGCGCGCGGCACGATGCCGTCTTGCGTGCCGTGCACGACGAGGGTGCGCGCGCTGATGCGCGTCAGCCGCGCCCGGAGCTTCGGGTTGTGCAGGTACGGGTTCCAACCCACCTTGGCGGTGGCCGCCTGCGCCTCCAGGAAGGGGCGCAGGACGTCGAAGGAGATCCCCGAGGGGTTGTCTTCCATGGTGTCTGCGACGGTGCGCATGAGCTGCGCCAGTGGATGGTCATGATCGGCGAACAACTCGTCGGCCAGCTCCCCGAGCGGGCGCCCGAAGATCTCGGTGATGGGCGCGCCGTCCACGTAGAGGCCCACCGGGTTTACGAGCACGAGCCGTCGCACGCGCTCGGGCCAGCGCACGGCGAGCTCGGCCGCCATCCACGCTCCGAGCGACATGCCCGTCACGTCGCACTGCCCCCACCCGAGACGATCAATGACGTCGAGGATGTGGAAGGCGGCGTCCTCGATGTCGTCGATCTTCTCGAGGCCCTTCGAGGAGCC
Source organism: Acidimicrobiales bacterium (assembly GCA_035294855.1). GTDB lineage: Bacteria > Actinomycetota > Acidimicrobiia > Acidimicrobiales > UBA8190 > DATGKD01. Next base: position 3,926 of record DATGKD010000160.1, read on the forward strand.
GAAACCCGGAAAGCGCGGCGCCGCCACCCGGCGCGAGTCGGCGAGCTGCTGCAGGAATGTGGACTCCGACCCTTCCCCCTGAGCGGAGTGCAGGTACAGGACCGGCGCGGGCCCACCTTCTCCGCCTGCGTGGACCTCGATCGCGCCCACCGCGGTGTCGAGCGTGGACGTCGCCAGCGCCGTCATGACGCCGCGAGCGGTGCGGTGTGCTCGACACCTCCGAATTCGGCCCGAAGCTTCGGCATCACCTCGGTGGCGAACAGCTCGAGGTTGCGCCGGGTGTCGTCCGCGGGGAGCGTGCCCAACTGGAACAAGCCGAGAAGGTTCCCCACCCCCATCCTCGCCGCGTCCTCGGCGAGCAACTCGGCGACGGTGTCGGGTGAGCCGACGATGGCGTAGTGGCCGGCGGTGACCTCGTCCCAGCTCTTCAGGTTCAGCGCGAAGCTCCCCGCCCCCTTGGCGATGTTCTCCAACGACTTGACCGACGTGTAACCCGGGGGCGAGATGTTGATGCCGGGTAGCAGGCGGCGCACGAAGTACCAGAAGTGGTCCTCGTAGCGCCGGCGCGCTTCGGCGTCGGTGTCGGCCACGAAGATGGGCACCAGCCACCCGAGCTGGAGCGGGTCGGCCTCGTAGCCCTCTTTGCGGCACGCCTCGCGCATGAGCCCGAACATGCGCTCGAACACGCTGATGTGGAAGTAGGGGATGCCCATGTAGGCGTAGCGGCGCTTGGCCACGAACTCGAGCGTCTCGAGCGAACCCACTCCGGGGATCCAGATCTCCGGGTGAGGCTGTTGCACCGGCTTCGGCCAGGTGTTCACGTAGCGGAGCTTGTAGTGCTTGCCGATGTGCTCGAACGGGCCCGGCTCCGTCCACGCCCGGATGATGATGTCGTGCGCCTCGGCGAACTTCTCACGCGCGTGAGCGGGGTTCAAGGAGAAGGAGTAGTACTCGGGGCCGCCACCGACCACCATGCCGGCGATGAGGCGCCCCCCGGAGATGCAGTCGATCATGGCGAACTCTTCGGCCACGCGCGTGGGTGGGTCGTAGAGAGGAAGGGCGTTGCCGACGACGGCGATGCGGACGCGCGAGGTGCGGTTGGCGAGGATCGACGCGATCAGGTTGGGGGACGGCATCGTCCCGTAGGCGTTCTGGTGATGCTCGTTGACGCACACGCCGTCGAAGCCGAGCGCTTCGGCGTAGACGAGCTCGTCGATGTAGCGGTTGTAGAGCTCGTGGCCCACGGCGGGGTCGTAAAAGGCGTTGGGGACGGTGATCCACGCGGGCCCGTCGTAGTCGGGCGGCAGTCCCGGGTACGGCATCAGGTGGAAGCTGAAGAAGCGCACCTACGGCCTCCTTGACGTGTCGCCGCGAGGCCCGGTCATGGTACCTGGCGGTCCCCTGTGCCCTCATAGGGGACGTACCCGGTGCGTTCGAGCTCGTCGGCCAGCTCCGGGCCGCCGCTCGCCACCATCCGGCCCCGGACGAGCACATGGACGACGTCGGGTCGCAACACCGACAGCAGCCGCCGGTAGTGGGTGATAGCGAGCACGCCGAGGTTCCACTCCTCCACACCCGCCATCACGCGGCGTGCCACGTCGCGCAGCCCGTCGACGTCGATACCGGAGTCGATCTCGTCCAGGACCGCAACCGCGGGGCGGAGCACCGCCAGCTGCACCGTCTCGCTCCGCTTGCGCTCGCCGCCGGACAGGTCGACGTTCAGGGGCCGCTCGAGGAGCCGGACGTCGAGGCCCACCCGGGCGGCCTCGGCCGCGGCGACGCCCGCGACCTGATCCTCAGCGAGCGACCCGTCGGCACGACCGGCCAGCGCCTCACCGAGCGCCTCGCGCAGGTCCACGCCGGGCACTTCCGTCGGGTACTGGGGCGCGAGGAACAGCCCGGCCCGAGCGCGTTGCCAGGGGGCGAGTGCCAGCAGGTCCGCGCCGTCGAGCGTCACCCGGCCGCCGGCCACCTGATAGCCCGGCTTGCCCATGAGGACGTGCGCCAGCGTGCTCTTCCCCGACCCGTTCGGACCCATCACGGCGTGGACCTCGCCGCTTCGCACCACGAGGTCGACGCCCTGGAGTACCTCGGTGCCCCCCACGGCCACGCGCAGGTCCTCGACCACGAGCTCGTGGGTCGTCACGGGACCTCCACGAGGACGTCGTCTCCGTCGATGCGCACGCGGTAGACGGGCACCGGCTTCGTGGCGGGGAGCGAACAGGGTTTCCCCGTGCCCAAGTCGAAGGTGGAACCGTGCTTCCAGCACTCGATCTCGCACTCGTCGGTCAACACCTCGCCTTCCGACAGCGAGTAGTCCTCGTGGCTGCAGGTGTCGCCGATGGCGTAGAAGTCGTCGCCGACGCGTACGAGCGCCACGGGGTGTCCGTCCACCTCGAACCGGCGTGCGGTGCCCGGCTCGAGGTCGTCGCGGGAGCACAGCCTCACGGTGTCAGCCACGACCCGCTCCCCCGCGGGCGTCGCTGCCCTCTCTGTCGCCGGCCACCTCGGCCACCTCGGCCGGAAGCCGGCCCGCCAGGTGCCGGGCCACGACGCCGTCGACCCAACTCCCCGCGCCGGGGAAGGGGGCGCGGCGCGCCAGGTCGGAGAAGAACCCGAGCACGACGAGGCGCTCGGCCACGGCGGGCTCGATCCCCCGCGTCTCCAGGTAGTAGCGCTGCTCCTCGTCGATCGGGCCGACGGTCGAGGCGTGGGAGCAACGGACGTCGTTTTCGTCGATGTCGAGATTCGGAACCGAGTCGGCGTGGGCGCCCTCCGACAGGACGAGGTTGTGGTTGGTCTGGAACGCGTCCGAGCCACGGGCGCCCTTGCGGATCCGGATGAGACCGCTGTACACCGAGCGCGCCGTGTCGGCGACGGCGCCCTTGAACAGCAATTCGCTCTCGGTGTGCGGGGCGTGATGGTCCTGAAGGGTGCGGAAGTCGTGGACCTGGCTGGAGGTGCCCAGGTAGGCGGCGAGCAGCTGCGTGCGACCGGACTGGCCGACGAGGTCGGAGTCGGTGCGCACCCGCGCGTACGCGCCGCCGAGCCCGGCGGTGAACGAACGCAGGCTGGCGTCCCGACCCACCCGGCTCGCCTGCAGGCCGATCGACGTGGCGCCCGGTCCGAGCACCTGAAGGCTGGCGTAGCGGAGATGGGCGTTGTCGGCCACGGCGAGCTCGGTCACCGGGACGACGAGCGCAGGGTCGACGTCGGCGCCGACGACGAGCTCGATCACGCCCGCTTCAGCCGACGCACCGAGCTGGACGAGGGTGTGGGGGAAGCAGGCGACGGCAGGCGACGTTCTGACTTCGGTGTCCACGACGTGGACGACCACGACCGGGCCGGCCAGGACGGCCTTGTCGGCCACGGCCACCCGGACCACGTCCGCCAGGAACGCGTCGTGCAGCTCACCGAATGCGTCGCGCGCGGGTGCCAGCTCGCCCAGGATCTCGGTCGTGGGGCGCGCGCCGGGAAGCTCCGCGCTGTCTCGGACCGACGCGCGGGCGCTCGTCACCGACACCGCACCTTCGGTTGATTCGTCTGCTGTCTCGATGGAGGCCACGACGCCGTTGCGTGTCACGACGAGCACGCCACGCTCGCCGAGGGCATCGGCCAGGGTCCGGGCCCGCGCGAGCACGGCTTCGGCGGGGCCTGCGTGCCGGGTTGGAGGCGGATGGTCGACCGGGGCGAAGGCACCGAGGTCGAAGTCGTCGATGCCGCTGTAGCGCCAGATCTCCTCGGCCTCGGTCGGAAACGACTCGCCTTCCAATCGTTCCCAGGCGGCGGCTCGACGGCGGACCAGCCAGTCCGGCCCGTCCAGGGCGGCCGACGCCTCAGCAGTGAAAGCGCTCACTGCTTCGCCGGGGACCGGCGCGGCAGCCGGGCCGTAGTGTCTCGGCCATGACCACGTCGCAGGGATTCACATCCGAGGTCCTGACGATCGAGCGCGACGGCCCCGTCGCCACGCTGTGGCTCGACCGGCCCGAGGCCCGCAACGCCATGGGCCCGCCGTTCTGGGACGACCTCCCGATCGCCATGGCCGAACTGTCCGACGAGCGCGCCGTGCGCTGCGTCGTCGTGGCCGCCAAGGGCCCGCACTTCAGCGTCGGCCTGGACCTGAAGGCGATGGCGGGTCTGTTGGCGGGAGGTGGCGACCCGGCGGACGGTGCGGCGTCCGCAGCCGGCGACGGGCGAAAGCCTGCGTCCGCAGGAGCGCGCGCCTTCGCGACACGGCCCGGCATCCTCCGCCTCCAGCAGGCCATCACCGCGGTGGCCGAGTGCCCCAAGCCGGTCGTCGCGGCTGTGCACGGCTACTGCATCGGCGGTGGCGTGGACCTGATCTCGGCGTGTGACGTCCGCCTGGCGAGCGAGGACGCCA
>DATGKD010000161.1:0-19361 GCA_035294855.1 Acidimicrobiales bacterium
CCGACGGCACCCTCACCCTCGAGGTCGACGGCGATGCGGTCGCGCTCGGCCCGTCCATTTGTCAGCAGGTGTTCGCCACGGCGTTGTGAGCCGCTCGCACGCGGCCACGATCGTCGTCCCGGTAGCGTCAGAGGCCAATGCACGACGGATCCCCGCCAGTTGGGCCGGGCGCGGGCGATTCAGATTCCTGGCCGGCACAGCTGACGGAGGTCTTCGAGCGGTCGATCACCGCTGAGTTCGCCACCCTCACGCGGACCGGCGCGCCGGTCACCGTGCCCACGACGCCTTATGTCGGAGAGACGGCGCGCACACTCGACGTCTCGACCGGGCTGACCTATCCGGCCAAAGCGGAGCGGGCGCGCCGCAATCCCCGCGTGGCGGTGCTGTTCGCCGACACGGTGGGCTCCTCACGCCGAGACACCACCGTCGTCGCCGTCCAGGGCATGGCGAGGGTGCGCGACGCGGACCTGCAGGCGAACACCGACCGCTACGTCCGGGCAAGCATGCAGAAGCTGCCCGAGGCGACGCGCGGCGTGCCGCGGTTCGTGCTCCGCCGTCTCGCCTGGTACTTCACGCGCATCTGGGTCGAGGTCACCCCGCTCCACATCCAATGGTGGGAGTCACGGGCCCTCGAGCGAACACTGGGCGCGTGGCACGCTCCCGACGGCACCGCAGCCCCCCTGTCCGACCCGGCGCCCTCGGGTCCACAGCCCCGGAGGTGGCTCGAGCCGCCGGGCGCATGGCAACCGATGGCCCGTGCGGCCGTGGCACGGTTGTCCCAGCACGACCTCACGGTCGTGGATGCCAACGGGTTCCCCCTCTGCCTGCCGGTCGCACGCTCTCGGCTCACCGACGAGGGTTTCGCGCTGACGCTCGGTCCGGCCGCCCCCGATGTCGAGAGCGGACCCGCGTGCCTGACGATGCACGCGCATCCCGAAGCGTTCGTCGGCCAGGAGAACCGCACCTTCGTGGGCGAGGTCGTCGGTGCCGGGAATGGAGAGCCCTTCTTGCGCGTGGAGCGCGCGCTGGCGCACTGGAGCATCGCGGGACCGGCTCTACCGCGCTCCGTGCGTTTCCTGATGAACGGCCGGCGCCTCGCGCCGCGACTGGCACCCGAGGCGGCCCGCCGGCTCCAGCCCGTGCCCGCAGTGCGCCTGCCCGGGCGCTCCTGACGGCAACCGACGTCAGGCGGGCGCGAGCTCGCTCGACTCGTATGCCCGCAGCCGCTCGAACTGCTCGCGGACCTCGGTGCGTCGGCCGCGGTCGTTCGCCAGGTTCACCAACTCGAGCGGGTCGACGTCGTGGTCGTACCACTCATGGTCCTGGTCGTCGAAGTCGGCGTCGACGTCGAACCGCTTGCTCCCGGGGTCCCGGCCCCACAACCCGGTCGACGGCTTGCCGCCGCCGACCCCGTAGTAGCGCGCGTACTTGTACCGGCCGTCGAAGAAGCCGCGCAACGCGTACCGGACGTCGTTGAGGCCCGCGGTCTGGGCGGAGTCCTGGGCGAACAGCACATGAGACCTCGCCGACACCGAAGGGTTCGCCAGGACCGGCCGGAGGTCGACGCCCTGGAGAGCGGGGGATCCGCCGGACGCGTCGGTCACCGACGACGGGTCCGCACCGCCCAGGGCGCAGATGGTCGCGGCCAGGTCCACGTGGGTGGCCAGCGCATCGGTGGCGGTGGCGGGCGATGTGACGCCGGGAACGCGCACGTAGAGCGGGACGCGCATGATCTCGTCGTAGACGAACGGCCCTTTGGACCGCAGCCCGTGCGACCCGCACATGTCGCCGTGATCAGACGTGAAGATGACGGCGGTGTCGTCCCAGGCGCCCGTGTCCTCGAGCGCGTGCAGCACCGTGCCGAGGCTCTCGTCGGCGAGCCGATGGAGCTCGACGTAGTAGTCCAGGTGCCGGAGCCACGCCGCGGTGTCCGCGGGGTCGATGTAGCCGTACAGACCGTGCTGTTGGTCCCAACGCCACTGGCGGTGCGCCTCCGGCTTGGTGTGCAGGTCGTCGTGGAAGTTGGGCGGGAGCTTGTCGAAGATCTCGTCGTAGTCGTTGCGGTAGACGGGAAGCGGGTCGTCGTCCTTCCACGCAGCTGCTTCGAGCACGCTCCGGATCGTCGCGACCTCGCTTGGGTGGCCCTCTCTGTAACCCGGCTGGTCGACCGGGAACCACATGACGTCGTGCGGGTTGACCAGCGCCACCGTCAGGAACCAGGGCGCCGCCTCGCGTCCGACGTCGGGCGCGACGTTCTTGCGGAGCCACTGCGCGGCGTTCGAGGCGATGATGGGGTCGAAGTGCACACCGGTGCCGGCCCATCCCATGAAGTGCCGGTCGTTGCCGTCCCAGTCGGAGTAGCCGTACCCCTCCATGTCGGGGTGCACCGCTTGCGACAGGTGCCATTTGCCGACGTACGACGACCGGTAGCCGACCCTCCTGAGCACCGAGCCGAGCGTGGGGATGGTCGTGTCGAGCTCGGTGTGCTCCGGCATGATCACGTTGTCGACCACGCCGTGGCCGGGCAGATACCGGCCCGTCATGAGACTGGCTCTGCTCGGCGAGCACGGCGAGGAGTGGGTGTAGTAGCGCCTGAACTCGAGGCCCTCCTCGATCAAGCGCTCACGCCAGGGCAGGTGGACCGAGGACGGTAGCCACGCCCGCTGACGCTCCTGGTCAGAGATGATCAGCAGAATGTTCGGCCGGCGCGGGCCGGCGCGCTTCTCGCCGTCGTGCTCGCGACGCTCGTCAGGACCGGTCCAGGGCACCGGCGAACCTTATTCTGGCGGGGCCGCGACGCGGGCAAGGAGACGAGGTGGCCAAGGACGACGTCGGAGGTGAGCACGGCCGCGACGGCGGCCACGATCGCGGGCCGGACCAACACGGGCACGACCACCACGGACCGGACCACCACGGACCGGACCACGGTAGGCACGACGACGGACACATCCACCACCACCGCCGCGGACCCCTCGGCTGGCTCCTCGGGCTCGTCTCCCCGCACGACCACGGGGCGCCCAGCGCGGACCGAGCCCTCGAGTCCACCGCGGACGGCATCCGAGCCGTGTTCGTGTCGCTCGTCATGCTGGGGGCGACCGCCGCCATCGAGCTCGCCGTGAGCTTGCCCACGCGGTCCGTGGCGCTGCTCGCCGACTCGATCCACAATTTCGCCGACGCGCTCACGGGACTGCCGTTGGCCTTGGCATTCAAGGTGGGGCGGCGGCCACCGACGCGGCGTTACACGTACGGCTTCGCCCGCGCGGAGGACTTGGCCGGCCTGGTGATCGTCGTGGTGATCGCGGCATCGACGGCGATCGCGGCGTACGAGGCCGTCAACCGCCTGTCGCATCCTCTGAACGTGCGCGCGGCGGGTTGGGTGATGGCCGCGGGGGTGGTGGGCTTCATCGGCAACGAGTGGGTGGCCCGTTACCGGGTGCGCGTCGGGCGACGCATCGGTTCCGCCGCACTCGTCGCGGACGGCCTGCACGCCAGATCGGACGGTTTCACGTCGCTCGCCGTCGTGATCGGCGCGGTGGCCGTTCTCGCCGGTGCACCCACCGCCGACCCGATTGTCGGGCTGGTCATCACGGCCGCGGTGACGGTCGTGCTCGCCGGGGCCACCCGGGCCGTCTATCGCCGCCTGATGGACAGCGTCGACCCTGACCTCGTCGACCAGGTGGAGAACGTCCTGCTGTCGGTGACGGGCGTGGAGGGGGTAGACGAGGTCCGCATCCGCTGGATCGGCCACGAGCTGCGCGCTGAAATTCAGGTGATATCGGACGACGGCCTCAGCCTCGTCGAAGCCCATGAGATCGCCGAAGCTGCGCACCACCGGCTTCTCCACGACGTGCCCCGGCTGGCCGAGGCGGTCATCCATACGAGTCCCCGAGATCGGGGCACTTCGAGACACCACGCCGTGGTCGCACACCACTTCCCCGGTCGGGCGACCGGCGGTTCAGCCGGCCGCACGCCGAGCCGGCGACCGGCACACGACGACGGGGGTGGATCGATCGCTCGGTGACCGTGCAGGTCGTGGCGCCCGACGCTGGGCCCGAGGACCGGCACGGACCGGGTCCTCGACCCCCGTCACTATCATCACCGACCCGTGAGCGAGCGGCCCCCGGAACACGACACCGATGTCACCGTGGAGGAGGTCACGGTGGCCACTCCCGCCGTCGCCGAGGCCCTCAAGCGGCTCATCCCCGAGCTGTCGTCGTCCGCCCCTCCCCTCACCCAGACGGCGCTCGAACACATCGTGTCCTCGCCGGCGACCATCCTCCTCGTCGCCAGGGCCCCGTCGGGGGCGATCTTGGGTTCCCTCACCCTCGTCGTCTTCGGGGCCCCCACAGGAGCACGCGCCTGGATCGAGGACGTCGTCGTGTCAACGGACGCGCGAGGACGCGGCGTGGGCGCAATGCTCGTCAACGACGCGCTCGACCGTGCCCGCCATGCCGGGGCACGCACCGTCGACCTGACCTCGCGCCCCTCGCGCGAAGCGGCCAACCGCCTGTACGTGCGACTCGGCTTCGTGCAACGACAGACAAACGTCTACCGCCGCGACCTGTAGTCGACGCGCCGTCGTCCCTCGCGGGTATCTCCGCCCCGAACCCACCGACGGGGGAGAATCGGGTCGTGCGGACGGGCAACATGTACGGGCCGGATGCCACGTTCGCCGGGGTGCCCGCGGCAGACCTGGAAGACCCGTCGAGCTACGCGCAAGCGTCGGCGGTGATCCTCGGAGCCCCGTTCGACGGCGGGACGTCGCACCGACCGGGTTGCCGCTTCGGCCCCCAGGCGATCCGCGTCACCGACTACCTGCCTCAAGACGGACGTCGACCCCACCTCGCTCTGGACATCGATCCGCTCGTCGACCTGGGCGTCGTCGATGTCGGCGACGTGGTGATGCTCCCGGGGGAGATCGAGTCGTCCCTCGAGCGCCTGGAATCTGCGGTCCAACAGCTCGCCGTCGCCGGGCTCGTCCCGGTCGTCCTCGGTGGTGACCACACCATCGCTCTGCCCGATGTCACCGGCGTGGCCCGCGCCGTGGGGTGGGGTCGGGTGTCGGTGGTCCACTTCGATGCCCACGCCGACACCGCTGACACCCAGTACGGATCCCTCCTCGGCCACGGCACCCCCATGCGCCGGCTCATCGAGTCGGGTGCGGTGCGAGGCGACCGCTTCCTGCAGATCGGGCTGCGCGGCTACTGGCCCGGCCCCGAGGCACTGGCTTGGATGGCCGAGCAGGGCATGCGCAGCTACGAGATGACCGAGATCGTCGACCGCGGCCTGGACGAGTGCCTCACCGAGGCGTTCGCCGTCGCCACGGACGGATGCGACGCGGTCTTCGCCTCGATCGACATCGACGTGGTCGACCCGGGGCTCGCCCCGGGGACCGGCACCCCCGAGCCCGGGGGGCTGAGCGGGCGACAGCTCCTCGACGCCGTCCGCAGGGTCACCTCCGAATTGCCCGTGGCGGGGATCGACGTCGTCGAGGTGTCGCCGCCCTACGACCACGCGGAGGTGACGGCCTATCTCGCCAACCGCGTGGTCCTGGAGGCGTTGTCGGGAATCGCCCACCGCCGCCGTCTCGTGCGACAACCGTCGGGCGGACGCCGAGGGTCCGACCCGCTGCTAGAAGGACGGCGTCCGCCAGCCTGAAACATGTCGCGAGCGGCGTCCGTCATGTCGCTCACGCCATCGTGGCCAGGATCTCCTCCACCATGTCGATCGTCGTGGAGGGGTGGAGGAGCGCCAGCCGGGCCGCCGGCGAACCTTCCCATGTGGTCGGTGTGACGAAACCGACCTGACTGGCAAGGAGCCGCTGCGACCACGCGTCGTAGGCAGCTCGATCCCAACCCGTGCGGCGGAAGAGGACGATCGACAGGTCAGGGTCGCGCACGAGTTCGCAGAAGGGGCTGGCGCGGACGAGCTCGGCGGCCCTTCGCGCCAGGACGAGCACCGACTCGACCGCCTGGCGGTAGGCCTCGGTCCCGTGGACCGCGAGCGAGAACCACAGGGGCAGCCCGCGCGCCCGCCGGGTGAGGTGAATGGCGTAGTCGCTCGGGTTCCACGCCGCGCTCTGCGGATCGTGGATGACGTCGAGGTACGAGGCCTGTTGCGCATGGACCGAACGTGCCAGCGCGGGGTCGCGGTAGAGCAGCGCCGCGCAATCGAAGGGTGCGAACAACCACTTGTGCGGGTCGACGATGAAGGAGTCGGCATGCTCGATGCCGTCGAACAGCGGGCGCGCCGCCGGGCTCAACATCGCCGCCCCGCCGTAGGCCGCGTCGACATGAAGCCAGAGGCGGCGGTCGTGACAGACGCGCGCCACGCCGGCGAGGTCGTCGACCAGGCCCGCGTTCGTGGTACCGGCCGTGGCCACCACGGCCACCACATCGTCGGCGTTGTCGGTGCCGTCGAGCGCTGCCGCCAGCGCGTCGCCGGTCAATCGGTGGTCGTCCGACGGGACGACCACCGGCTCGACGCCCATGATCCGCAGTGCATTGGACACCGAGGCGTGGACCTCCTCGCTCACCGCCATGAAGGGCCGTTGCACCGGTCGGCCGCGCCGCCGCGACGCGGTGTCGCGGGCCACGACGAGTGCCGAGAGGTTGCCGATCGACCCCCCCGACACGAAACATCCGCCGGCATCGGCCGGGAAGCCCGCCAGGTCGGCGATGAGGCGGAGGGCCTGGTTCTCAGCCGCCACGGCGCCGGCCGCCTCGAGCCACGAGGTCCCCTGCAGCGACGAGCACGACACCACCATGTCGAAGAGCAAGGCCGCTTTGGTCGGCGCCGCGGGGATGAACGACATGAAGCGCGGGCTGTCACACGAGATCACCGCCGTCGCCAGATGCTCGGCGAACAGGTCGAGGATCCGCGCCGGATCACCACCGTCGGGCCCGAGCAGGCCGGCCAGCAGGGGCTCGAACGACTCGCGGGTGCCGCCGTAATCGAGCGGGACGGGATCGAGCGACAGCCGGTCGCGGCAGTAGTCGAAGATCAGCGACGCGAGGCGCTCGTCGTGCACGAACATCGGGTTGGTCATCGTGCCTCCCTCCGCGTGGGGCCAGGATCGCGCCGCGACGCCTGCCACCGGTCGATGCCGGAGCCACACGCCCCCGAGCCGGCCCGTGGTCGCCCACCTCGGAGGGCGTCACGCACGGACGGCGCGTGCGTGGCAGCGTGGGGTCCATGCACCTGCCGGTCATGCCACCCGTCTCCCCCATGCTCGCCAAGCTGGCGCGCACGCTGCCGACAGGCGACGGCCTGGTCTACGAACCGAAGTGGGACGGTTTCCGGTGCATTGTGTTCCGCGACGGTGCCGACGTGGAGCTCGGGAGCCGCAACGAGCGGCCGCTGACGCGCTACTTCCCCGAGCTGATCGAGCCGATTCGGGGTCACTTCCCCGAACGGGCCGTCGTCGACGGGGAGATCGTCATCGCGGGTGAAGGCGGGCTCCAGTTCGAGGCGCTGCTCCAGCGCATCCACCCGGCGGCGTCGCGTGTGGCGCTCCTGGCGTCGACGACTCCGGCGTCCTTCGTCGCCTTCGATCTGCTCGCCGTCGGTGACCGCGACCTCCGGCGAGCGCCGTTCAGCGAGCGACGAGCCGAACTCGAAGGAGCCCTCGCCGGGGCGTCGGCCCCCATCCACCTCACGCCGGCAACGACGGATCCCGCGGTGGCCGCCGACTGGTTCGCCCGCTTCGAGGGGGCCGGCCTCGACGGCGTGATCGCCAAGCGCCGGGAGCTGCCCTACAGCGAGGGCGAACGGACGATGGTCAAGGTCAAGCACGAACGAACGGCGGACTGCGTGGTCGCCGGATTCCGGTGGCACAAATCAGGCGGCGTGGTGGGCTCGCTGCTCCTCGGGCTGTACGACGACGACGGCGTCCTCCACCACGTGGGTGTCACCGCGTCGTTCACCGCGGCACGACGCAAGGAGCTGGTCGACGAGATCGCCCCCCTGCGCATGTCCAGCCTGGAGGGCCATCCCTGGGCCGGGTGGGCCGACTTCGAAGCCGCCGCCGCGTCCGCCGGGCGCAAGCCGGGGGCGCCGTCGCGGTGGAACGCGACGAAGGACCTGCGCTGGGAGCCGCTGCGCCCCGAGCGTGTGTGCGAGGTGGCCTACGACCATCTGCAGGGTGACCGGTTCCGCCACGGCACCACCTTCCGTCGGTGGCGACCCGACCGCACCCCGACATCGTGTACGTACGCGCAGCTCGAGGCGGTCGTGCCCGAGGTGCTCGAGGCCGTCTTCAAGGCTTGATCGGTGTGCCGAGCCTGGCGGCCCGACGTCGGTGTCCGCGAGCCCTCGGGTGGTGGTCAGGAACCGCGGCGGCGGGTGCGGCTCGGGGCCGCTCGATGGGGCTCGCCGCGTTGCTTGGGGAAGTGCGGGGGCCACGGCGCATCACCGAGCCCCTCGACCTCGTCGCGGTGGGCCAGGTCGAGCAGGAGGCTCAGATCGCCGGCGACGTCGTCGATGGCCGACGACGCGTCGCCGCGAGCTGCGAAGCGCGCCGGGACGGTGGCGATCGTCAGATCCCCGGGGTCGACGTCGGGCACCTCGTCCCAATCGATCGGGCACGAAACGCGGCCCTCGGGGTTGGCGCGCACCGAGTACGCGGAGGCGACGGTCCGATCGCGCGCGTTCTGGTTGTAGTCGATGAAGACGCGCGCCCCACGCTGCTCCTTCCACCATGCGGTGGTCGCGACCTCGGGGAGCCGCCGCTCGACCTCGCGTGCCAGGGCGAGAGCCGCCCGACGCACCTCGGTGAATCCCCATCGTGGCTCGATGCGCACGTTGACGTGCATCCCCCGCGAACCCGATGTCTTGGCGAAACCGATCAGACCGTGCTCTTCCAAGACCGCCCGGGCCTCGAGCGCCACTCGGCGAACCGCGTCGAACGGGACGTCCGGTTGAGGGTCGAGGTCGACGCGGAGCTCGTCAGGGTGGTCGACGTCGCTGCGCCTCACCGGCCACGGGTTGAGGTCGAGGCATCCCAGGTTCACTGCCCACAGGATGTGGGCGGTGTCGACCGGGCAGAGCTCGTCCGCATGCCGTCCACTCGGGAACGCCACGGTGACCGTCTGAAGCCACGGCGGGCGCTGTGGGGGTACGCGCTTCTGGTAGAAGAACTCCCCCTCGGCGCCGTTCGGATAGCGCTTGAGCACCGTGGGACGCTCGCGCACGCCGCGCAGGGCCCCCGGTGCGACGGCGAAGTAGTAGCGAACCAGGTCGAGCTTCGTTTCCCCCCGCGTGGAGAAGAAGACCTTGTCGGGGTTCGAGATCGTGACCGTGTGCCCGTCGACCTCGATGTTCACCGAAGGGGTCACCTCGGCCATAGTTCATGGTGACACGGATCACCCTGCAGGATGGGCCCACGGTTGCGACCGGCACGCTGCTGCACGACGGTCGCGGGGCCACCGTTCGGCCGTCGTCGGTAACCTCCTGCGACGTGGAACCGTCGGAAGCGCTGCGCCGGATCGCCTACCTCTTAGAGGCGAGACGCGCCGAGACCTACAAGGTGCGCGCCTTCCGGCGTGCCGCGGCAGCCGTCGACGAGGTCGACGACGAGCAGCTGGCGCGCCTGGCGGCGTCGGGTCGCCTCGCCGATCTTCCGGGTGTCGGCGACACGACGGCAAGGGTGATCGCAGAGGCGGTGGCGGGCGAGGTCCCGTCGTATCTCGGTCATCTCGAGGCTGAAGGTCCTTCCGCACTCGACGACGCGTCAGCCGAGCTGCGACGCGCGCTGCGCGGCGACTGTCACAGCCACTCGGACTGGTCCGACGGAGGCAGCCCCATCCGGGAGATGGCCGAGGCGGCGCGTGCACTGGGTCACGAGTACCTCGCGCTCACCGACCACAGCCCGCGCCTCACGGTGGCGCACGGCCTCGACCCCGAACGCCTTCGCCGTCAGCTCGAGGTCGTGGCCGCGCTCAACGAGGAGCTGGCGCCGTTTTGCATCCTCACCGGCATCGAGGTGGACATCCTCGAAGACGGGACCCTCGACCAGGACCCAGAACTCCTCGCGCAGCTGGACATCGTCGTGGCGAGCGTGCACTCGAAGCTGAGGATGGACGCCGAGCAGATGACCCGAAGGATGATCGCCGCCATCGAAAGCCCCCACACCGACATCCTCGGGCACTGCACCGGCCGGATCCTCGTGGGACGCGGCCGGCCCCAGTCCCAGTTCGATCACGACGTCGTCTTCGAGTCCTGCGCCCGCACCGGCACGGCCGTCGAGATCAACTCCCGCCCGGAGCGTCTCGATCCCCCGGACGAGTTGCTAGGCGCAGCGGTCGCCGCGGGCTGCGTGGTGTCGATCGACACCGACGCGCACGCCCCGGGCCAGCTGGAGTGGCTCCGCAACGGCTGCGAAAAGGCGGTCGCCGTTGCGGTCCCCGTCGAGCGGGTCGTCAACTCCTGGCCCCGCCAGGAACTGCTGGCGTGGGCGGCGTCGCACCCCGCTTGATCCCTCTGGCTACGACGAGCGCGCCCTCGACCACGATCTGTCCAAGTCGGGCGACGGGACAAGCCTCCATGCTCGCCCCGTCGTCGATGCCGCCCGACGGACCTCGTGACCTTCGAAAGCTTTTGGTTGCCAGCCCGTTCTCTGTGCGCCGGACCGCCGACGAGCTTCCGACCTCGGAAGGGACGGGCCATGCGAAGACGGGGCGCAAGGACCACGCCGGTTCTGACCGCGATCGCCGTGCTCACAGGGGTGGCGCTCGCGGGGGCGACGCCCGCCGTCGCGGCGATCGGGTCGCTGCTCCCCACGTCGGCCAATGCCGTGTCGTCCGGGCAGGCCGCGTCCGCCGGCGCGGCGGTGCGGGCCGCGGCGACGACCGTCACCCACGACGCCGGTCCCACCGCGACGCAGCTTGCGCAGCTGCTGAACCGCAGTCTCTCGACACGGCAGTCCGGGCTGGCGTCACCGGTCCCGGCGAACCCGCTCAGTCCGGTGACGGCGCCCGTCCCCGTGACGATCCCGGCAACGATCCCGTCCGTCACGAGCGTCCTTCCTGCGCCGGCACCTTCGGTTCCTCTGCCGACGGTGCCGAGCGTCCCTCACCCGGTCCCGACGATCCCGCCTCCGGTCCCCTCCGTCACCGCTCCACCCCCGGCCATCCCCGACACGGTCCCGACCACACCGATCGTCACACCCTCCGTGCGACCGAGCACTCAGCACGGCGCGTCACCGGCCCCGGCCACCGTGAACTCGGCACCGGGCCCGGCCGCCACTCCCTGGGGTACCGCCGTCGCCGCGGCGACCGCGTCGCACTCGTCCGCGCGTCGCGGCGCGGCCTCTTCTTCCCCTCCGGGTGCGCCCACGGCGCCCACGCTCACCCCGACCGCGGGCGCGGGCACGGCGACGAACGCCGACCCCACGGCGTCGAATACACCTTCGGGGCCCTCGCTCGCCGTCAGCCCGAACTCGTCGCTGACCGACCGAGAGAAGGTGACCGTCACCGGAACCGGTTTCGCGCCGCACTTCCAGGGCGCACTGGCCGAGTGCAACGTCACCGCCGGGGCGCCGACCGTCCCGGTCTACGGCTACCCGTTCCCCGTCGGCTGCACGAATCCCCTCCAGATCCTCACCACGACCGACGGCTCGGGGCATCTGACCGCCGTCTTCACCGTGCGGACCGGCAGCCTTGGCCCTCCGGCAACCGGGATCGACAGCGTGGGGCAGGCGCCCGGCATCCCCGCCGGGCAGTATCCGTGCCCGCCCACGCCGCAACAGGTCGCCGCCGGAGCGACGTGCAAGATCGCCTATATCGACGCCGCCGGCGAACGCGCGTCGGCGGTGATCACCTTTGCGTCCGAGACGGTCGCGCCGGCGACGGCATCGGCCGGCGGAGCGTCGGCGTCACCGGGGCCTGGCTCGCTCCCGTTCAGCGGCTTCGGCCTCGGGCTGTGGCACCTCGACCAGCTCGGCGCATCGCTCGTGTGCGTCGGCCTTGCTCTGGTCCTGGTGAGCGTTCGCTCGCGGCGGCGCGTCGGGGTGACGAGCTCGGCCTAGGACGCCCTCACCCGTCGCCGACGCGCACCTGGCGCGCCGAGACGACTCGCGTAGGGCGCAGGCCGAACTTGTCCAACTCCAGGGAGAAGCGGTGCGCGTCGCGCAACGCGCAGGCACTCCCGTCGTTGTTGAAGAAGGCGTAGACGTCGTCCTGCGCGTCGAAGAGGTCGGCCAGACGCCGGGCCCAGGAGCGCAACGCCGTGCGTCCGTAGCACGGGGTAGGGCGGGCCCGGCCGCGGTGGAAACGCACGTACCCCCAGTCAGCCGTCCGCCACAACGGCGCGCGGCGTTCGGGTGTGTCGCTCAAACAGAAGGCCGCCTTCCGCCGAGCGAGGATGTCCGCCACCTCGTCGCAGTACCACGACTCGTGGCGGGGCTCGAACGCCACACGGACGTCGGAGGGGAACTGGGCCAGCGTGTCGTCGAGAGCGGCCGGCGCGGCCCGGAAGTTGGCGGGCAGCTGCAGGAGCACCGGTCCAAGCTTCGGGCCGAGATGACGGGCGTGCTCCAGCAACAGCGCCACCGGGCCAGCAGGTTCGCGCAGCCGCCGGATGTGGGTGAGATAACGGCTCGCCTTGACCGCGAGTACGAAGTCGCCGGGGGTTCGGTCGCGCCAGTGCTCGAAGGTCGAGCTGTCGGGCAGGCGATAGAAGGCGTTGTTCACCTCGACGACCTGGAACCGTTCGGCGTAGAACTCGAGCCACCGGGCCTGGGCGACCCCGGCGGGATAGAAGCGGTCACGCCAGTGCCGGTACTGCCAACCCGAGGTACCCACAAGGACAGGCATCGTTCCGAGGTTACGTTTCCCCCGTAGACACCGAATATGCGGAGGCCGTGATGCCCGACGCCCAACGTTCTGTCGACGACGGCGGCGCGTGTTGTCGTTACCACCAGGTCCGGCTCGATGACGGCCGCGTGCTCGAGGTCCTCACCGCGGGCGACCCGGCGGGGCTGGCTGTGGTGTTCCATCACGGAACGCCGTTCGCGGCCGTTCCCTACCAGCCGATGCTGGACACCGTCCAAAAGGTGGGTGTCCACCTCGTCGGCTGGTCGCGGCCGGGTTACGGCACCTCCACCCGTCAGCGGGATCGGACCGTCGCCGCCGTCGCGGACGACGCCCGGCACGTGCTCGACTCCCTCGGGCACGAGCAGTTCGCGACGGTGGGCTGGTCCGGCGGCGGCCCGCACGCGCTCGCCACCGCCGCCGGGCTGCCCGGTCGGTGCGCCGGCGCAGCGACGATCGGGGGAGTCGCCCCCTATCGGGCGGAGGGCCTCGACTGGCTGGCGGGCATGGCCCCGGAGAACGTCGCCGAGTTCACCGCCGCCGAAGGACCCGAGGACGCTTTGACCTCTTTCCTCGAGCAGCAGGCCGGGTCGCTGCGCACGGTCAGCGCACCCGAGGTCGCGCAGGCGCTCGGGGGGCTCGTCTCGGACGTCGACCGGCAGGCGCTCACCGGCACGTTCGCGGACTACATGGCGCGCGCGCTCCGGTCCGCCTTGGCGCCGGGCGTCGGCGGTTGGTACGACGACGACAAGGCGTTCGTGTCCGACTGGGGATTCGACCTCAGCTCGTTGGCGTGCCGCGTCGCTGTGTGGCAGGGCGGCGAGGACCGCATGGTGCCCTTCGCCCACGGCTCATGGCTCGTCGATCACCTGCCCCGTGTCGAGGCCCATCTCCTCCCCGAGGAGGGTCACCTCTCCCTTGTCGTCACCGGCTTCGAGCGCATCCTCGAGGACCTGGTCGCGCGGACTGCATGAGTTGCTAGGCGCGCCGTCGCGGGCCCCCGGGCCGCCGCTTGACCACGACCTCGGACCGTTCAGGGTGCTCACGGTCGAGGTGCACCTGCGGCCCGTCGTCACCGGGCGGGTCGCCGCCGGCATCGGCCACGATCACGACCTCGTCGTCGGGCCGGCCGTAGATGGCGTTGCGGAGGCCGATCATGGCGGCCCCCAGCGCGCTGGCAGGGGCGCGTCGCAGCATCCGAGATGCCCGGGTTGCGAGGCCGTCGTCGCTGCCGGGGTCGTCGGTCGCCGCCAGCCACGCGAGCCACTGCTCGTCGCTCCACGACTCGGGGTCCTCGGGGGGTTGGCCCGGGACGTCCGACGGTCCATCGGTCACACCGTCACCGTACCGGGATGAAAGGGATCCAGAGCCGAGAAGAAGCGTGGCCGATGGTCGGCACCGCGACGTCACGCCGGTGCGGGGTCCTCCGGGGGCCGGGCCGGCAACCCCCGGTGCCCGCCGTCTTCGTGCCGGCGCCATTCGCTCTCGGCGCGGTACAAGACCTCTCGCAACGGGATCCCGTGGCGTCCTGCCACCCGTGCAGCGTCGCGCTGTTCGACTTTGACGCGTCCCGGGCTGACCTTCACGCGAACAGGTTGGCCCTCGACTTCGACGGTGCCCCCGAGGCGCGCCGACGGCCACCGTTCGAGCATCGCCCCTCGGACCCCGAGACTGCCGGTCTCCGCTTGGAGTGTGATGCGGACCGACTCGAGCAGCGCGGGGTCCGCCAGGACGCTGACCGTGTGCCCCGGACGACCCTTCTTCATGTGCACGGGGGTGATCCAGGCGTCGTGGGCGCCCGCGGCGAGGAGCGCCTCCACCGCGTGCGCCAGCACCTCGCCCGTCGCGTCGTCGACATTGGTCTCGAGCAGCACGACCGGCTGGCCCCCGGCCGGTGCCACCGCCAGCGCCTCTCCCACCACGACCTGGGTGCAATTGGGCAGCCCGTCCAGCTCGCGGGACCCCGCACCGAAGCCCGTGGCGGAGATGCGCATGGGCGGCAACGGCCCGAACGACCCCGCCATGGCGGCGAGGATGGCCGCGCCCGTCGGCGTCGTCAGCTCGACCGCGATGTCACGGCCCCACGTCGGGATCCCGTAGAGCAGCTGGACGACAGCCGGCGACGGGTTCGGGAGAAAGCCGTGCGCGGTGCGGATCGTGCCGGTCCCGGTCGCCACCGTCGATGCCGCCACTTCGTCGATGCCGAGGACCTCGAGCGCGGCGGCCGTTCCCACCACGTCGATGACCGTGTCGTGGGACCCGACCTCGTGGAAGTGCACCTGGTCGGGAGCGCGGCGATGCAGCCGGCCCTCGACCTCGGCCAGCGCGGCGAAGGTGTCGAGCGCCCGTCGGGTCACGCGTGCGGGAAGTCGCGCTTCTTCCACGAGTCCGACGATGTGACGGTGGGTGCGGACGACCACGTCGTCGCTCGCCTCGACGACCGCCCGCGTGGCGGCGATCCCGGCGCGCAGGACAGGCTCGGCGCGTAGTCGCCAGCCCCCCAGCGGGAGACGCTCCAAGAGCGCGAGCACTTGCGGCAGATCGGCGCCGGCGTCGATGAGGCTGCCAAGCGCCATGTCGCCCGCGATCCCGGCGAAGCAATGGAACCATGCCCTCCTGGTCGGCACGAGGCCGCCCGACGCGCCGGACTCGCCCGGGGCCCCGGTGGCTCCACTCGAGCCCGGGTCACGGCGCGCCGCCGTCACTGCAGCATCCGGGCGACCGCGCACGCCGCGCCGAACCCGTTGTCGATACCGACGACGGTGATCCCGGCTGCGCACGACGCATGCATCGCCAGGAGCGCCGTGACTCCTTCCAAGGCGGCGCCGTAGCCGTTGGACACGGGCACCCCGATCACCGGCGCGGCCGTGATGCCCGCCACCAGACTGGCGAGTGCGCCCTCCATGCCGGCGATGACGACCACCGCGTCGGCGTCGTAGAGCTCGTCGGCGGACGCCAAGATGCGGTGCACGCCCGCCACACCACAGTCGACCAGCATGAGGGGGGCGAACCCATAGGCGCGGAGTACGGCCCGGCACTCCTCCGCCACGGGGAGGTCCCCGGTCCCGGCGGTCACGACCAGGACCCTCGCCGGCCGGAGAGGCGCCGCTCGCCACACCACGGTGGCGATCTCTCTGCTCCAGGTGACGTCGCCTCCGGGCGCGGACTCAAGTGCGGCCGAGACCTGGCCACGGTCGGCCCGGGTGAGCACGACGGGCGTCTCGCCCGGCTCCGCCAGCAGCTCCGCGACGATCGACGCGCATTGCTCGGCCGTCTTGCCCGGCCCGAAGACGGCTTCACCGGTACGTTGGCGAAGGGCGCGGTGATGGTCGACGCGCGCGAACCCGAGGTCGACGTAGGGAAGGCGCCGCAGCCGAGCCACCGCGTCGTCGGGGTGCATCACCCCGGCGCGCACGTCGGCGAGCAGCTGGCGCAGGGCGGGCTCGTCCATGGTGCCCACTATCCTGCCGCACATGGACGCGGCCACCTCGGCGAGTGACCGCGCCGCTCGGTCCGGCTCTTCGGTGTCGACGGCTCCCCGTTCGGAGTCACGCGTGGTCAAGATCGCGTTCCTGGGGCCCGCCGGCACCTTCACCGAGGAGGCGCTGTTCACCCAGCCCGACTACGGGGCAGCGGAGATCGTGCCCACTGCGACCTTGGCCGAAGCCCTCGAGGCGGTGTGTGAGGACCGCGCCGGGCTCGCCTTCGTGCCGATCGAGAACTCGATCGAGGGCACCGTGAGCGCCACGGTGGACAGCCTCGTCTTCGAGGTCGACCTCCTCATCCAGCGGGAAGTCGTGCTCGACGTCCACCTCCACCTCGCCGCTCCACCCGGCACCGAGACGAGCGCCATCCGGCGCGTCCTGTCGTTCCCCCATGCGTACGCCCAGGCGCGGCGCTACCTCGCCACCCGCCTTCCGGGAGTGGAGGTGGTACCGACCAACTCGACCGCCGAGGCGGCGCGTCTGGTGGGCGAGGAGCGTCGTACAGACACCGCCGCCCTCGCCCCCCGCCTGGCCGCGGAGCTCTACGGGCTCGTGGTGCTCGAGTCCGCGGTCGAGGACCATCCTGACAACCAGACGCGCTTCGTGGCCCTGGCGCGTCGCGGCGTGCCGGCACCCACGGGCCATGACAAGACGACGATCGTCTGCTTCCAGCGCGAGGATCATCCTGGCAGCCTGCACGACATCCTGAGCGAGTTCTCCGCTCGGAGCATCAACCTCACCAAGCTCGAGTCGCGCCCCACGAAGCGGTCGCTCGGTGACTACTGCTTTCTGATCGACCTCGAGGGCCACATCGCGGACGAGGTCGTCGCCGATTGTCTACGAGTCCTGCACGCCGAGCTTGCCGGCGTGAAATTCCTCGGCTCCTACCCAGCGGCCGGTGACCACGGGCCCGCGGTGCGCGCCCGTGTCGACGCAGCCTGGCGCAAGGCCGATGACTGGGTGCGAGAACTGCGGTCGCAGATCGCGGAGGCCTGAGAGGCCTACCCTGGCGCCCGGAGGGATGGCAGAGCGGACGAATGCGAGGCTCTTGAAAAGCCTTGGCCTGCAAGGGCCCGGGGGTTCGAATCCCCCTCCCTCCGCGGCTGCGAGCGGAGTCCGCTCTTCATTTGGTGAGCCCGGCGACAAGGTTGATCATCAAGGCGATGATCACCGCCCCCATCAGATACGACAGGAGCATGTGGCGCAGGGCGAGCTTGCGCATCTCCCTTGTCCGGACGTCGGTGTCCGACACCTGGAAGGTCAACCCGATCGTGAACGCCAGGTAGGCGAAGTCGCTGTACGTGGGGGGCTCGTCGGTGTTGAAGTCGACGGCTGTCCGGCGAGATGCGTACCACTGGCGCGCATATCGCAGCGTGAACACGGTATGGATCAGCAGCCAAGAAACGGTGACCGAGGCGATTGCCAGGAAGATCTCGAGCGTCTTGGCCGCACCCTTGGCACCTCCTGCCTCGACGAGGACCACGCCGATCGCGACAAGAGAGCAGATCGCCGCCAACGTACATGCCGCGTCGGCGACGGGGCGCGAAGGATCCTCTGACCGAGCGTCGAGCGCGGTAGCCGCGCCATCCAGTGGCCAGATCTCCATCCAGGTCCAGGTGACGAACACTGCCGCGGCACTGAGCCATCCCAGGAGTGGTGCTGCTTCTGAAAGCGGGGTGAGGGCCAGCGCGGTCCCCACCGACAGCCCTGCCGCTGACGCGATGAGCAGCCGGGCACGTGCCGAACGGGTGGGATGCGATTGGCGGGGATGCGCTGGGCGTTTCGCCATACCGACGCGTGTTGTCACACCGTTGGATCTACCCCGGATCCGGGAACTTAGACCCTCTCGACCGGGGAGGACCGACGCGTGGCACTCTCCGTCAGGCTCACCGCGCGACGACCTCGTAGAGCTCGACTCGACCGGTGATCCCTTTCAGGCGACGCGACCGGAGCTTCTTCGTCCGCACCTCCGAGAGCGCGCCGGCCGCGTCGACGCTTTCACCCGTCGCCACGACCTGGTTCCCTTTCGCCGTCTCGGTAACGCGGGCGGCGACATTGACGACGTGACCGACGACGTCGTCCCGGCTCACGATCGCCTCTCCCACGTGGAGCCCGGCGCGCAAGCGCAAGGGTGCCGGGGACGCGTCGAGTAGTGCGAGCGCAGCCCGCATCGCTCCAGCCGGGTCGGAAAAGGTACACAACAGCCCGTCGCCGAGGTGCTTGACCACCCGGCCACCCCAGCGACGGACCACGGGGCTCGCTGCCCGGTGGTGCGCTTCGATCAACGCCAGTGCTGCTTCGTCGCCGTTGGCGTCTGTGTACGAGGTGAAACCCTCGAGATCCGTAAAGACGACGGTGACAACCTGGGGGTTCCCCCCAGCGGGCGCCCTGTGCGCCGCGAGCAGCTGCACTGCCGACAGCCCCATCGAGGACAGGAGCGAGGGCCTCCGTTCGACCGAACGGGCGAGGAAGTGCTCGAGGATCTCGGTCGGCTTGCTCGTCGAGATCGGCCGGTTGGCGGGGTCTTCCAGCCAGCGATGATCAATCAGACCCAGCTCGAGCGCGGTGGCTGCCTCGTCGGGGTCACTGCGGATCAATTCCGCCGCCTTGCGGGCGATGAGCCCCCGCAGGCTCTCTGCCCGGCCACCGGTGGCCGCCCGCCGCCCACCCGCGTCGTCCGCGTTCACTTCTCGGACCATACCGACACCGCACCGCGAGGACCAGAAGGACTGCAGATGCGATTGACAGGCTGTGCAGGGCGCGATGCGTCCTCTGCGCTCCGACCCCTGTCGTCGGGCCGCCACCTGACGAAACGCCTTTGGCTGCTCGCTCGTCGATCAACACTGGCGTCGCGGTGCGCCCCGACGGATGGTTTCGGGGCCTGCCGAACCGCTCGAACACCGGGGCTCTGATGGCCCGCCGATGGCGCCGCGGTGCGGGTACCCTGGCACGGTGGGCAGCACGCGGGTGCCGGGCGGAGTCGTGCACGACCTCCCCCGGGACTTGCGCGCGGCGCTCATCGCCAATCCCACCGCGCTCGGCGCCTGGAAGGACATCACGCCCCTCG
>DATGKD010000162.1:0-19510 GCA_035294855.1 Acidimicrobiales bacterium
GGTCCCGGCGGGCCCGGGCGCGGTGGCTCTCCAGGATCTTGCTCAGGTAGGTGTCCGACGCCACCTGCGCCAGCCTAACGACAGGACCCCCCACCCCCTCGATACCCACCGTCCCGTCGGGGGGTGACCCATCACAGAATCCTCATGATTCGATGACCGGCTCCTGACCGCGCCGGCGTGTGATAGCGGCGTGCCGAGCCGGACCACCGAACCGAACGCGCCGCGCGCCGCGGCGGCTGCGACAACGACGGCGAAAGGGCTCGGGGGTCCTCCCGGAAAGAGGGTGGCCGGTGGCAGGCTGGTGCCGGTGGCCGGTGACGGGGAGACCATCGTCGTCATCGAGGACGACCACAACATCTCCGACCTCGTGGCCATGTACCTGCGGCGCGAGGGCTACCGGGTGCTGCAGGCCGACGACGCCGGGGGCGGCCTGGAGTACGTCGACCGCGAGCGCCCCAAGCTGGTCGTCGTCGACATCGGCCTGCCGGGAGCGCTCGACGGCCTGGATGTCTGCCGGGCCCTGCGCGCCCGGGGCGACGTGCCCGTGGTGATCCTGACGGCGCGCGACGACGAGGTCGACCGCGTGCTCGGCCTCGAGCTGGGCGCCGACGACTACGTCACGAAGCCCTTCTCCCCGCGCGAGCTGGTGGCGCGCATCCGCGCCATCCTCCGGCGAGCCGGCGCCCCCCGGAACGCGCCCGCGGTGATGACCGTCGGCGAGGTCGTGGTGGACTCGTCGCGGCGCGAGGTCCGCCGCGGCGCCGACGTCGTGGCCATGACCACACGAGAATTCGACCTCCTCGCCTACCTCCTCTCCAACCGCGGCCTGGCGCTGTCCCGGCGCCAGTTGCTCGACGGCGTGTGGGGCGACGGCTGGTACGGCGACGAGCGCACCGTCGACGTCCACGTCAGGCAGCTGCGCAAGAAGCTGGGCGACGACCTGCCCCTCGCCACCGTGTGGGGCGTGGGCTACCGGCTCGGCTGAGGACCGATCGGCGGAGGACGGGGAGCGTGCGCCGCCGCCTGACCGTGGCCATCCTCGGCGTGGTGATCGGCACCCTCCTGCTGACGGTGGCCGGGAGCCTCCTGCTCGTGCGGCGCGCCGCGTTCTCGACCGCCGAGAGCGAGCTCGTCCCCGAGACCGACGCCATCGTCACCCTGCTGTCCACGGTGAGCGCGTTGACCGACCAACGCGTGGTCCGCCTCCTCGAACGGGCCGGTGCGTTCGACCACATCGCGCTGGTGGGCGTCAGCCCGGCGGGAACCGTCGACCACCTGGCGTCTCCCCTCGTGCCCGGGGCCTTGGACGTGCCCGCGCTGCAGCAACTGCGGGCGGTGTCGGGCAACGTCGGCAACACGGTGTTCGTCGCCCATCCGGTGTTCTTGAACACCCGGCAGATGCGCCTGCTCGCGCCCGGGATCCCACCGTCGGACCAGGCCGTGCTCGTCGTCACGCGTCACGTCGCCAACCCGGTCAACGGCGTCTTGTACTTCCTCGCCGTGGGCGGCGCCGTGCTCGTGGTGGGTGCGGTCGTCGCCGCGCTGCTGGCTCGCCGCATCAGCGCCCCGCTCGTGAGGTCGGTGGAGGCGACGCGCCAGATCGCCGCCGGCAACCTCGCCGCCCGCGTCCCCACGAGCTCGCGCGACGACCCGGAGCTGGTCGAGCTGGCCGACGCCATCAACACGATGAGCGCCAACTTGAGCCGGGCCCACGGCTTGGAGCGCCAGTTCCTCATGTCGGTGTCCCACGAGCTGCGCACGCCGCTGACCTCGATCCGCGGCTATGCCGACGCCGTGGCCGAAGGCGCCACCACCGACGTGGCGGGGGCGATCGCCGTCATCGGCAGCGAAGCCCGCCGGCTCGAGCGCCTGGTGCGCGACCTGCTCGACCTCGCCCGGCTCGACGCCCGCCAGTTCTCGCTCGACATGGAGCGCGTCGACTGCTCCGACGTGGTGGCCGCGGTGGCCGAGGGGTTCCGGGTGGAAGCTGACACGCTGGGCATCGAGGTGCTGTGCCCGACGCCCGCGGGCAGTGGCCTCTGGGTGGACGCCGACCCCGACCGGTTGGGCCAGGTCGTCGCCAACCTGATCGAGAACGCCCTCAAGTTCGCCACGGACCGGGTCGAGGCCGGGGCCGCCGCGGTCGGCTCGTGGCACGTGGTGTGGGTCGTGGACGACGGGCCCGGCATCGCCGCCGACGACCTGCCGCACGTCTTCGAGCGGCACTACCGGTCCGACCGCGTCGCCGCCCGGAAAGCCGGCGCGGGCTTGGGCCTCGCCATCGTCGCCGAGCTGGCGGCCGCCATGGGAAGCGTCGTCGACGTGGACTCGCCGGTGGTCGACGGGCACGGCGCCCGCATGGCGCTGTGGCTGCAGCCCCGGTCGGCACCCGCCGGCGGGCCGCTCGACCACGGGCGGGGGGAGGGCGGACAACCGGCGGACAGCGCGCCCGCTGTCAGCCCCCCCTGGCCCGCCGTGGGCTGAAGAAGATCAGTCCCGCTGGCCGGGCTCCCAGCCCGTGGCCCACAACCCGGGCTCGAGCCAGAGCGCCTCGGAGCTGGCCGCGGGCCGGGTGGGCGCCTCCACGACGGACTCCTCGACATGGGCCACCGGTGCGGTTGGTGTGACCGGAGCACTGAACGTCGGCGCGGCCACGATCGGGGCGGTCACCGGCGAGCGGCTGCGGTGGAACCGGATCGCCCCCGTCGGCGTGGCGAACGCCAGGATCCGCCGGAAGCGGCGCCGGGGGTCGTCGACCAGCGCCAGGACCACGGCCCCGAGGTAGAGCACGATGAACCCGACCAGGGCGATGAGCCACAGGTGGGGGCCGGGACCGGTGAAGGCGAGCGACGGCGAGCTGGCCGGAGCCGTCGTCGGCGTCGTGCCGCCCGCGGCCGCCGAGGAGACCGGTGGCGTCGTCGTGGCCGGCGCCGCGCCCCCGGCGGTGGCCGTGGCGAGGGCCGGGGACATGGGGCTCCCGGGCGGGCTGCCAGTGACGATGCCCGAGGCCAAGGTGTTGTTCGGATAGGCGGTGCAGGTCAGCTGGAGCGTGCTCCCCGACACGACGATGCCCAGCTGCGCCTTCGAATCCAGGGTGAGCGCGATGGGCCCCCCGCTCGCCGTGAACGGACCCACCGTGATGGGCGAGGTCGGCAGCTGGAGGGTGAGCCCGTTCGCCGGGATGGGGCTCGGGATCGGCGCGTTGATGGGCAGGCTCGGGCTGTTCACCTTGGCCGGGGTGGCCCCCGTGGCGTCCACGGTGGAGGTCGCACTGCCCGTGATCGAGCTGTTCCCGAGGGCTTGCGCGGCGTTCACGATGTTGGTCGGCAGGTTGACCGTCACCTGGAAGTTGGTCACGTTGAACTGCTGGCCGGCCGCCGGGCTGGCGGGGGTGATGGTGCCCGTGGCCTGGGCGCCGTTGAGCGCGATGCTGCCGACGGGGGTGCCCGGGCAGTACTCCTCGAACGGCTGGCTGTCCGCGAACGCGGACGGGGCGTGCGGGACGAAGACGCCGACCACGGTGGCGCACCCGGCCACGAGCGGCGCCATCGCCAGGACCAAGCGCCGTCCCCGGCGCGCACGGTTCGACGTTTGCATTGTGCTGCTCCCCCCCTGTCAGGCGGTCGGGGGCGCCGAGCTTCGTGATGCCAACGGCCCCTGGACCCGGTCGCCGACCGGAGGGGTGATGGCGCGCGAACGCCCACCAACACGGCGCCTGCGCATCACGTTACGGACTCTCCCCAGCTCCAACATCACCACGATTGAGGAATTCCCCGTTCCTCAGGGCCCGCCCCCCGCCCAGCCGGGAGGTGGACCGCCGTACCGCTCCGGTACCCTCCGTACCGAGCTCCTAGGCCTTCCCCTGGGCGTCCGGCGCGGCCGCCCACACCTGGTCGCGCGGCGCCGGGTGCCCGAGGTGGTAGCCCTGGCCGTAGTCGCAGCCCATGGCCCGCAGGGCCGCGGCCTGGGCGGGCGTCTCGATCCCCTCGCCCAGGACCGACAGCCGCAGCTCCCGGCCCAGGGTGATCATGGCCCGCACCATGGCCACCCCCGAGGGGTCGCCCGACGAGTCCAGGCTGGCCACGAACCGGGGGGCGATCTTGACCACCCCGAACGGCAGGTCGTGGAGCCAGCCGAGCTTGGCCTCGCCGTCGCCGAAGTCGTCCAGGGAGAACATCACGCCCTGGTCGGCCAGGTGCCGGAGCGTGGCCGCCTGCTCCTCCGCGGCGTGCGCGGCGCTCGCCGACAGGTCGAGGTTCAGCATCGTCGGCGGAATGCCGTGCTTGTCGGCCAGCTCCACCAGCGTCTCCGCGAACGGCGTGTCGGCCAGCTCGTGCGCCGAGACGTTGATCGTGAGCCGGAAGCGCTCGGGCAGGTCCTCGGTCTCCCGCCAGCTCGCCAGCTCGGACAGCGCCCGCTCCAGGGTCCAGCGGCTCAAGGCCTCGCCCAGTCCCAGCTGGGCGGCGTGGTCGAGGAACTCGCCGGGGAGAACCACCCCGTGCTCGGGCCGTTGCCACCGCACGAGCGCCTCGGCGCCCACGGTCTCGCCGCTCTGGAGGTCCACGACCGGCTGGTAGAAGACGGCGAACTCACCGCGGTCGAGCGCCTGGCGCAGGTCCTGCTCGGCCTCGTAGCGCGCCACCACCTGGTTGCGCATCGACTCGTCGAAGAGGCGCGAGGCGCGGCCTTCGTCACGCGCCGCGTGCATGGCCAGCTCGGCATTCTCGAGGAGGTTGGCGCCGCTCGCCCCGCGTCCCCCCGGTTCGGTCAGCGCGATGCCGACGGTGGCCCGCAGCCAGTGCTCGGCGCCGTTGGCGGCCACGGGACGCGCCACCGCGTCGACGACGAGGCCGGCGATGCGGATGGCGTCCGCGGAGGAGTGCACGTCCGTGCACACCACGGCGATCCGGTCGGCTGCCACCCGGGCGACGATGTCGGACTTGCGGCGGGCGACCGACAGCCGGCTGGTCACCTCGCGCACCACGTTCTCCGCCACCGCGGCGCCGTGCTGGTCGCTCACGTCCCGGTAGCCGTCGAGCTCGACCGAAAGGACGGCGAGCGCGCTCTGGTCGCGCTGCGCGGCGGCGAGCGCTTTGTCGAGCTGTTCCTCGAGGAGGCCACGGTTGGGCGGCTCGGTGGTCGTGGGCTCGGCCGTCACGGGCGCCGGCTGCGCGGCGGCAGCGTGCTCGAGCTGCTCGGTGAGGCGCTGGTTCTGCACCGCAAGGGCGCGCTTGGCAAGTGCGGTGCGGACGGTCTGGACGAAGGCCTGCGGGACGAGCGGCTTCACGAGCAGTGCGTCGAGTTGCTCGGAGGCGGCGAGGACGCCGTCGAGCGTGGCCAGCCCGGTCAGGAGGAGCACCGACGACTCGGGGTCCTCTTCCTTGAGGCGCTGCGCCAGCTGCACCCCCGTGTGGTCGGCGAGCTGGTGGTCCACCACGACCGCGGCGGGATGCCGCAGGCCCTGCAGCGTCATCGCCTCGGTGGCGTCGCCCGCCGACAGGACGCGGATGCCGGAGCTCTCCAGCACCGAGGCGAGGCTGTCGCGCGTGCTCTGGTCGTCGTCGACCACGAGCACCAGGTCCTCGTACCCGCCCTGCTGCACCGAAGACACCCTCACGCCCCCCCTACACTCCGGCGCCTGTTGCGGGGCGCCGTCCCACCTTCAATGTCGTTCGAGCACGCCGCGACGGTCGGACGTCCGGCAACGGCACCCACTCCTGGACCCCATCCCCGCGAGGTCCCCGCCGGACCTCGGGTGCCCTCCTGGCCTGCAAGCATCTCACCACTCCCCGCGCGAAGTCAACGCCGCCACGTCGAAGCGAAGGCCACCCGGGAGGGAGGAATCCGACGTGAGGACGCTGCGTGAGCGAACGAGTCTCATTCTGTGACCGAGGGCGGCACTCGACCTCCGGCGTCGAGGACGGCGAGGACGCGCTCGACGGCGGCCTCGATGCAGTCGTCGTCGTCGCCCACCACCACGTCCGGGGCGGTCGGCGGCTCGTAGGGGGCGCCCAGGCCCGTGAGCCCCGTCAGCTCCCCCGCCTCGGCCTGGGCGTACAGGCCCTTGACGTCACGCTCCGCACACACCTGCAGCGGCGTGGCCACGTACACCTCGACGAAACGCAGCCCGGCCGACTCGTGGCGCTCGCGCGCCTCGCGCCGCCCGCGGGCGTACGGGCTGATGAGCGACACCAGGGCCACGAGCCCGGCGTCCGCGAACAGCCGGGCCACCTCGGCCACCCGCCGCACGTTCTCGGTGCGAGCTTCGGGGCTGAACCCGAGGTCACAGTTGAGCCCGGTGCGCAGCTCGTCCCCGTCGAGGCGGTAGCAGGGGCGGCCGTCGGCGACGAGGCGCTCCTCGACGGCGCGCGCCAGGGTCGACTTGCCCGCCCCCGACAGGCCGGTGAACCACACCGTCGTGCCGCGCGTCCGCCCGGCCGTGCTCATGGTCAGTCCGCACCGAGGATCATCCCCGCGCCCGAGGTGACGTTGGTGTCCTCGGGGGCGACGACGAACGAGCCCGTGGCCCGGTTGCGCCGGTAGCTGTCGTAGAAGAGCGGCTGGGTGACCCGCAGCGACACGCGGCCCACCTCGTTCAGCCGCAGCGCGTCAGCCGACTCGTCGCGGTGCAGCGTGTTGACGTCCAGGCGGTAGTGCACGTCTTTCACCTGGGCGCGCACCCAGCGCGTGGTGTGCTTGAGCGCGACTACCTGGCCGACCTGCAGGGGCCGGTCGGTCATCCAGCACATCATGGCGTCGATGTCCTGGCCGACGGTGGGCCGGTTGTGCGGACGGCAGATCATGTCGCCGCGCGAGATGTCGAGGTCGTCGGCGAGCCGGAGCATGACCGACATCGGCGGGTACGCCTCCTCGATGGGACCGTCGTAGGAGTCGATCGAAGTGATCACCGACGTCAGCCCCGAAGGCAGCACCATGACCTCGTCCCCCGCCCGGAACACGCCACCCGCGACCGCACCGGCGTAGCCCCGGTAGTCAGGGACCACCGAAGCCGTGGGGCGCACCACCCACTGCACCGGCAGCCGGGTGTCGATGAGGTTGCGGTCCGACGCGATGAACACGTGCTCGAGGTGGTGCAGCAGGGACTGCCCGTCGTACCAGGGCATGTTGAGCGAGCGCTGGACGACGTTGTCGCCCTGCAGCGCCGATATGGGGATGAACGACAGGTCCGACACTTCGAGGCGCGTGGCGAACGCCTTGAACTCCTCGCGGATGGCCGCGAAGACCGCCTCGTCGTAGCCGACGAGGTCCATCTTGTTCACGCACAACAGGAGGTGGGGCACGCGCAGGAGCGAGGCCAGGAACGCGTGCCGGCGCGTCTGCTCCACGATGCCCTTGCGCGCGTCCACGAGGACGAGCGTGAGGTCCGCCGTCGAGTTCCCCGTCACCATGTTGCGCGTGTACTGCGGGTGCCCCGGCGTGTCGGCGATGATGAACTTGCGCAACGGCGTGGCGAAGTAGCGGTAGGCGACGTCGATCGTGATGCCCTGCTCGCGTTCGGCCCGCAGGCCGTCGGTGAGCAGCGCCAGGTCGGTGTACTCGTCGCCGCGCTTGCGGCTCGTCCGCTCGATGGCCTCGAGCTGGTCCTCGAAGATGGCCTTGGAGTCGAGCAGGAGCCGTCCGATGAGCGTGCTCTTGCCGTCGTCGACCGAGCCGGCGGTGGCGAAGCGCAGGAGCTCCATCAGAAGTAGCCCTCGCGCTTTCGGTCCTCCATGGCGGCTTCGCTCGTCTTGTCGTCGGCGCGCGTGGCACCGCGCTCGGTGATCCGAGACGCGGCCACCTCGGCGATGATCTCCTCGACGTTGGACGCGTTCGACTCGACGGCGCCGGTGCACGTCATGTCGCCCACGGTCCGGTAGCGCACGGTCGTCTCGAACGGCTCTTCGTCCTCGGGAGGGGCGGCGAAGGGGCTCACGGCGAGCAGCATCCCGTCGGAGCGGAAGACCTCGCGCCGATGCGCGAAGTAGATCGACGGGACCTCGAGGGACTCGTCCGCGATGTACTGCCAGACGTCGAGCTCGGTCCAGTCCGACAGCGGGAAGACGCGGATGTGCTCGCCGTTGTGGTAGCGGCCGTTGTAGAGGCCCCACAGCTCGGGACGCTGGTTCTTCGGGTCCCACTGGCCGAACTCGTCACGGAACGAGTACACGCGCTCTTTGGCCCGGGCCTTCTCCTCGTCGCGCCGGCCCCCGCCGAACACGGCGTCGAAGCGGTGGGCGGCGATGGCGTCGAGCAGGGTGCGCGTCTGCAGGCGGTTGCGCGACGGGTTCGGACCCCGCTCCTCGACCACCCGACCGGAGTCGATGGACTGCTGGACGCTCGCCACTTCCAGGCGGGCGCCGAGCTCGGCCACCCGCTTGTCCCGGTACTCGATGACCTCGGGGAAGTTGTGGCCGGTGTCCACGTGCATGACCGGGAACGGCAGGCGCGCCGGCCAGAAGGCCTTCTCGGCCAGGCGCAGCATGACGAGGGAGTCCTTCCCCCCCGAAAAGAGCAGGCAGGGGTGCTCGAACTCGGCCACCACCTCCCGCATGATGTGGATGGACTGCGCCTCGAGCGCCTCGAGGTGGGAGAGCTGGTACTGGCCGGCTCCCACAACCTTTTCCATTCGGTCGAGGATACTTGCGGCCCTGCCGATAACCGCCCCTGCCGGGCACGAATAGGTCCCGAGTCCCACCCCGGAGAAACCCGTGGAAGCGAGCGCCCGCTCCCAGAACGAACCCGATGACCACCGCCTCGCGGCCCGTGTCGCCGGGGACGCCGGTCGCCTGCTCGTCGACCTGCGCGACGAGTTCGGTGCGACCACGTCGGGCCCCCCCACGTCGGACCCCGGCGCACGGCGCACGCTCGGCGCCGAGGGCGACCGGCGCGCCCACCGGCTCATCGTCGACGCCCTCGCCGCGGCGCGCCCTCACGACGCCGTCCGCTCCGAGGAGGACGAGCATCCGAGCGACGTGCTCGCGGGGCGGTTGTGGATCGTCGACCCGCTCGACGGCACCCGCGAGTACTCCGAGGGACGCGCCGACTTCGCCGTGCATGTGGCATTGGCGATCGACGGGTCCCTCGCCGCCGGGGCGGTGGCCCTGCCGGGCGAGAACCTCGTCCTCGCCACCGGCGACGGGGCCGGCGCGCCGCCACGCCTGGCGCCCCGAGCGGACGGACCGCGCCGAGTGGTCGTGAGCCGGACCCGGCCGCCCGCGGTGGCCGACGTCGTCGCCCGCCGGCTGGGGGCCGAGCTCGTGCCCCTGGGGTCGGCCGGCGCGAAGGCCATGGCAGTCGTGCGGGGTGAGGCCGACGCCTACGTCCACGCCGGCGGACAGTACGAGTGGGATTCGGCCGCCCCCGTGGCGGTGGCGCTGGCGGCGGGCGCCTACGCGGCGCGTCTCGACGGCTCCCCCCTCGTCTACGGGCGCGCCGACCCCTTCGTCCCCGACTTGGTCGTGTGCCGCCCCGAGCTGACCGACATGGTCAGAGAGGCGCTGCGTTCGCTCTGACGCGCGGCGCGCGCCCCGGCGAGCGGCGCGGCCCCGGTCAGGCGGCCCGGCTCACCTCGAGGGGAAGCGTCGCCACCGTGGCGGCAACACGAGCCCCGTCGCGCCCCGCCACCTCCACGCTGTCGCCGGGCGGCACATCGCGGTGCACGTACGCCAGCGCGACCACGGCGCCCACGCCCGGCGACCACGCCGACGACGTCACGGAGCCCACCGCCTTGCCGTGGCGTTCGACCGCCGCGCCGGCAGACAGCGCGGCCCCCCGGCCAGGCGTCGGAGCGGCAACGCCGTGGCCGGCACCGGTCGGTTCGAACAGGAGGCCGCGCAGCCGCCTGGCCACCTTGTTGCCGCGCGCGTCGAGCCTGGCCACCAGCTCCTGGCCCGTGTAGCAGCCCTTGGTGAAGCTGACGCACCGCTCCAGGAGGCCGGCTTCCGCCGCGATCGTCCGCTCGTCGAGCTCCGCACCCATGGCCGGGATGCCGGCCTCCACGCGCAACGCCTCCCACGCCTCGGCTGAGCACGACCGCACCCCCTCGGGAATCGTGGGCGCCGCACCGAGGAGGTCGACCCCGTCCACGCCGTTCCACGAGAACCGGAGCGCGAGCGGCCCGGACTCCGCCTGGGCGAACCGCGCGGCGGTCGCCGGCCCGCGCAGGGCCACGCACCGCCAGTCGAGCGGCTCGATCGCCACCTTGACCCTGAGCTTGAAGCGCTCGAGACGGTCGGTCACCGCTTTCCCGAACCCACCGTCGGTGTCGAGGAGCAGTTCGGCGTCGCCCGTCCGTGTCACGCGCACGAGCGCCTCGAGCTTGCCTTGCGGGCTGAGGAGGAGCGCGTCCGCACTCGCCCCGGGTGACAGCGCTTCCACGTCCTGGCTGCACTGGCCCTGCAGGTACGACACGGCATCCGGGCCCGACAGCCGCACCACGTCGCGAGCCACCTGCCGCGCCGCGACGTCGTGTCGCAGTGCCTCGTAGTCGTCGACGAGCTGGCGCGCCGTCGCCGGACCCACCGGGGGGCCCGTCACGCGTGGAACGCGGCCTGCGCCGCGCTGGCCCGGCGCGCCGCGGGCACCGCCACGAGGAGCGCGGCGGCCTTGTCGACGCACTCCAGGTCCTCGTCGGCGGGGTCGCTGTCGGCGACGATCCCCGCCCCCGCCTGCACCGTGGCCCGACCGTCGGGCGTCACCACCATCGTCCGGATGGCGATGGCGGTGTCGAGGTTGCCGGAGAAGTCGAGATAGCCCACGACCCCGCCGTACACGCCCCGCTTGGTGGGCTCGAGGTCGTCGATGATCTGCATGGCCCGTACCTTCGGGGCGCCCGACAGCGTGCCGGCGGGAAGCGTGGCCCGCAGCACGTCGATGGGCCCCTTGCCGGGGGACAGCTCCCCGGAGACTTGCGACGTCAGGTGCATGACGTGGCTGTAGCGCTCGAGCGTCTTGAACTCGTCGACCTTCTCCGTGCCGAAGCGCACCACCCGGCCCACGTCGTTGCGCGCCAGGTCGACGAGCATGACGTGCTCGGCCACCTCCTTGGGGTGCTCCGCCAGCTCTGCGGCGAGCTGCGCGTCCTCGGCGTCGGTGGCGCCCCGGCGTCGGGTGCCGGCGATGGGACGGCTGACCACCACCCCGTCACGCAGGCGGACGAGCGGTTCCGGTGTCGCACCCACGACCGTGCACGCCTCGGTGCGCAGGAAATAGAGGTACGGGCTCGGGTTCACCAGCCGCAGGATGCGGTAGACGTCGAACGGATCGGCCCCGAGCTCCAGGTCGAAGCGCTGGGACAGCACGACCTGGAAGATGTCCCCCGCGGTGATGTGCTCCTTGGCGACGGCCACGGCGTGCATGTACTGGCGCGGGGACATGGTGCGCACCACCGCGGGGAGCTCTTCGCCCGGGCAGGGCACGTCGAGCGGTGGCTCCGGACGCGCCCGGACGAGGTCCTGCGCCAGGTCGTCGAGCCGTCGCGTGGCGGCGGTGTACGCCGCCCCGGCGTCCTCCGGGCTGCATCGTTCGGGGACGGCCACGTTGTCGACCAGGACGACCCGCTGGCGCCAGTGGTCGAAGGCGCACAGCTGGCCGATGATCTGCAGGACGGCCTCGGGGAGCCCGAGATCGTCGGGCGGTACCGCCGGGAGCCGCTCGATCTCGCGCACCACGTCGTACCCCAGATAGCCGACGATCCCTCCGTGCAGCGGCGGCAGGTCGGCGAACTCCGGGGCCCGGCACACCGACAGCAACGCTTCGAGCGTGGCGAGCACGCCCTCGTCGGTGCGCCTCGCCACGTCCCCGGGGAGAGCGAACTCCCCCGAGGACCGCACGGTCCCCCCCTCACCCACGAGCGTGGCCAGCGGGCGGCGGCCCACGAACGAGTACCGCCCCCACCGCTCGCTGCCTTCGACGGACTCGAGCAGGAAGCCCGGCTCGTCTCCGACGACGCGGAGGAACGCGGCCACCGGCGTCACCGTGTCCGCCACGAGCTCGCGCCACACCGGGACGATGCGGTGGCCGCGGGCCAACTCGGCGAAGCGGGCGCGCCCCGGGCGGTCCTCGCGCGAGGTCACGTCCGTCGAGGTGTTCACGCGGACCGCGGGCGGGCCGCGGGGGTCGTCACGACCCGGCTCCGAACGACCGGTAGAAGCACGAGCGCGCGCCGGTGTGGCAGGCGCCGTGGCCGTCCTGGTCGACGACCACGAGGACAGCGTCGCCGTCGCAGTCGTAACGGACCTCCCGGACCCACTGGCGGTCGCCGGAGGTCTCGCCCTTGCACCAGTACTCCTGGCGGCTCCGGCTCCAGAACCAGGTGCGCCCGGTGCCGAGGGTCCGGCGCAGGGCCTCTTCGTCCATGTACCCGAGCATGAGGACCGCCCCGTCGGCGGCGTCCTGGACCACGGCCGGGACGAGGCCGGTGGGGCCGAAGCTGACGCCGGCGAACTCGGCTTCCTCGAAGGCGATCGGGGTGGCGACGCGCCCCGGCGGAACGGGGGGCGCCACCGCCGGAGGGGAGTTCGTTCCACGAACTTCGGCCGTCATGGTCCCCACAACGCTATCTGGCCCGCTCCGCGCCCCGTTTCCCCATTACTATGCGGCGGCTCGTTCTTCACAAGGCGAGCGGGGGACGGCGGGGGCGCGATGCGGCGGTATTGGGAGTGGCTCGGGCTCAACCTGGGCAAGCGCGCCGGGACGGTCGCCATCGTGGGCCTGCTCGTCTCGGTGGCGCTCGGCGCCGGCATCGTCAAGCTCCGCTTCACGACGAGCAACTCCGACTACCTCAACAAGAACGACACCGCCTGGGTCGACAACGTCAACTACGAAAAGGTCTTCGGCGGCGACCCGATGGCGATCCTGTTCACCACGAAGCCGGGGACGACGGTCGACAGCTTCTTCACCCCCCAGAACCAGGCGGCCTTCCGCTCCATCGCCCAGCGCCTCGCGCACGACCCCTGGGTCTTCAGCGCCGTCACCCCGCTCGACGCGCTCCAGGTCGGAGCCCAGCTCCTCACGAGCAGCACGGGCAGCGTCCTCGACACCCCGGCGGCCGGGATGCTCGAGCAGGCGTTGCGCTCGGACCCCAATGCCGCGAGCAAGGCCAAGCGGTCCAAGTACCTGATCGACGAGGGCACGTCGTACTTCGCGGTGAACGGGCCGCGGACCCTCGACAACCCGTCGTGGGTGCACTTCGTCCTGCACGAGCCCGACAATTCCCTGCGCAAGTCGCTGGCGACGTTCGTGCCGAGCGACCACAACCTCCTCATGGCCGTCTACCTGAGGGGCGACCTCAACATCAACCAGGAGACGACGGCCGCCAGCTCGGTCAGCAAGATCGTCTCGAGCGTCCATTTCCAGAACGCCTCGACGATCACGACCGGGGTTCCTGCGCTCCTCAAGACGATCAACGACTACCTGAAGCACGGCATCCTGTCGCTGGCCGGGATCGCCGGGATCGTCATGGTGGTGATCCTCCTCCTGTCCTTCAGCGTCCGGTGGCGGCTGCTGCCGTTCGCCATCGTGGCCCTCGGCATGGTGTGGGGGTTCGGTCTCGTCGGCTTCTTCGGGGTGCCACTCACGCTCGCCACCATCGCGGCCTTGCCCGTGTTGCTCGGCGTCGGCATGGACTACTCGATCCAGATGCACTCCCGCATCGAGGAGGAGGTGGTACTCGACCGCGCCGCGCATCCCATCCAGGCGGCAGCACGCGGCCTGGGCCCCGCGCTCCTCGTCGTGACCTTCGACGCCGTGTTCGCGTTCACCGCGCTGTGGTTCGCGAAGACGCCGGCGATCCGGGAGTTCGGGTCGCTGCTCGTGATCGGCATCATCGCCGTGTGCGTGTGCAGCATCATCGCCACCCTGGCGGTGCTCGGCATCCGTGAGTACAAGTCCCCCACGCACGGCAAGGACTTCAGCAACGGATACCTGAGCCGCGCGGTGGCGTTCCTCGGCAGCCTTCCGCGGCGGACCGCTGTTCCTCTCGCCATCGCCAGCCTCGGCATCTTCCTGGCGGGGGTAGCGGTGGAGGGCAAGCTCGTGCTCCAGACCGACCCCATCCAGTGGGTCAACCCGCACGCACAGTCCATCAAGGACATCCAGACGCTCAAGGCCGACACCGGGTCCGACAACGAGCTCGCCATGCTCATCAGGACGAACCAGCCGTTCAGCGACCAATCGGTCGCCTACATCGCCAACTACTCGCGCCGGCTGGTCGACAAGTACCCGCACAGCCTGTGGCCCGCGGCGGGACTGGTCAACACGATCGACCAGATCATCAACCTGCCCGGGATGAACCCCGTGCCGCCCACGGGCGCCGACGTCCAGTCGGTCTACCAGGCCGCACCCGAAGGCATTCGCAGGACGACCGTCGCCGACGGTGGCGCGGCGATCAACGTCATCTTCCGGGGGAAGACCAACACGCTCGACGAGCTCCGTCCCGTCGTCGCTGACCTGCGCGGGACGGTGATCGCACCGCCCGCCGGCATCTCCGTCGCGCCGGGTGGCATCGCCGTCGTCGGAGTCGGCCTGGTGCAGAACCTCGAGAAGTCGCGGACCGAGTTGACGTACCTTGCGCTGCTCTTCGTCGGCGCCTTCCTCGCCATCCGGCTCCGGAGCCTGATCCGGTCGCTGCTGTCGCTCGTCCCCGTGCTCGTGGCGGTTGGGGCGGTCTCCCTCATCGCCGTGGCGTTCAACCTGAAGCTCAGCCCGGTGACCTCGGTGGCGGGCCCTCTCGTGGTCGCGGTGTGCACCGAGTTCACGTCGCTCATCCTGTTGCGATTCGTCGAGGAGAGAAACCGCGGCCTCCTCCCCCGTCAAGCGATGGACGCCACCGCGCGCCGGACGGGCCGGGCGTTCATGGTGTCGGGTTTCACGGCGATCGCCGGCGTGGCCGTCCTGAGCACGTCGTCGTTCCCGCTGTTGCGCGACTTCGGCATCATCGTGGCCTTGAACGTCTTCGTGGCGTTGCTGAGTGCGCTCGTCGTGCTGCCACCGATCCTGGTGTGGGCGGACCAGCGCCTGTGGGTGTCGCGCGGGCTGCTCCGGGCCACACCGGAGCCCTACCGTTCGCCCGACGAGCCCGTCGTCCAGCCCGGACCGCCCGTCTCCGCGGTGCGGACCCTCGTCACGACCGGCGCGGCCCTGCGCATCGGAACGGCGAGACTGCGCCCTCGCCCAACGGGGAGCTCCTCCGGACCGCACCACGGGGCGACCTGGTGGCCGCGCCCAACGCCGAGAACGCGACGGCGCCTGCGCCCGCTCCCAACGGAGAAGTCGCGGCGACCCCCGCGCCTGCTCCCTCGCCTGTTCCCGCGCCTGTTCCCAACGGTGGGAGGCCGCCTGCCCCGAAGGGCCTCTGGCATCCGCAGTTCGAGCCCAAGGACTAGAGAGCCGCAGGCTCCCCACGACGCTGGGCGTCGGGAAATCAGAGGTAGAGGCCGGTCCCGGAGTCCATGCGACCGGACGCGACGGCGTGCACGTCTCGCTCGCGCAAGATGACGTATTCGTCACCCTGCACCTCGACCTCGAAGCGGTCCTCGGGGTTGAACAGCACCTTGTCGCCGACCTTGATCGCCCGCACGTGAGGGCCCACCGCCACCACCTCGGCCCACACCAACCGGCGGGACACCTGGGCGGTCGCCGGGATGAGGATGCCGGCTCGCGATCGCCGTTCCCCCTCGGCCACCTGCTGCTGAGCGAGCACGCGGTCGGCGAGCATCGTGATGGGTTGCTTGGGCGCGATGGACTGCTTCGACGCGCGTGCGGGCGAGGCGGCCACGTTCGCACCGTAGCCCATCTCCCCCGCCGCTCCGGGCTCCACGGCACACGCTGTCGGACCGCCGCGGATCGACCCGACTGACCGCGGGTTGCCGGCCGCGTCCGCGCCATGCTGGGCGGGATGGCGGCGCACGGGCGGGGCACGGCAGTCGCGCTGACGGTGAGCGGCGCGTACTCGTTCCTCGTCGCGGCGACGACGCCGTTCACGGTGGCGGCGGACGCGGCCGTGGCTGCCCCGCTCGCGGTCGCATCGGTGCTGCTCGCCGTGGCGTGGCGCGGCGATCTGGCCCACGGCGGTGCCTCGGGTCTTCGGACAGGGTCTTCAACCGCGCCACCCGTCGCGCTGCCGTGGTTCGTCCTCGTGGGTCTCGTCGTCGGGTGGGAAGTGGTCTGCTTCGTGGCGCTGCCACGGTCGCTCCACCCCACGCTCAGCTCGATGTACGACGCCGTCAGCCGGTGCCGCCCGGCAAAAGCCGTGATCGTGTTCGGATGGCTGGCACTCGGCCGGCAGCTGGTACGGCGATGACATGGCGCGTGGCGTCGTACGCAGTGTGGGCCGCGCTCGCTCTGGCAGGCGCGGGGGTCCAGTTCGTCGGTGCCACCCGGGCTCGCATCGACACCGCCGGTCGCTTTCTCCGGCGCCTCACCCTCCGACCGATGGGACGCGTGCTCCTGGCCCTCGGGTGGATGTGGTGCGGCTGGCACTTCTTCGCCCGCTGAGTCGGCCTCCTCCTGGCGCTGGCGCCTGAGCCGACCAGCGCGTGGCGGACGGCGCCGGGCGCCGACCCCCGTCAGGCCGGCGGGTCCGGGGGACGGACGGTCACGCCGTGCTCGGCGAGGTACGCCTTGGCCTCGGCCAGTGTGTGCTCGCGGCGGTGGAAGATCGACGCCGCCAACACCGCGTCGGCTCCACCGGCGACCGCGCCCTCGACGAGGTGGTCGAGCGTGCCCACGCCTCCCGAGGCGACCACGGGGACACCCACCGCGTCGACGACGGCTCGTGTCAGCTCGAGGTCGAAGCCCTGCCGCGTCCCGTCACGGTCCATCGAGGTGAGCAGGATCTCCCCCGCGCCCAGCTCGCTCGAGCGCTCCGCCCAGGCGACCGCATCGAGTCCGGTGGACCGCCGCCCGCCGTGGGTGAAGACCTCCCATGTGCCCGTGCCGGGCACGTGGCGGGCGTCGATCGCCACCACGACGCACTGGGCACCGAACTCCTCGGCCAGCGACACCACGAGGTCGGGATGCTCCACCGCGGAGGTATTGAGGGACACCTTGTCCGCTCCCGTCCGCAACAGCGTGCGGGCGTCCTCGGGTGTCCGCACGCCTCCCCCCACCGTGAACGGGATGAACACCTGCTCCGCGGTGCGCGCCACCACGTCCACCATCGTGGAGCGGTCGTCCGCCGATGCCGTGATGTCCAGGAACACGAGTTCGTCGGCTCCCTCGGCGTCGTACCGGGCGGCGAGTTCGACAGGGTCACCGGCGTCCACGAGGTCGACGAAGCGGACGCCCTTCACGACCCGGCCCGCGTCGACGTCGAGACACGGAATCAGCCGGATGGCGCGCACGCGGCCAACGCCTCCTCCACTGCCAGCGACCCCTCGGCCAACGCGGTGCCCACGATCGCCCCGGCCAGGGCGCGTCCGCTCCCGGTGACGTCGGCCAATGCGCGGAGGTCGGCTGTGGAGCGCACCCCGCCCGAGGCGATGACGGCGTGCGCCG
This sequence comes from Acidimicrobiales bacterium, assembly GCA_035294855.1. Lineage (GTDB taxonomy): Bacteria > Actinomycetota > Acidimicrobiia > Acidimicrobiales > UBA8190 > DATGKD01. Next base: position 17,497 of record DATGKD010000162.1, read on the forward strand.
TCCACGACAGCACGGCGCGCAACCCGTCGACGTCCGGCCCTTGCAACGTGCCGTCGCGATCGATGGCCGTCACCACGATGGCGCCGACGTCCACGTTCGCGATCCGCTCCACCGCCTGGCGCAGCGTCGCGCCGCCGGTCCGTTCCCACCCCGTGACGGCCACCTCCTGCCGAGAACCCACGTGGTCCAGTCCCACCGCCACCCGTCCGGGATACTGCTCGGCCAGACGCTCGACGATGGACGGCTCGTGCTGTGCAGCCGTGCCGAGCACGACGCGGGCCACACCTCCGTCGAGGAGTTCGGCCGCGTCACGGTCGGTGCGCACCCCCCCGCCGGCTTGCACGCGCGCGTCGACCGTTCGGGCGATGGCGAGGACCAGGTCGCGGTTCACCGGCTCACCGGTCCGGGCTGCGTCCAGGTCGACGACGTGGACCCAGCGCGCCCCGGCGCGCGCGTAGGAGCGAGCCAATGCCAGCGGGTCGCCGTAGTCGCGCCGGCGATCGAAGTCGCCTTGGACCAAGCGGACCGCCGCCCCGCCGAGCAGGTCGACGGCCGGGTAGAGCTCCACGTCACCCCGTCGTGCCGGCGTTCTGGCACGCCGCCACGAAGTTGGCCAGCACGGCCAGGCCGGCGTCGCCCGACTTCTCGGGGTGGAACTGCGTCCCCCAGACACGACCGCGCTCGGCCGCCGCGACGACGTCCCCGCCGTAATCACACGTCGCCACCGTGTCCTCGGACGTTTCGGGCGCGAACGAGTGCACGAAGTAGAGCCACGGCTGGTCGCCGATCCCGCGTAGCAGACCGCTGGGGGACCCCGGACGGCGACGGAGCTGGTTCCACTGCATCTGGGGCACCTTCACCTTGTCGGGCAGCCCCCGCACGCGCCCGGCGAGCACACCGAGGCCTTCGACGTCCGGCGCTTCTTCGGAGCCCTCGTACAGGAGTTGGAACCCCACGCAGATCCCGAGGAACGGCGTCCCGGCGCGCAAGGCTTCGGTCACCGCGCCGATCAGTCCGGTCTGCCGGAGGGCTCGGGCGCAGCGTCCGAAATGACCGACCCCGGGGAGCACGACCCCGGCAGCGTCCGCGGCGTCGTCGGGGTCGGTCACCAGGCGCGCGTCGGCACCGAGGTGGACGAACGCCTTGTGCGCCGAGGCGAGGTTGCCGATCCCGTAATCGAGCACGGCGATCGCGCCGTCTGTCGTCATCGGTGCACCGCGTCAGACCCCGGCGACCGTCACCGGGATGCGCCCCGTCAGAGCGACCCCTTGGTCGAGGGCACGCCGACGCCATCGACGCGCAACGCGTCGCGCAGGCAGCGCGCCACGGCCTTGAACGACGCCTCCAGCACGTGGTGCGGGTTCTTCCCCGTGACGAGCCGTACGTGCAGGGTCAGGCCCGCGGCGGTGGCGAACGCCCGCCAGAACTCCTCGGCGAGTTGGGGGGCGAACGGCGGCGAACCGAGCGGGGGCGCGTCTGTCGGGAAGGGGATCTCGTACGCGAGGTACGGGCGTCCCGAGACGTCGAGGGCGACGTTCACGAGCGCCTCGTCCAAGGGCAGGTCGATGGACGCGAAGCGCCGGATGCCGGCCTTGTCTCCGAGCGCCTCGGAGAGGACCTCGCCGAGCACGATCCCGGTGTCTTCGACCGTGTGGTGCGCGTCGACGTGCAGGTCGCCCGAGGCCTTGACGACGAGGTCGAAGCCGCCGTGCCGCCCGAGCTGGCTCAGCATGTGGTCGAAGAACGGCAGGCCGGTGGCCACGTCGGTGACGCCCGATCCGTCGATGTCCACGTCCGCCTCGACGGCCGTCTCGGCCGTCCGGCGCGAGCGCGTGGCGCGTCGGGATTCCCGGCCGGGCTCAGGCCTCGGGGTCGGCGGTGGCTCGCGGGAGGTCTCGGTCATGTCGTGGCGGGTCGGCGGCCGGTGCCCCGGCGCCGGCCGGGGGGATCAGGAACGACCAGGTTAAACCGGCGACCACCATCCTCGTCGCCGGTCATGACACTTGACAGCCCG
>DATGKD010000163.1:0-15603 GCA_035294855.1 Acidimicrobiales bacterium
CGCACTTCGTCACATTCGGCGACGGATCATCCGACGAGATGTGCGTCGGAGTCACGTGGCAGACGTCGTCGGTGCCTAACTCCCACAGCGCCGTGTGACGAACGGTCGGCGATTCCCGTCGCCCCTCGGCAGGCCGCCTCGCTCGTATCGCGCCATCCAAGCGTGGACGCTCTGACGGCTCACTCCGAATGCGGCGGCCATCTCACTGACGGTAAAGCCGTCCCTGATCACGGCCACTACTGCTCGTAACGCTGTTCCATCCTGCTGCGCTCTACCAGCACTCGGCCACCTCCTCCGCTCCTGGCGGAGCCGAAGGGGCGGGGCCGGGACTGTCAAGCGTCAACCGGAACTGTGTAAAGCGTCAGCCGAAACTGTGTGAAGGGCGGCGGGCGACATCAGTCACGCTGGCGGCGCCCTCGATGACCTCGAGCACGGCCTTATCACGCTGTTCCACGAGCCCCAGCTCCACCAGCACGACGGATTCCTCCTTGGTCGCGGACGTAATCGTCCGCAGCCAAGAACCATCGAGCTCGGCAGGCGGGGATGGACTGTCGCCCACCTACCGGAGCCAGTGTCGCCCAGGAGCCGGAGCCGCGTCCGGAAAGTGTCGCTAAGGAACCGAAGCCAGAGTGTCGCCCATGTACCGGGACGTCACACGGAACCACACATCGGTGGAGTGGAGGTGAGCGGACTCGAACCGCCGACTTCTACGTTGCGAACGTAGCGCTCTGCCAACTGAGCTACACCCCCGAGGGCTGAATCAGAATACAGCCCGATGCTGATCTGGGTTTTCCCTGCGTACAGGAGTTTCGCGCCCACGGCACCCCCCCATTCGCAGGGGAGCGCCGCTGGGCGCGACGAATCCGAACTTCGCTCGAGCTGTGCGCCGGTTCGGGCTGCGTCGATCGCCGTCAGAAGAGCCGCGAACAAGCCTCGGCCCGAGACACATCGAATTTCGACCCGCGCACTGTCGTTAAGCGCCGTCAATCATGGGCGGGCGGTAAGCAGTCCGTGCGAAGGCAAACGCCACATCCCGGATGCCTGTCCATTTCGATGCATGCAGCGCGTCTTCGATACACGCAGCGCGGTTCGGCTTCGCCCCGCATCAGCGCGGGACCCAACGGATCGCTCTCGCGTATCGAACCCGAACCGGTGTCCGACTGAATCTCCTCGGGTCGACCCGGTCCATTTTGAGTACACGACGACCGACGCTGGGCTTCGTCAGGAAGCAGTTGGTACGACGTTCAGTTGGAAAGGACGAAGTCGTCGGAATACGTGATCGTACGCGGACCACCCTTTGGGCCGCGACCTTTGAGCGTGACGGTGTGCGCTCCAGCCGAACCGGCCCGCGACGGCACGGTGCCCGTGCACAGGACCGCTCCGGTCGCGTCGGCGCGCGAGGAGCACAGCGTGACGATCGGGTGGGGGCGTGCTCCGGCCTTGTACTTGACGGTCACCTTTGCGTTCGGCCTGAACCCGAACCCGTGGGCCGTGACGTTGGTGCCGGCTGGGCCGATGCTCGGCGTGATCGAACCGCCTGGCTCGAAGTCCGTCGTCGTCGTCGTAGTTGTGGTGGCGACCGTGAGATCATCAACGTAAGCAGTCGCCCCTCCAGTGATTGGTCCGCCCAGTCGAAGAAGCAACGCCCCCTGCTCGATAGGGTCGTTTCGGATCGCAGCGTGGGGAAAGTCGCTCAGCACCGTGCTCCAACTGCACGGCGTCGACTGAGAGCAAGAGGCGTCGCCGGGGGCCCGGCTGGCGTACCACGTCCCGTCGGTCAACGCGTTGAGATGCCGCCAGGCGTCAGCCGGAGGCGGTGTGCTCGGCACGAACACCAAGCGACCCTGATACGCGGTGCTGCTCTGGGTGGTGTCATAGGTCACGTCGAATTCCAATACGAGCTGGTTTGTAGTGCCCCCGACGACGAAGCCCCAGTAGTCCATGCCGGTGATCTGACTCAGTGGCGTCCCCTTGAACGCGTTGGTGCCCAAGGAAGCCCGCCCCGTCGAGTCGACCTGCAGCTCGGCGCTCCCGGTACCGGAAGGTGGCGTCGACGGACCCGGCACCAAGGTGACATTGCCGACCGATCCCCCGGGCCCTTCGTTGAAGCCGAACCAGTTGCTGACCTGTAGTTGCCGCACAACTTGGGGGGTGGAAGCCCCGGCCGGCGAAGAGCCGGTCATGACCGTGGCGGCCGACGGCACCACCGTTGCCACTGAGACCACCGCGACGTATTTCCAGACCCTTCGCATGATCCACCCTTCCCCATTTGGCGAGCAGGGCTACGCCAACACGATCTTCGGTTCATAACTAGAGCCGAAAGTCCCGACACATTCACTCCCGGCAACGCATGGAGGACGATAGGGACACAGCGCGTTGGGGTCATTGCGTTCGGTGTCGCGAGTCTTCCTCGTCAAGTGGTGTCATCAAGGGCTGTCACGATGGCAGCCCAAGCTGTCATTGCAGATCTGCAGCGACCACCCGGCCCTGCCATCAGGTACCGGGGCGCGGTCCCCGTAGCGGTGCCCGATCGAGCCGGCGTTCTATCGCGGTCTCATAATGCGGGCGCGACGGACAACGCACGTCAAGCCCTGTCTCAGGCGGTCAGTCGGAATCGCCCGATGACTAGGCGATCATCGCTGTCGCTGGTGAGCAAGCTGTGGGCGATTGACGTTGGGAGCGTAGCGCTCTGCCAACTGAGCTACTCCCCAGAAAGGGATCCCAGGACCGCTCGGTGCCGTGCGCCCGAGGAGGCGGTGTGCCGCCCAGTCGGCACGGCGGTGCCTGCCACGGTCCGGGCGATCCGAAAGCCGACCCGGTGATCCCCATGGGCCAGATGGTCCGCGCAGTCGGGGTGGGCAACGGCACCAACTCCCTCACTCGGCACCTCCCGTCGGATGGCGAGTGAACGACCTCCGGCCACCTGTCACGTTCGGGCCCGCTCAACCATGCACAGCGAGAAAACCCGTGCAGGTGGGAAGCAAAGTCACGTGCTCGACGGTCGCGACGAGGGACGACGCGACGAGTGTGACCCGGGGAGCATCACAATGCCCCAACAACCTCCACAGCTTTTGCACCGGCGTCCCCCAGAGGCGTTTCGCAGCCCGTCCGGGGGCCGGTGACCCGGCGTCCGAGAAGCGGTAAGTCCGTGACCAGCGGCGATCGCCATGCCCAGCAGACAGGCGGCACCGAGCAAGCCGCTCGGGACGTCGCTCCCCGGGACGCAACAACCAGGAGGAGGATCCTCAGATCGTCCAAAAGACGGCTCGGTTCACGATTACGCCTCCACCAGCTGAACGGCGCGCGCACCGCAGGTCGTGCCGTGACCCTGAATGGCGTGACGACTGGCAAGGGACCGAACTGGCAAACCGGCGACCTTCACCGCCGACCCCTGGGTCGAAGAAGACGGTTCGTCCTCAGATCAGTAAGGCGTAGGGCAATCTGGCTCGGGCAGCGACGCCTCTGAGCCTTGGCTCACTCGATGCCGTGGACGACCCTGTTGTGGAGGTCGGCGACCCCCTGGGCCACCTCGCGGCTCAGGCTGACGTTCTCCAATCCGAGGCCGAAGGTGTCGGTGCCTTGAGGACTGCACGAAGGACAGCGGACGGCCCACCGGTCCTGTGCCGCGTGAAACGGTCGTGCCGCATGCTCCGGTGCAACGTGGATCTTTGGCATCCCCGAAGCGTAGAAGCCCAGGTCGCCAGGGTGGTGGCTTTCAGCTACAGGCTGAACGCGCCGAGCATGCTGTTCGCTCCGGCAGCTTGGCCCAGCAGTGGCAGGCCGAGCAGCTCCTCTGTCGTACGAAGCAACGAATAATGGTTGAACAGCGTTGACGACTGCACGCCGGCAGGCGTGCTCGGGCTCACGACGATCGTCGCAACCTGACAGCCGACGTCGGTCGTGTTCGCCGCGCAGTCGTTGCTCGGACCCCCCTCGCCTTCGTCCCAGGTGACGAACACCACCACCTGGCCGGCTTGGTAGGCAGCGCTCGACAGGATGGCGGGCAGGTTGTCGGCCAGCCACGTGTCGCCGTCGGTCACGGTGCCGTTGTGCATGTCGTCCACAAGGTTGGGCGTCACGAACGAGAACGCGGGAAGTGACCCCGAGGCGAGGTCGTTGGCCAACTGCGTGTACGGCACGTCGAAGCTGACCTTCGGGCCGTGCCGCTGTCGGCGATGCGGCTTGCAGTACGAGAGGCCCTTGAAGTACGGGGGCGGGTTGTGCCGCACCGCGTACTCGCCCACGTTCTTGCGGTCGCAGTCGGCGGGCATGGACTCCTCGTACGCCTTCCAGCTCTCGCCTTGGCCGAAGATGCTCGGCGCCGTCGTCGAGCAGCGTCTCGACGGCGTGCAGTCGCTGACGAAGGGGGCGAGCGACGTGAGCGCCAGGCCCGAGGTCGCGGCCACGTAGTTGGGAAGGCTCGGGTGGGAGATGTTGTGGTAGTTCGTCGCCAGCCCGCACGACGTCGCCAGGGAGTTGATGTACGGCGCCTGCGCGGACGGCTGCCCGGGTCCGATGACGCTGCTGGAGCTGTGGTTCTCCATCCAGATCCAGACGACGTGCTGGTAGCTGGTGGCCGTCAGCGCCATGGTCCCGCACGGGGGTGGAACGGCGGCCGCCGGACCGGCCGGGACGAACGAGGTCGGAACCACGAGGCCCAGGCCGACCGCCAAGGCAGCCATGCCTGCGAGCGTTGCCGGTTTCCCCCGCACTGGGCCCGTCCCCTCCCCGGGCCGCCCACCCGACCAGAGACTACGCGTCCTGCGACCGCTGTTCGATCTGGCGTCGCAGACGCTCCTGGAGCACCGTCGTGGTCACGTCGGCGCGACTGCGCTCGAGCACCGCGCGGAGGGCATCGGTGGCCCGGCGTAGCCCGCCCGTGATGGCATCGGGGTATTCGATCGTGACGAGCATGTCGTAAACGTCCTCCATGGCGACGAGCAGCTGTTCGGCACGCGCGCCCTCGCCGACGCGCAGCCGGTCGAGGAGGTGGCGACGGAGCTCCGAGGCGGCCTCGGCGAGGCCGTTCAACCACGCCGCCAGGGCCACCTGGAGATCGTCGGCCGACGGCAGCGACGCCGCGGCGACCAGGGCCACCGTCAGCCGGGCCTCGGCGTACTCCTTTTCGGCGTCGTGGAGGAACCCCGCCGCGGCCAGCCTGGGGAACGGCCGGAGCACCTCTTGGGCCCGGCGCAACGCCGACTCGGCCTCCCCGAGCTGTGCGTCGGCGTCGTGCGGGAGCAGGCGATGAACGGCGCGGATGGCCAGACCACAAGCTCGGATGGTCTCGCGGCAACGGGCCAGAGCCTCTTCACGTGCTCGGTGCGCCAGCTCGAGACGGCCGCGGGCGGCGTCCCCGAGAGCTCCGAGGTCGGAGCCGCTGACCTCGGGCGGCACGCTGTCGGTCAGCGAGCGGCGAGACGGCGGGCCGCGATCGCCGGCTCCGGCGCGACGGGCTCGGGCAGGTAATGGAGCTTGACCGTGCGCTCGAGCGCGCGGCTGCGCATGCGCACGAGCATCACGACGTAGACGCCGGTCGCAAAGAGCGCAGCAAGCGTGACGGCGAGCATCGGCAGAAACACGACCGACAACAGGCCGCTGCCGAGCACTGCGCAAGCAAAGCCGGCGAGCACGTCGCGGCGACGCTTGCACGCCTCGGGATGGAAGAACGGGTCGACCCGGCGCTCGGCCAACTCGGGCCGGGTGCGGACCGGATAGCTGGCGGTCATCGCTTCGTTCCAGACCGCCGGCTCCTTCGGGGTGGCGTCGGGCCGGACGAGGATCAGCCCGTGACGATTCGACACGACCGCGCCCGGCCGACCGGTGAACGGGCTCTGCGACGGGGCGTTGAGCCGGACGGCGGGCTCAATCGACATCGGCCCGCGCTGGAGCACCCGCAACTGGCGGTGGAAGTCGCCGATCGAGTCACCACTGCCCCGCTCGAGCCGACGGCGCACGACGCCGGGCACGAGCACCGCCGCCCACACGACGGCAAGGATGAGCAGAACCACGATCGTCACGTGACCCCTGACCTACCTTCCGACATCGAGGACCCTAATGAAGGGTCCCTCACGATTGGTGGATGGTCGGGAACCGTCCGCGCCCCCGCGTTCGGTTGGTTAGCGACGCTTTCTAGCGAATCCGCTCGCGTTTCGCAAAGGAACGCGAACGTCCAGCTGACGCTGGTGCGCCCGCCACCCATCTGCCCCCGGCGCGGGTCACGGTCACGTCGATGTCGAAGCACGTGGAGACCGCGTGGGAGGTGAGGACCTCCTCGGCGCGACCGGATGCGACGAGGCGACCGTTTCGCACCAGCGCAGCATGGGAGATCCCCGGGGGGATCTCCTCGATGTGATGGGTGACGAGCACGAGCGGCGCGGGGGACGGGTCGGCCACGAGCGACGCCAAGCGCGCCACCAGCCGCTCCCGCGCACCCAGGTCGAGCCCGGCCGCGGGCTCGTCGAGCAGGAGGAGCTCGGGCTCGCCCATGAGGGCCCGGGCGAGGAGGAGCCGCTGCCGCTCACCTTCCGACAGGACCCCGAACTCCCGCTCCGCCAGATGATCGAGCCCTGCTTCGGCCAGCAGGCGGGCGGCGCGGTCGTGGTCGGCTGGCTCGTAGTGGTGCCACCACGTTTCGAGCGCGGCGTGACGGCCGCTCAACACCACGTCGGTGGCGAGGATCGTCGGACGGAAGCTGCGCAGGAGCGTCTGGCTCACGAAGGCGACGCGTTGACGAAGCACGCGCGCGTCGACCGCGCCATACCGCTGTCCCAGCACCTCCACGCTCCCGCGGGTGGGCAGCAGGCGCATGCCCGCGACCCGCAGCAGCGTGGTCTTGCCCGATCCGTTCGGACCGAGCACGGCCCACCGCTCACCGGGTCGCACCGACCAGGTCACGTCCTCCAGGATCGCTCTGCCGTCGCGCACCACCGACACATCGCGCAACGACACGACGTCGGCGCCACCGTCACCGTGCATGTGCGCCGACAGACCGCGTTGCGCCGCGAGGGCTGTGCCGGGGTGTGCGCGGTCGGGGGCGCTCAGGGAGCGGGCAGGCGGCGCGCCACCCGTCCGCCCAAGCCGTCGAGCATCTGCTCCCAGCCGCGCTCGCCCTGAAGCCACAGCCACACCTCACGGCGGTAGCCGACGATGACGTCGACGAACGCCTCGCGGTGCATGCCGAGCGGCTCGAGCGTCGGTCGCCACTGGCCCCACAGCCACACGGCGAGGCACATGTCGTCGGCGAACCGGTCGTCGGGCGTCTTGGGGCCGGCGAGCAACGTGTCGCGCAGCCTCTCTCGCATGTCGACCGGCTCCTCGGGGCGTTCGAGGCGGACGCCGACCGCGGGCTCGAGGATGGCCATCTGCGCCTCAGCGGTCCCGGACCACGGGGGCGCGGTCGGTGCCCGAGTAGCCGTCGACATGCTCGGCGAAGTCGATGAACAGCGGAGCGTCGGGGTCGAGCTTGCGTTTCAGGGTGCGCTCGGCGATGCGCTTGTCCAGGTTGTCGAGACGCACGAGCGCCTCGGGGTCGTCGAGGTCGCGCACGTCGAGGCGGGCCCGGGCCCGGTCGAAGGCGAACCGACCCGCTTCGGTGCGCACGAGGACGCTCGACCAGCCGGCCAGGGACCCGACGCTCCCGACCGAGATGTCGGCGGACCGTCCGAGGAAGTCCGCGCATTCGTCGCACCCCTTGAGGGCCGCCCCGTGGAAGTCCTTGATGGGCTCGTCCACGGCCACCCGGCCGTCGCGGTACTCGACGATCATGCGCCCGTGAATGACGTCGACCTTGCTCACACGGTCGAGGTCGAGACCACGGCGGTCGCGCAGCTCCCGCAGCATGAGGGCCTCGTAGTCGAAGCTCTTCGTGCACAACAGCGCAATGGTGAGCACGACGGTCTCGATGCGGTGCGCGCCGTTCGGCCAGCGGCGCGCCTGCATGGCCCGGATGCCCTGGATCTCGCACGGCGTGCCCACGACGGCGAGGCGGGGCTTGGCCGGCAGGTCGTACTTGGCCAGGTCGAGCTCGGCGAGCGCCATCGTCTGGTTGTAGAAGCTTCCCGCGGCGTCGAGGATCTCCTTGGGCGTGGTCGCCACGGTGGCGATGCCCTTCCACGGCTCGTCGGGGTCGTCGCTCGGACGCGACACGAGCGCGCCGTCGATGTCGCCGCCCGCCAACAACGAGAGCAGCATGGCGGTGACGACGCCGCCGTCCTGGACCTCGTCGGGGCGCGCTCCGGCGCGCACGGCGTAGCGTCCACTCACCAAACCCAGGCCATCACCGGGTGGCCCACCGGTCAGTTTCCAATAGGTGTCGGCCGAGTCGGACTTGACCACCATGGGTGCGGCCCCGGCGTCGTCCTCTTGGACGGTGGACGGCGGCCACAGGGCCTCGTAGCGCAGGCCGCCGCGGGGGCAGAAATCCCAACACAACGAGCAGCCGGTGCACATCTTGACGAGCTCGGGCAGCTGCGTGTCGGCGTTGACGCCAATCGAGTTGGACGGGCACACGGCCACGCACGTCCCGCACTGGATGCACCGGTCGGCGAAGATCACTCCGGCCTCGAGTTCCCAGAACCACGTCTTGCCGGGGGGCTCGGCGACCCCGTTCATCTCCTCACGGATGCGAAAGCCCTTCACGCGCTCGTCCCCTGTTCCGCGACGACGCTGTCGAACCCGGCGAGCGCGCCGGCGAGGTCCTCGTTGGGCGTGCGCCGGGCCCAATTGTAGAAGGGCTCGTCGGGACGCTTCTCGGACCGGTAACGCCGAACGACGCGCAGCAGGGCGTCGGGCACGTTGTCCACGGGCCGGGCGTTCTCGACCCAGTCGATGAAGGCGGCGTCGGGCCCGAGCGACCCCCCGAACCCGATGTCGACCGCCTCGGCGATGCGCTCGCCGACGTGCGCGGTGTCACCCCGGAAGCCGATGTCGGCGATCTGGGGTTGCGCGCACGACGCCGGACACCCCGAGAAGTGCATGCGGATCACCCCGGCGTCCTCACGATCGGGGGAAAGGCGTTCGTGCGCGCCGCGGCCGTTGGGCGCTGCCGTGGCGACAGGGTCGTCGGCGAGCTGCTGATCGAGCCAGCGCGCCCAGGTGACGGCGCGCTCTTTGGTCTCCACCACCGCGAAGCGGCAGAACTCGCTGCCCGTGCACGCCACCACGCCGCGCTCGAACGGGCCCGGGTAGGGCGAGTACTTCTGGAGCAGCTCCTCGGCCAAGAGGTCGTCGAGCTTGTCCTCGGGAACGCCGCTCAGCACGAAGTTCTGGTCGGTGCCCAAGCGCACGGTGCCGTCGCCGTACACACGCGCCAGGCGCGCCGCTTCCACCAGCTCGATCCCCGTCATCCGCCCGACCGGCACGCAGCAGCCCACGTAGACGAGCCCCGGCTCACGCTGGCGGTGCACGCCGACGTGGTCACCGCGGTAGCGCTCGGTGAGATCTTCGCCGGCGGGCACGAGCGACAGCCGCGTCCGCTGCGCCAGCTCGGCGCGGAACTGCTCGGGGCCGAGCTCCTGCACGAGGTAGCGCATGCGCGCCATGCCCCGGTTCTCGCGGTTGCCGAGCTCGCCGTAGACCTGGGCGATGGCGCGGGTGATCTCGATCGCCTGGTCGGGGAGCACGAAGACGTCGATGTCCGAGGCCATGCGCTCGCCGTCGGACAGGCCGCCGCCGACGAGGACGTTGAAGCCCACCGTGCCGTCGTCTTGGCGCGCGGGCCACAAGCCGATGTCGTTGATCTCCGCCTGGGCGCAGTCCTCCAGGCAGCCGGTGACGCTCATCTTGAACTTGCGCGGCAGGTTGGCGTAGTCGCGGTTGCCGGTGAAGTACGCCGAGACGGCCTGCGCCACCGGCAGGGCGTGGACCGCCTCGTGCGCGTCCACGCCCGACACCGGGCAGCACAGCACGTTGCGGGCCGAGTCCCCGCACGCCTGCACGGTGGTCAGCCCGACGTCCGCGAAGCGCTGCCAGATCCGGGGCACGTCTTCGATCCGCACCCAGTGGATCTGGATGTCCTGGCGGGTCGTGATGTCCGCGTAGCGGTTCCCGAACACCGCGCTGTCGTCGGGGCCCTCGCCGAAGGCATCGGCGACCACGCCGATCTCACGGGCCTGGTCGGCGGTGAGCACACCACCGGGCACCTTCACCCGCAGCATGAAGGCGTCTCCCCCCTGGCGCTGGGGGTAGAGACCGACCCACTTGAGCCGTTCCTGCTCCCCCGCCACCTTGGCGATGGCACCGGGACCCTCTTTGCTGTAGCGGTCGATGACCGCGTCGGCCACGTCGAGGGGGTTGCGGTCGAGCTTCCAGCGCTCCACCTGGTTGAGCTCACCCACCCGGCGGTACGGCCGCACGAACTGCATCGAGCGCTCGTTGCCGCGGATCTCGACCCCGTAGGGGTTGTCGCGGTCGCGGACCACTAGCCGCTCACGCCGACGCGATCAGGCGTGCAGGCCGCATTCGGTCTTGCCCGTGCCCGCCCAGCGTCCCGAGCGGGGGTCCTGCCCCGGCGACACGGGCTGGGTGGTGGGCGCGCACCCGATCGAGAGATAACCCTGCGCCGCGAGCGGATGCGACGGCAGGTCGTGGTCCGCCACGTAGTTCTCGACGTCGTCGTCGGTCCACGTGGCAACGGGGTTCACCTTGACCATGTTGCGCACCGGGTCCCACGACACGACGGGCGCGTCGGCGCGCAACGGGGTGTCGCACCGCTTGAGACCGGTCACCCAGGCGTCGCGGCCGGAAAGGGCACGGTCGAGCGGTTCGACCTTGCGCATCTGGCAGCACCGCTCCGAGCCGCACGGCCACGCGGCGGCTTCGGGTCCGGGAGTGACCACCCGCAGGTTGAGGTCGTAACGGCGACGCACGTCCTCGACGAATGCCAGAGTCTCGGGGAAGTGGAAGCCCGTGTCCAAGAACACGACCTCGATGTCGGGGTCGGCCTGGACCGCCAGGTCGACGATGACGCAGTCCTGGAACGAGCAGGCCACGCTCATGTTGCGGCCGAAGCGCTCGACCGCCCACGCCAGGACCTTGCCCGCCGGGGCGTGCTCGAACTCGGCGGCGACCACGGTCAGCTCGTCGAGGTCCACGTCGATCTGGAGGCCTGCACCCACGATCGGTCCTCCTCGTCCGGGGTCCGGGGCCATCACCGCCCGGGCCGTCTGGTGGTCGAACGGCGGCCGGGGCTCGGCGGCCACCGCAAATTCGTATCAGCGTCGTCGGGCAGTATATATGACTAATCAGATCAGCTTTTATCCCTTTCAGGGGCCAACGATCGACCGCGCTGACCTGCTGTCCTGCCGTTCCCTTCCGCCCCGGCCCGGAGGCCGGGCAGGCTCGCGGGTCTCCGAGGGGACGCGGCGTTGAGCGTCAGCGGGCCCCTCTACCCCGTCGGCCTGGTGGTCGCCGGCCGTCGTTGCCTCGTCGTGGGAGGCGGGCACGTGGCGGCCCGCAAGATCGCCGCCCTCGTGGCATGCGGTGCGGCGGTGACCGTCGTGGCTCCCCAAGTCCACGAGGCGATCGGCGAGCTGGCGGCCACCGGGGACCTGGCAGCCGTCGACGATGTCCCCCTTGACGTCCAGCTTCGGCCCTACCGCGCGGGTGAGGCCGCGGGCTACCGCCTCGTCGTGGCGGCGACGGGTGACGAAGCCGTCGACGACGCCGTGTACCGGGACGCCGAGGCCGCCGGTGTGTGGGTGAACGTCGCCGACGACCCGGCGCGCTGCACGTTCGTGCTGCCCGCGGTGGCGCGCCGCGGGGACGTCACGGTCGCCGTCGCCACCGGGGGAACGAGCCCCGCGCTGGCGGTGTGGCTGCGCGACCGCATCGGGGACGACGTCGGTCCGTGGGCAGGTGAGCTGGCCGCATTGCTCGCCGAAGCGCGCGCCCGTGTGCGCGCCCGTGGCCGGAGCACCGAATCGGTCGACTGGCGGGCCGCCCTCGACGGCCCCTTGTCGGAGCTCGTGCGCCAGGGGCGCACCGACGAGGCGCGCGCCATGTTGCAAGCGCTCGTCGACCGGATCTGACGCCGACCCAAGCCCCACGGGGGCACCGCCGGTGAGCGGAAATCCCAACGATCGGTCATACTCTGGCCGTGGGAGCGACGGGGACCCCCGCTCGGCCCCGGAAACGGCGGGAGCAAGAAATCCCCGCGCCGCGCCTGCCGGCACCCGGAGCCCCGTCCGACGAGGACGTCACCGAGGCCATCATCCTGGCCAGCCGGGCGATGGTGGCGGTCGCCGTCCGCTCGCTGGCGGGAAGCACCGAGCAGTTCACCCTCCCGCAGTTCCGGACGCTCGTGGTGCTCCACTACGGAGGAAGCCGGAGGCTGGCTGATTTGGCTGAAGCTCTCGACGTCAGCCCGTCGACGGCCACGCGCATGTGCGACCGCCTGGTCCGCAAGGGCCTCGTGGCGCGCACCCGCGACGACCTCGACCGCCGCGAGGTCAACCTGTCCATCACGGCGTCGGGTCGCCGGGTGGTGAACGACGTCATCGAACGACGCCGGTCGGAGATCCGCGAGCTGCTCGGCGAGATCCCCGAGGCGTTGCGTCGCCAGCTCGTCAATTCCCTGACGCTGCTGGCCAAGGCAGCGGGCGAGTCGCCCCAGCTGCACTGGGGTTCCGGCTGGAGCTTCTGAGGGGGCTGCTGCTCTTCGTTTCCGACGGCGTCCGCCTCGAGCTCCTGACCGAGGCTCAGGCCACCCAGACCGTCTTCGCCTCGCAGAACTCTCGTATCCCGAGCGCCGACAGCTCGCGCCCGTAGCCGGATCGCTTCGTCCCCCCGAAGGGCAGCTCCGGCGTCGAGGCGACCATGGCGTTGACGAACACCATGCCGGCCTCGAGCTCTTCCACGAAGCGGGCTTCCTCGTCGCGGTCGCGGGTCCACACGCTCGCCCCCAGGCCGAACGAGGTGTCGTTCGCCGCACGCAGCGCCTCGTCGACGCTGTCGACACGCTGCAGCAGCGCGACGGGGCCGAACACTTCCTCGGTGGCCACGCGCATGTCGGGCGTGACGTCGGTGAGCACACCCGGCGTGTAGAAGAACCCGGGGCCGTCGACCGGCGACGCGCCGCACAGCACCGTGGCCCCCTTGGCCCGTGCGTCCTCCACCTGTTGGTGGACGTCGTCACGACCCCTGGCCGTGGCGATCGGACCGACGTCGGTGCCGGGATCCATGGGGTCCCCCACCGTCAGCGACTCGAATCCGGAGACGAAGCCGTCCGCGAAGGCGTCGTACACGTCGCGGTGCACGATGAACCGCTTGGCGGCGATGCAGCTCTGCCCGTTGTTCTGGACCCTCGCCTGGACGCCGACAGCCACGGCGCGGTCGAGGTCGGCCGAGGGCAGGACCACGAACGGGTCGCTGCCGCCCAGTTCGAGCACCGACTTCTTGATCATCCGCCCCGCCGTGGCGGCGACGGAACGGCCGGCTGACTCCGAACCGGTGAGCGTCACGGCGCGCACCCGCTCGTCCTCGATCAGCGCGCCCACCCGCGGCGAGCCCACGAGGAGGGTCTGGAACACCCCCGGGGGGAACCCCGCCCTGCGGAAGACGTCCTCGATGAGCAGTGCGGTTTGCGGCACGTTCGACGCGTGCTTCAAGAGGCCGACGTTGCCGGCCATGAGCGCGGGCGCGGCGAACCGCATCACCTGCCACAGCGGGAAGTTCCAGGGCATGACGGCGAGGACCGGCCCCATCGGCTGGCAGATGACCCGGCTTTCCGAAGCGGCCGACGCCACCTCCTCCTCGGCGAGGAACCCGGCGGCGTGGTCGGCGAACCAGCGCAGCGCGCTGGCGCACTTGGCGACCTCGGCCTTGGCCGCCGCGAACGTCTTTCCCATCTCCGTGGTCATCATGCGCGCGATGTCGGGTTGCTCGCCCTCGAGGAGGTCGGCGGCGCCGTGGGCCAGGTGGGCGCGCTCCCCGAACGGCGTGGAGCGATAGCGGCCGAAGGCGTCGTGGGCGGCCGCCAGCCTGGCCTCGACCTCCTTGTCGTCGTGCTCTTCGAAGACCTCCTCGGTCTCCCCGGTGGCAGGGTTCACGGTGGCGATCGGCATACCGAGATCATCCCCCACCCGGGTCCCGGCGACGCAGGCGTGGGCTCAGGCGGAGGTCTCGTCCGTCGCCAGGCCGAGGGCGTCGGGCAGGTCCCGACGGCGCAGCTTGCCGGTCGCGGTGCGGGGCAGCTCGTCCAGCGCGAAGTACTGCTTGGGCCGCTTGTAGGGCGCCAGGTGGGCCCGGGCATGGCTCGACAGCGCGTCGACGTCGACGTCGACGTGCCCCACCACGGCCGCGCAGACGCGCTCGCCCCACTGCGGGTCGTCGACGCCGAAGACGGCCACTTCGGCGACGCCCGGCACGTCGGCGAGCACCGCTTCCACCTCGGCCGGGTAGACGTTCACCCCACCGGTGATGACGAGGTCGTCGCGCCTGCCGTCCAAGAAGAGAAAGCCCTCGTCGTCGAGGTGCCCGACGTCCCCAACCGTGAAGGCGCCGTCGCGCCAGGCCCGCGCGGTGGCGTCGGGGTCCCGCCAGTACTCGAACCGGGCGAAGCCCGGAGCTTCGCACCAGATCACGCCGCCGTCGTCGACGCCGATCCGGCGGCCGGCCCGGGCGCGACCCACCGTCCCGGGATGTGCTTCCCAGTCCTCGGGCGAGCACACCGTGAACTGGCCCTCGGTCGACCCGTAGAACTCCCAGAGCGCGCCCGGGCGGGTGCGAGCCAACGCTGCGCGTTTGAGCCGCGCCGGGCACGCGGAGCCGGCATGGATGAGCAGGCGCAGGGAATCGATGCGCTCCTCGGTGCGCGGGTCGGCCAGCAGGCGCTGCAGTGCGGTCGGCGCCATGAACGTCGTCGTGGGCCGGTGTTGCCTCAGAACCTGCGCGGCGAGCGCGGCGTCGAAGCGCGACAGGACGATCAACCGCCCACCGCGCAGCAGCGACGCCGACGCCAGGCGGATCGCCACCGAGTGGTACATCGGTGAGCAGACGAGGTGGGTGTCGCCGGCGTCGAATCCCCACAGCTCGGCTTCGTCTTCGAACAGCCCGCGCGCTTCTTCGTCGGTGAGGACGCCGGACCACACGCCTTTCGCCCGCCCCGTCGTGCCCGACGTGTAGTGCATGGGCCGCGTGAGCGGGAACGGTGCGAGCTCGGCCGGGGCGCCAGTCAACAGCCGCGCGAGGTCCTCCTCGTCGTCGATGACCATGGCGGGCTCGGCGTCGGCGACGAGGACGTCGCGCTCGGCGCCCAACAGCGTGGCGTTCAGGAGGACGGGGACGATGCCGGTCCTGGCGGCGCCCAGGACGCAGTTGAGCAGGTCGGCTGAAGACCGGAGGCAAAACGCCACGCGGTCACCGGCACGGAGCCCGGCGCGCCGCAGCGTGCCTGCCGCTCGGCGCTGCGCGTCCTCGGCGGCGACGGGATCGAGGAACTCGACGCGGGCTTCGGGCCTGGTCACGGGGTCGCCCGGGCCGTGTCGACCGCCGGCCCCGGCGCCGCCACCACCGGCGCTGACAAAGGGCCGGCGACGTCGGCTTCGGAGTCGGCTTCGGCTTCGGCTTGCACCACCGCGGCCGGATCTTCGAACGCCTCGAACA
>DATGKD010000164.1:0-22804 GCA_035294855.1 Acidimicrobiales bacterium
GGAGATGTCCGCCTGGGCGTCGGCGAGTTCTGTGGCGTCAGATCCCTGCGCGTTGTCGATCTTGAACTGCGACGAGCTGTAGCCGGCCATCTGCAACGCCTTCTGCAGGTACGGGGCGTCGAAGTTGACGTAGCGGGTCGATGACGTGGTGTCGGGCAGGATCACGCCGACCAAACCCTTGCCGGCCGACGCCAACCCCTTGAACTTCGCCATCTGGGTGAAGTTCACGTCGAACGACGTGATGCCCACCGAGGGGACGTTGCCCGAGGACACGGTGGTGGGCGATGAGCTCGGCGAGCTCGAGCACGCCGCGGCCAGTCCCCCCAGTGCGACGACGGCGACGACCACCGCCCATCGCTGCCTGTGCTTCGCCCTGCGATCCATGCTCATGCCGACCCCTTCCTCGCGGCGACCGAAAGTCGCGCTCGTCCTGTCGCGCAGCCGTAAAGCGTCTGTAACACTACGGAAAAACGGCCGGCGGAACAGGGACCAAGGTCCCGAAGGATCAGGGGGCCGTGAAGGCTCGCGCAGCCTCGTCACCAGGTGCCGGACCGACCGAATACTCCGCGTGCCCGGTAGGACGCCCGGGGTGACCGCTGCGATGCTCCGCCGTGAACGCAGTCAGACGAGGGTCGGGGAGCCCGGTGGCCCGTTCGTGGCCCCTGGCCCGAGCGACGAAAAGGCGATCGCTCCCGCCGGCGCCGTCACGACGACGGGCCTGCCCCACGCGCTGAACGTCATCACGAAGTTGCTGGCCTGGCGGTCGATGGTGCCGCGCTCCGCGTAACGAACCGGGAGGTGCGGGGCGGCATCGGCCACGGCCAGCTGGGCGTTCCCCCGGGCGTGCTGGGTCTGGCCGTTGATCGTCAGGTTCGTCATCGCGCCGCCGATCGAGCGGACGCGCCGGCCCCCGACGGTCGACGTGCCGAGGTCCAGCCGGGGTCGGAACGCGATGTTGTCGGAGAGCGCCGAGGATGCCGTCACCGCCGCGTACACCGATGCATACGGGGTGTCTCGCGGCGCGAGCGAGATCCACTGTCCGGCGTGGGCGGTCGATGCCGACGGGGACAAGCCGAGCTGCGTGTTGAGCGCCACGGCATCACCCTGGAAGTAGCAGGCGCTCCCGATCACGAGCACGGTGAAGGTGTGCGGGCCGATGGTGATCACCTGTCGGCCGGAGTTGGGGCCGGCGTCACCCACCGTGTGCTGGGTCACGCCCTGCGACGTGGAGTCGGACACGTAGTGGAACGAGCCCACTCGGCGCGCCGCGGCGAGTGACGACTGGACCTGGCGCGCCACCCCCGGCGACGCGGTCGCCGTCGACGACGAGCCCGAGCCGGACACGAGCGCAGTGACACCGCCCGCCCCGAGGCCGACGAGGACCACCGCCACGACCACGATGACGATCGTCCGGCGACGGGGGCGTGGCGCTGCCGAGCCTTTCGCCGGCGGAGGCACGGTCGATGCGCCGCCATACGTGCCGAACCCGGGGTGCCGCGGCGCGTCCTCCGGAGCCGGTTCCCACCAGGGCGGGGAGCCCGGGGAGGACGGGTACCCGGGGGACGCCGTCCCCACGGCCGGAAGGGCCTCGTACCCGGGGACCGCAGGATAGGCCCACCGCGACGGGGCGGACGGGGGCATGCTCGGCGGTCGCGCGTCGGTGGACGTCTCGCCGGCTGCCTCGGCGGGACCCTCGGCTGCTGCGTCCCCCGCGGCTTCGTCCGCCATGTCGGCGAGCCTACGTCCGCGACGTGATCGGCTGACCGCGCGGAAGTGGGTCACCCACTGCTGGGTCACCCACTGCTGACCGCGCCGCGGAAGGGCCTCAGTGCGGCGAGCGGGCGACCACCAGGCGCGCCGAGGCCTGTACTCGCAGCACGCCGTCGTGCTCGAACGGACGGAGCAGCTCCGTCACACGTGACAAGAACTGGACGCGCGATTGCTGCGAGCACGCGAGCCAGACGTCGGACAGCGGCGGCACGGACGGGTAAGTGCGCACCCATTGCGCCACGGGTGGCAGGGCGGCGAGGAGGCGCACGGTGCGGCACGACACGTCGACGAAGCCCGCCCGGCGCGCGAGCGCGCGCAAGTCCTCCATGTTGTGGAACGCAAAGGCGTCGAGCAGCGCCTCGACCACACCCGAGCTCTCGAGTCCCGCCTTCACGACGGCGTCGAGCTGTGCCGCGAACGCCGGGTTCTCCTCGATCGGGCCCCAGGTGACGACGCCCAGCCGTCCGCCGGGCGCGAGGACACGCCGGACCTCTTCCAAGACGAACACGGGATCGGCGAAACGATGGAGCGCGTGCTGACACACCGCGACGTCGAAGCTGTGATCGTCGAACGGCAACTCGGGGCCAACCCAGTCTTGCCAGTCCACGAAGCTCGACACGTCGATGTGGCGCGCCGCTTCCACCGCGGCGCGCGAGGGATCGAGGCCGACCACCCGGCCCGTCGGACCGACCACGTGCGCCGCCAGGCGGGCGAAGACGCCGGTGCCACAGGCCACGTCGAGGACGCGCGCCCCGCGCACCACGACCAGCACGTCGATCGTCCGTTCCGCGAACCGGACACCGAAGAGCGGGTCGAGGTGCTGCGCCTGCTGCTCGACCGACGCTTCGTCCCGGTACGCGTCGACGCGGCGCACAGCCGTTGTCACCACCGACGGCGATCGCTCTGCGCGCGCGGAAGGGCGCGCCGGGAACGACGCTGGAGGATTCACGCCCAATTCCCCCCTCGGTCCGATGTCGCGTTGGCGACCGGAAACCACCAGCGCAGGGTAGCGAACCGCTGCACAAACTTCGCGGATGCACGCAATCGCGCCGGTTGTCAAAGTGACGCACTGTGAGATCGAAAGACAGAAAGTGGTCGCGCCCCGTTGGCCGGCTCCGTCACCAACGCGTGACAGGCATGTCGAGCGCGGCGCGCAGATGCGCCGTCAATTCCGGGAGCTGTGCGTGCGCGTTGGCCCCACTGGTCGACGGCAGGACGTACACGGGTCGGCCGCCGAAGGCCTGCGGCTGCGGGCCCGGCGCGGCGCGCCGGTCGCGCGCCGCGCGCCACCCCGACAAGCCGACGAAGCAGACGGCCCCCGGTTGCATCCAACGGACGAGGCGCTCCACTCGCGCCATGCCCGTGGCGTATTCCGGCCCGTCGAGCTCGTCGGCAGACCGGGTGGCGCGCTTGACGATGTCGGTCATGCCGACGCCGCATTCAGACAGTGCAGCGACCGGGTCCCGGTCGTGGGCGACGAGCCCCGCGGCGCGTGCCGCCGGCCAGAAACGATTGCCCGGCCGGGCGAAGCCGACGCCCGCGTCCGCCGCGAAGAGGCTCGGGTTGAGGCCCACCACGAGGAGCCGCATCCCGGCGCCCACGAAGTCGGGCAAGGTTCGTGCCCGCGTCGCGCGCGCCCTCACCACGTCGTCCTCGGCCTCCATGTCGATGTCACAGAACCCGGCGCCGACGAGGACGTCGCCGAGGCTTTGTGGCGTCCAGGCCGCAAAGAAGCGGCCGCCCACGTCGTCCTGGGGGAGGTCGTGGCCCTCGTAGTCGCCCCGCAGGACCTGGATGTCGAGCGGAGCGCCGACGTCGAGGGCGCGGTGGAGGTCGGCGAGCGCCAACGGCAGGCGCACGCTCGGGACGTGGACGTAGCTCATGTTGGCCCACGCGCCGTGCACCGTTCTTCGGCCGAAGGGCAGCGCCTCGAGGTCCGCCTGCACGAGGCCCGCACCGGGGACCGCCCGGCGACACATGTCGAGCATCGCCCGTGCCGCGTCGATCCCGACCGCGGGCGATCCCAGGTCGGCGAGGTACCGCCCCGCGCCGCATCCGAGGTCGATGCGGAGGCGACCATGCTCGACCCGGCGCGCGAACGCCCGGGCGTCAGCCCGTCGGACCGGCCGTCGCCGCGCCACCCACTCGGTGCCGCGCGCCTCGTAGATGCGTACGGTGGCTTCGTCCACCCGACCGCTTGTTGGCGCTTACCGTCCGGGCGCGGCGCCGCTCACTCGGCGAGCCCGACCGGAGTGCCGTCGACGATCTGGTCGAGGTACTCCGAAAGCCCGAACCCGACCCGGCCGTCGTCCAGCGTCCAGCGCGTGAGGCCCTCGCTGATGCGCGTGACCAGCTGGTTGCCGTCGGGGCCCGTCCGACGGTTGCGAAGCGGGATGAGGCGCGCCACGGTGCCGTGCACTCGCCAGGCGCGCGCGTGGGACGTCAGCTCAGCGTCGATCTCGGCGTGGTAACCCTGCTCGTCCCACACCGTGGAGATGCGGAAGCCGTCGCACAGGTGCAACGTGCCGTCCTCCCACACGAACCCGCCGCGGGTGCCCGGCCCATCACGCCGCGCGATGCGCGAGCCCATGAAGCCGAATCCGTCGTCCACGTTGGCCGTCAGCCACCGGTAGTACCACGGCGCTTGCCAGTACCGCGGTCCCCAACTGTGGTCGCGCAGCCCGTACCCCTGGACCTCCCACATCTCCTCGCCGACACGGACCTCGCCCGACGCGCTGACGAGTTGCTCGTAGTGCCCCCGGGCGAACTCTTCACCGGGACGTTCCACGGCATCGTCGGGCTCACCGCCGAACATGGCGGACAATCCCCGGTACCGAAGCTCGACCGAGCAGTCGGCGTGGGGATTGGAGGTGAAGGCCTGGCGGGGATCGGCCATGTCGAGGGGGTCCTCCAGAATGACGACGGGCCCCTCGTAGGCCACGGTGAGCTCGGTGAAGGGAGCGACGACCTCGAAGCGCATGCCGGCGGCGTCGAATGCGTCGTTGGTGGTGACCTTCGGGCGCTGGAACATGAACGCCACGCGCCCGTCCGGCAGGTACAGGCACACGGTCATTTCGCCGGTGCCCTCGTTGGCGCGGTTCCCCAACCGGAAGAAGCCCCCCACCCCGGTGGAGGCGTCGACGCAGTTGAAGTACATCGACTCGTTGAAGTTGGGCTCGGGGCCCAACTCGTGCATGTACTCGTCCTGAGGTTCGAGGCGCACCGCGATGCCGCCACCCTATCGGCGGCTCGGACGCCGGTCATTAGTGTGCCCACGGTGACCGATGCGCCCCTGGAAGCACAGCTGAGCGCCGTATTGGCGCCGGTGTTGGGCGAGGACGTCGAGGTCACCGAGGTGACGCGGCTTCCCGGCGGCGCGTCGCGCGAGACGTGGAGCTTCGTCGTGCGGCGTGGTCACGACGAGGGCCGCCGCATGGTGCTCCGACGGGACCCGCCCGGGGCGCCGTCGTCGGGGGTGCGGCTGGAGGCCGCGCTCCTCGCCGGCGCGGCGCGTGCCGGTGTGCCGGTGCCGAACGTCGTCGCCGCCGGCGACGAGCGCGCCGGGTTGGCTTCGTCGTTCGTCGTCATGGACTTCGTGGAGGGCGAGACCATCCCGCGCCGGATCCTGCGTGACACCGCACTCGAGTCGGCGCGCAACGGTCTCGCCGGGCAGTGCGGCCGGACACTGGCGGCGGTGCATCGCATCCCCCTCGCCGAGGTGCCCGGGCTTCCGGGGGGTGACCCGCTGGAGTCGCTGCGCGCCGTGCTCGACCGTCTCGGACAGCCGCATCCCGCTTTCGAGCTCGCATTCCGGTGGCTGGGTGAGACGCGCCCGCCGCGGGGCGCGCCCGTCGTCGTCCACGGCGACTTCCGCAACGGGAACCTGATCGTGGGCCCCGACGGCTTGCGCGCCGTGCTCGATTGGGAGCTCGCCCATGCCGGTGATGCGCTCGAGGACCTCGGATGGCTGTGCGTGAAGGCGTGGCGTTTCGGCGCACCGCTGCCCGTGGGCGGGTTCGGGACCACCGAGCAACTCGTCGACGCCTACGAGGCCGCGAGCGGGCGAACGGTCGACGCGCAGGCGCTGCGGTGGTGGGAGGTCCTCGGCAACCTTCGGTGGGGGATCATCTGCATCGTGCAGGCCGTGACCCACACGTCGGGGGCCGTCCGCTCGGTGGAGCTGGCCGCGATCGGCAGGCGCGTGTGCGAGGTGGAGTGGGACCTGCTGGAGCTCCTTCCGTGAGGGTGGATGGCCCGAAGGTGGACGCGTGAACGGATCGGGTCTGCCGCCGGTGGCGGCCCCGTCGGTGTCCGAGAAGGTGGCCGCGGGCGGGACGCCGTCGTCGGGCGGCCGGCCGCCCCACGACCTGCCGTCGGCGGCCGAGTTGCTCGACGCCGTGCGGGAATTCCTCGATGCCGAGGTGGTGCCGTCGCTCGAAGGACGACGCAAATTCCACGCGCGCGTCGCCGCCAACGTCGTGGCCATGGTGGCGCGCGAGCTCGTCCTCGGTCCGCGCCAGGAGGCCGACCACGCCGCCCGCCTGGCCGCACTGGGCCTGCGCGACGAGGGCGCATTGGCCGAAGCCATCCGGTCGGGCGCGCTGGACGACCGGTGGGACGAGGTGCGCGCCGCCGTGGTGGCCACGGTGGCCGACAAGCTCGCCGTCGCCCACCCCGGGTACGCGTCGGCGGACGCGGGCGGACCGCCGCGGCCGGTCGGTCGCGACGCGGGGCATCTTGGAGCAGAGCGCGCCGATCCGAACTAGACAGTCGGCCGGTATGCGGTTCGGCATCGACGTGGCGCAGCACCGGGTGGAGTTCGCCGACCTGGTCGACCGCGTCCGCCTCGCCGAGCGCCTCGGGTTCGACGGCGCCTGGGGGTTCGACCACTACGTCCCGATGTACGGCGAAGGCCCCGGCAACTGCTTCGAAGGCATGACGACCCTGGCCGCGCTGGCCGCCCACACCGAACGCATCCGCCTGGGTCTCCTCGTGACCGGCGTGACCTACCGCCATCCGTCGGTGCTCGCCGCGCAAGCCGTCACCGTGGACCACGCCTCGAACGGCCGCCTCGAGCTCGCTATCGGCGCTGCGTGGTTCGAGCCCGAGCACCTCCAACTCGGCATCGAGTTCCCCCCCACCGGCCAGCGGTTCGACCGGTTGGCCGACGCGCTCGAGATCCTCACCCGCCTGTTCACGGGCGAGGTCGTGTCCTACGAAGGACGGCACTTCAACTTGAAGGAGGCTCGGCTCCGCCCCGTCCCCGTGCAACGACCGCACCCGCCGATCTGGATCGGCGGCTCGGGACGCAGGCGCACGTTGCCGCTGGCGGCCCAATGGGCGGACGCCTGGCACACCTACGGCAGCCCGGAGCAGCTGGGCGTGATGACTGCCGAGCTCAGCCGGCTGGCGAGCGAACGGGGTCGCGACCCGGCCACGATCCTCCGAGCCTCGTCGCTGTCGCTGTCGGAGCCCTGGGACCAGGTGCGCGCCGACGTCGAGGCGTTCGCGCGCGTGGGGATCGGCTACCTGGTGTGCAACTGGCCGTCCGAGGGTGCCGAGCGTGTCGAGGAGTTCGCGTCGGAGGTGATGACCGACCTCGGCGGCTGACGCTCGTTCAGCTCCCCTCGAACGTGGGCGTGCGTCCTTCCAGCATGGCGGTGACGCCTTCGACCGCGTCGTGCGTGCCGGCCAGGGCGCTCTGCTCGGCGAGCTCGTGGCGCATGGCGGCCCGAGCGGCGCCTGCGAGCCCGGCGCGCAGCGTGGCACGCGTCGAAGAAACGGCCAACGGGGCGCCCGCGGCCACCGAGCGCGCCAGGTCGAGCGCGGCGGCCAGCTCCTCGCCTTCGGCCACCACCTGGTGCGCAATGTGGAGCTGGGCCGCTTCGGGGGCGTCCACTCGCCGGCCGGTGAGCAACAGCTCGGCCGCTCGTCGCGATCCCACGACGGCCGGCAAGGTCATGCTCAGCGCGAAGCCAGGATGGATGCCGAGCCGGACGAAGTTGGCCTGGAACCAGGCCCGCTCACCCGCCACGCAGAGGTCGCACGCGAGCACGAGACCCAACCCCGCCCCGATCGCCGCACCCTGGACGGCGGCCACCAAGGGGACCGGCGACTCGAAGACCCGCGCCGCCTGCGCGTAGAACGCCGCGGTCTGCGCTGCGAACCCGCCCCCTCGGGTGGGATCCGGAGCGTCGCCGGCGCGGAAGTCGGCCCCGGCGCAGAACGAGCGGCCCTGGCTGCACACGACCGCAGCGCGCGCCACGCCGGCGAGCGATTCGATGGCGTCGGCGGTGCGGCGAAGAGTGGGCTCCGTCAGCAGGTTGTGCGGCGGGCGTCGCAGGGTGACGACACCGATCCCGTCGTCGACGGCGATGGACACGTCCTCGTCGTCGGCCGAGGACGACGGGGTCATGACGACGTCGCGGACGTTGCGTCGGGGAACTGACGGGAGTCAGCCGCGCCCGCGCCGGCGCGAACGGCGGCCGCGCAACATGGCGGTTTCCGCTCGTGCGACGAGGTCGTCGAGGCTTTCGCCGGGTTGGAGCTCGGCGAACCCGGCGCTCGCCGACGAACCCGGGCACTCCTCCGCCAGGATCACGGCGAATTCCTTGAAGCGCAGCTCGGCGGTGCCCGCGTCGGTGCCCGGGAGCGAGAAGACGAACTCGTCCCCGCCGAGGCGGGTCACCACGTCGTAGGACCGCAACGTCGCCCGCAGCGCCGCGGTGACCTTGCGCAAGAGCTCGTCTCCGGCCTGCTCGCCGCGGGCGTCGTTGACGGCCTTCAGTCCGTCCACGTTCAGGTACCCGACGACGAGGCGCTCACCGCCACGGCGACACCGCTCGACCTCGCGGGCGAGCGCGGCGAAGCCCGCTTGCCGGTTGAGGACGCCGGTGAGCTCGTCGCGTGTGAGGCGCTCGCCGTTGTCGTCGATGGCGCTGTCGATGGCGCCGTCGACAGCGCCGCTGGCCGAGGGCGGGACACGGCGGAAGAGGGGCTGTGGCCCGGGGGGTGGTCCGGGCGGCCGCAATCGAGCGGGATGGGAGTCGGCGTCGAATTCCGCCGGCACCGGCTCGCGTCCGTCGACGCGCCCGGGGGGAGGCACCGCCTCGGGGCGGTCGCCCGTGTCGACCACGCCGAGCACCAGGTCGGCCCACATCTTCACGATCTCGGTCACCTGGTCCGTGACGAGCTCCACCACGGCGCGGCGCTCGGTGGGCTCGAGGTGGCCGAGCCGGGCGTGCAGGACGCCCGCTCCGTCGGACAGGGCCCGGGCCGCCTCGAGGAGGCGGTGGGCAGGGACGACCGCGGCCGTCTCCGGTCCCGACGCGCCCGATTCGAGCGGCGTGGCGGCTGCGGGGACCGCCGCCAGTCGCCGGCGCCCGGCGTGGTGTGCGTCACCAAACTCCTGCATGCCAGCTCCCCGTGTCTCGCCCGGCACCGCAAATTACATGAATGTGACTCTGGGACCCGGGAACCGGCGGGGCCTCACAGCGCGGCGGCGCGCTCCCGACAGGGCTCGAGCAGGTCGAACGCGGCGGGCACGTCCTCGGCCGAGGCGGCGAACAGGAGGGCGGCCACGGCGTCCGCCCCCGCCTCGGCGTAGGCCTCGGTGGCGGACGGGTCGAGCGGCTGGAAGTACGGGCACACCGTGATCTCGAGGTCCGCCCGGCGGCGCCCGTATTCCGCGAGGAGGGCGTCGAGGCGCCCGAGCACCGGCGGCAGGTCAGCCGGTGGGCGGTTGAAGGTGTGCCACCCCTGTCCGAGGCGCGCGGCGCGCCGCAGGGCGGCATCGCTTTCGCCGCCGATGTGGATGGGGGGATGAGGATCCTGGACGGGCTTGGGATGGAAGCGGCACTCGGGGAGCTCGTAGAAGGTGCCCGAGAACGATGACGGGTCGTCGCACCACAGCGCCTTCAGCACGCCGAGGTAGTCGTCGGTGCGCGCGCCGCGCCGGTCCCATTCGACGCCGGCGACGGCGAATTCCTCCCGCAGCCATCCCACACCCACGCCCACATCCACTCGTCCCGCTGACAACCAGTCGACCGTTGCCACCTCTTTGGCCGTGTACACCGGATTGCGTTGCGGCAACAGGCACATGGCCGTGCCGAGGCGCGCGTCCTGGGTCACCGCAGCGAGGAACGACAGCGTGGTGAACGGCTCGAGGAGACCCGCGCCCGGCGGGATCGGCATCCGCCCGTCGGGGGCGTACGGGTAGTGCGACGTGTACTGGTCGAAGACGACGAGGTGCTCGCCCACCCAGATCCGGTGGACGCCGCGGGCCTCGGTCTCGCGCGCCACCGCCGCCAGGAACTCAGGCGTGGCGAACGGATTCGCGGTGGGCAGCCAGACGTCGAAGTGCACGCTCGTGTCCGAGGATCAGGCGGTCGCGATCAGGAAGACGGGGTGCTCGGGGGCGATGGCGGCGATCTCCTCGTCGGTCGACTTCGCCGAGATCCCGCCGCCGAAGAACCGTCCCACCTCCCACGACCACCGGCGCAGGTAGGCGCGCAGGACGGGAACGCTCTGGCCCGAGTCGACCTCCTCGGCCACGAACGGCTCCACCTTGCGCCCGAGCACCAGCTCCCCACGCCCGGCCACGCGCAGGTTGCGGACCCACTGGGTCTCGCCCCGGGGGGCCACGAGGTATCGCCGGCCCTCGTGCGTGAGCAGGTTCACCGGCGTGGTGCGCCACTCGCCGGTCTTGCGCCCTTGGACGCGCAGCACGCGCGACCCCCACACGCTCAGGCCCGCCCGGGTGGCTCCGGCGACGAGCCGGTTGAAGAGGCGATCCGACGCCGTCGGCTGCTGGTAGTGGGGCACGGCGTCATCATGGCAAGTCCGGCGGAGCCGTGCCGCCTGAACCGATTCAGCGCAGGTGCAGCCCGCCGTCCACGAGCACGACCTCGCCGGTGACGTAGCGGGCGCCGACCAGCGCGAGCACCATGTGCGCCACGTCCTCCGGCGTACCGACGCGTTGCATGGGTGCCTGGGAGCGCACGAAGGCGCGCACGTCGTCCCAGTCAGCCGTCCACGGCGTGTCGATCAGCCCCGGCGCCACCGCGTTCACGCGTACGTCGGGGGCGAGCACGTTCGCCAACAGCACGGTGAGGTGGCTGACGGCCGCCTTGGACGCCGCGTACGGGATCGAGCTGCCGGTCGGCCGCTCGCCGGCGATCGACGACACGTTGACGACCACGCCGTCACCGCTGGCGCGCAGGTGGGGGGCAGCTGCCACCGTGACCTGCCAGGTGCCGATGACGTTCACGTCGAGGATGCGCCGCCACACTTCCGGGGTGGCCGCGTCGAAATCGGCGTGGGCGATCACCTGGGTGGTCCCCGCGTTGTTGACGAGGATGTCGAGCCGGCCGTGGTCGGCGACGGTGCGCTCGACGAGCGCCCTGGCCTCGGTCTGGTCGGCCACGTCGGCTCGGACGTAGGTCGCGCCGGGGAGCTCGCGCGCGAGCGCCTCTCCCTCGTCGACCGACCGCGCCGAGTTCACCACGACCACGGCGCCGTCGGCGGCCAGGGCACGGGCTGTGGCCTCGCCGATGCCGCTCGACGAGCCCGTGACGAGGGCTACCTTGCCCTGCAATCCGGCGGTCATGGGCCTCCCCACGTGGTGCAGACCGGTCGAGCGGCAGGCTACCAACGGCGATTGGCCGCGAACGGTGGCGGCGACGACGGCCGCCCGGCCGTGGTGCCGATGCTCCTCGCGGTCGTGTGTCGCCTCCTACCCTGACGAACGTGGTGACCGGGCGCGGCGACCGTGGAGCGGTCCTGCGTGTCACGCGGACGCTCGCCATCCCCGTCGACGAGCTCGCGTGGCGCTTCACCACGAGCGGGGGTCCCGGCGGCCAGCACGCCAATCGGTCGAGCACCCGCGCCGAGGTCCGCTTCGACGTGACGACGTCGCCGTCGCTGGGGCCGCGCCAACGAGCCCGCCTGCTCGAGCGCATCGGCGCGGAGG
This sequence comes from Acidimicrobiales bacterium, assembly GCA_035294855.1. GTDB lineage: Bacteria > Actinomycetota > Acidimicrobiia > Acidimicrobiales > UBA8190 > DATGKD01. The sequence goes on from DATGKD010000164.1 coordinate 11,741, forward strand.
TGCGGGCCGCGTCGAGCGACGAGCGCTCTCAGGCGCGCAACCGCGACGCGGCGCTCGAGCGTCTGCGGACCAGGCTGGCCGACGCGCTGCGCGACCCCAAGGCGCGCGTGCCGACGGCACCGTCGGGCGCGGCGCGCGCCCGGCGGCTGGAGGACAAGCGACGGCGCTCGGCCCGCAAGCGTGAGCGGGCCGTCCGTGACGACGACGCGTGATCGAGTGGCGTTGCGCTCGATCGGGCGTGCCGTGCGCGCCGACAGGCAGCGTCAGATCGCCTCGGGCCGCAGCAAGGCATCGCTGCCGCCGTCGACGAACAGCACGGAGCCGTGCACGAAGCCGTTGTCCGGGTGCAGGAGGAACGCCACCGCGGCGGCGATCTCGTCGGGCTCGGCGCGGCGCCCGATCGGCACGGGCAAGGCTTCGATGAGCGGTCCGAGCACCGCATCCTCGAGTCCCGCTGTGAGCAGCGGGGTGTCCACCGGCCCGGGCGCGACCGCGTTGAGGCGGACGCCCGCCTCGGCCCACGCCTGCGCCCGCCTCCGCATCTGCCGGGTGAGCGCCAGCTTGGCGGTGCCGTACACGGTGGCGCCGTCGAGGCGCTCCGCGTGGGCCGCGGATTGCGGCTCGTCATCTTTGTCGAGGAGCGCCAGCAGTTCGCGATCCGGGGGGGTGAGGCTGGCCCCGTTCGAAGAGATCACCACGGCGGCCGGGGATTCGCCGCGGGCCAGGTCCTCGAGGGCACCGTCGATGCAGGCGAGGGCGCCGAAGTAGTTGACCTCGACGATGCGGTGTCTCGGACGGGTCTGGGGGCCCACGCCGGCACAAGCCACCAGCGCGTCGAGGACGCCGCCGCAGGCGGTGTGGATCTCGTGCACCGCGCGTGCTCGGCCGGCCGCCGTGGCCAGGTCTGCGGTGATATCGGCAGCGCGCAGGTCGACGCCGATCACCCGGTCGCCGTGGCGTTCGATGCGCCGGCGGACCGCCGCGCCGATGCCCGATGCGCTCCCGGTGACGGCGACGGTGCGCGGCGGTGACGGTGGCGTCGGGGCGGGGGAGGGCTCGTCGGGCACGGTGCGTTTGTAGTCGATGTCGTGCCGCTCGGGTGGTGTGAGCCCCGGGACCCTCGGATCACGGCGGGACCGGTGGCGCCCGAGATCCGGTCGTCAGCCCACCTCACCGGACACGTACGCCCGCGTGCGCGGGTCGTGCGGGTCGTTGAAGATCTGCTCGGTCGTCCCGTACTCGACCAGCTCGCCGGTGGTCCGATCGTCGCCGAGCATGAAGACGGCGGTGTGGTGCGAGACCCGAGTCGCCTGGAACATGTTGTGCGTCACGAGGCCGATCGTGACGTCGGCGGCGAGATGGGTGATGAGCTCCTCGATCTTCGCCGTGGCGATCGGATCGAGCGCGGAGCACGGCTCGTCCATGAGGAGCACCTCGGGCTCGACGGCGAGAGCCCGAGCGATGCACAGCCGCTGTTGCTGTCCACCGGACAGGCGAACGGCCGGGGAGTGCAGCCTGTCCTTGACGAGGTCCCAGAGCGCCGCGTGGTGCAAGGCCGACTCCGCCGCGTCGCGGAGCAAGGCCTTGGAGCGCACGCCGTTCAGCCGAAGCCCGGCCACGACGTTGTCGAAGATGCTCATGGTCGGGAACGGGTTGGGACGCTGAAAGACCATCCCGACCCGACTGCGCACGAGCTCGGGCCGGCAGTCGCGGGCGTAGACGTCGAGGTCCCCCACGTGCACCGCGCCGCTCACCTTGCCACCGGTGTCGTCGTGCAGCCGGTTGACGGTGCGCAGGATGGTGGTCTTGCCGCACCCCGACGGGCCGACCAACGCCGTCACCTGGTTGCGCACGAGGTCGAGATCGACGTCGCGCACCACCTGGTGCCGGCCGAACGTGACGCTGACGCCGCGTAGCGAGACCGCGGCATCGACGGTGGCCACGTCCCGACGAGGCGCGGTGACGCGTGCGGGCGTGGGGGCGCCGAGCGAGGCGTCGTCGGTGGCGCCGTCGATGGTTGCGCCCGTCTCCGCGGCCCACGGACCAGTTGCGGGGTATGCGGTCATCGGGTCCTCCGGTTGAGTCTGCCCGCCACCACGCGGGCGACGATGCTCAGGACGAGCACGAACGCGAGCAGCACGAGCGCCGTTCCCCACGCGATCTGCTGCGCGGTGGGATAGGGCTGGGTGCCGTCGGTGTAGATGGTGAGGGGCATGGCCGCGAGCGGGCCCAACGGCGACGCCGTGAACAGCGTGCTGCCGAAGATCGTGACCAGGACGGGTGCGGTTTCGCCGACGGCACGCGCGATGGCGAGCAGGTTGCCCGTCACGAGCCCCGGCAGCGAACCTCGCAACACGACCGAACGAACCACGCGGGCGCGGCGCGCGCCGAGCGCCAACCCCGCTTCCCACAGGTCGCGGGGCACGGCGCCCATGGCGGCTTCGTTCGACCGGATGATGATGGGCAACATCAACACGGCGAGCGCGAAGCTGCCGGCCAGCCCCGAGTAGTGGTTGAACGGCTCGACGAGCACCGCGTAAGCGAAGATGCCGATGGCGATCGAGGGCACGCCGGTCAGGACATCGGCGGCGAAGCGGATCGCATCGGCGACCGGGCCGCGGCGCTCAGCGAGGAACAGTGCGACCGCCATGCCGGTGGGCACCGCCATGGCCGTGGCGAGCCCGACGACGATCGCCGAGCCCACGATGGCGTTGGAGATGCCGCCGCCGGGGATCCCCGGCGGGGTCGGCGCGTGGGTGAGGAAGCTCACCGACAGTGCGTGCATTCCGCGGGCAATCGTGTACGTGGCCAGGGCGGCGAGCGGCGCCAGGGACACGGCCACGGCGAGACCGCACACCACGACGATGGCGCGGCTGGCGGCGCGCCGCCGGGTGAGCGATCGCCGCGCCGTCTGCCGCACCAGCTCGCGGCGCGCGGCCGCGATGTCCGGGGCGGGCAGAGCAAGTGCGTGACCGAGCGACGAGCTCATGGCGTCAGGCCGTGCGGGCCCGCATGCGGGACCGCAGGAGGAGTTGCCCGCCGGCGTTGACGAGCGCGGTGATGACGAGGAGCACGAGCGCCAGGGCGATCACCGCGCTGCGATCCAGCCCGGGGGTGGCCTCGGCGAAGGTGTTGATGATCGCCGAGCCCAAGGTGGCTCCCGGGGCGAGCAGGGAATGGGGGGCGGTGTAGAGGTTGCCGATCACCATGGCGACGGCGATCGTCTCGCCCAGCGCACGGCCCATCGCCAGCGTCACGGCGGCCTCGATCCCGGTGCGGCCGCCGGGGATGACCGCGCTGCGCACGACTTGCCACTTCGTCCCGCCGAGAGCGCGGGCGGCCTCGCGGTCGGCGACGGGCACGGCCGACAACGCCGTGCGCGAGAGCGCCACGACCGTCGGGAGGATCATGACCGCGAGGACGACGCCGGCGAGGAGCATGCTCGGTCCGAGCGCCGGTCCGTGGAAGAACCACTCGAGCACCGGGATCTTCTTGAAGAACGGCTCCACGTGCCGCGCGAAGACGGGGCTGAGCACGAGCAGGCCCCAGAGGCCCACAACGATGCTCGGCACGGCGGCGATGAGGTCGACGAGGACCGACAGCGGCGCCGCGATCCAACGCGGCGCGAACTCGGACAGGAACGCGGCGGTGCCCACACCGATGGGCACCGCCAGCACGATGGCCACGAGCGTCGTCACGAGCGTCCCGAGCACGAACACGCCGGCGCCATAGCGCAGGTGGGCGGGGTCCCACGTTCCCGACCACAGAAGGCCCAGCCCCGAGTGGGCGAACGCCTGGCTCGACCCGTCGGCGAGACTGATCACGAGGCCGACCACCACGGCGGCGAACAGCGCCGCTCCGCCCCAGCGCAACACGGCGTACGCGCGGCCGCCGGGGCGGGCGCGGCGCCGCTCGAGCGCGGCGCGCACGCCGGCCACGGGTGTCAGCTGCGGCGGGAGGACCTCCTCGAGCAGGGTCGGTGCCATGCCATCGTGCCGTTCTGGTCTCAGGCGATCACGACGGGACGCGTCACGAGAACAGCGGCTGGCCGGCCGAGGTCTGCAGCTGCAGCAGAGTCTGGTGCGCGAGCGACACGACGTTGGCGGGGAGCGGTGAGTACCCCAGGGCGGACGCCTGCTGCTGGCCCGTCGTGGTCACCCAGTCGAAGAGCTTGCCGAGCACGATCCCGACGGTCTGGTTGGACTGCTTCTGGTACAGCAGCGTCCAGCTGAAGTTGGCGAGGGGATAGGTGCCCGCGCCCGGACCGTCGACGATGACGAAGTTGGCGGCGCTCAAGTTGTGCGCCTGCGCTCCCGCCGACGCGATGCTCGTCGGCGACGGCGCCACGAAGTCGTTCGCCTGGTTCTTGAGGGCCACGTTCGTGAAGCCCGCCTGGCGCGCCGCCGCGAACTCGACGTAGCCGATGGCGCCCGGCGTCTGCTGGATGTAACTGGCGACCCCGGTGTTGAGCTGTTGCCCGACACCGACGCTCGTCACCGGCCAGTGCAGCGAGGGCGTCGAGCCGGACTTTGCTGTCCACGCCGCTCCGCCGGTGTCGATCAGGTACTGGTCGAGGTCGTAGCCGGGACCGGACGAATCGGCACGGTGCACCGCCACGATCGACGTGTGGGGCAGGTTGACCCCCGGGTTCAGCGCCACGATCGCCGGGTTGTTCCAGGTCGTGATGGAACCCAAGTAGATGCCTGCCAGCGTCGGTCCGTCGAGCTTCAGGCCCTGGCCGACGCCGGGCAGGTTGTAGCTCAGCGCCACACCCCCGAGGTCGACGGGAACCTGCAGGATGCTCCCGCCGGTGCCCTGCGCCGGCGCCGCGATGGGAACCTCCGAGTCGCCGAACTGCACGGTGCCCTGTTCGATATCGGTGATGCCGACGCTGCTGCCTGCAGGGGAGTAGTTGACGCTAACGCCGTGGTTCGCGGCGCTGTAGGCGTAGAAGACGCGGGTGAAGAACGCGTCGATGGAGTTCGCTCCCGCGCCGGTCAGCTGGGCGGCGGGCGACTGGGCGTCGGTCGCCGTCGCCAGGACTCCGCCCGGCGCAGACGACGCGGCCGTGGTCGTGCTGTGGCCGTCGGTGCGCTCAGCCGCGGTCGGCGATGTCGACGAGCATGCGGCCAGCAGGGCGCCGGTGGCCCCGAGGACCAGTGCGGCCCGAACCCACCGCGCTCGCAGGGGGCGCCCGAACGGCGCGAGGACCCGACCCCCGTTCTGTGCGGCGACGACGACGTGTTCCACCGGATCTCCCTTCGGTGAGCCCCCGGACCGATCCCCCGGCCAGCGGCCCACCCCGAGCCGCCGCTTTACCAGTAAATCAATCAATAAGATAGAAATAGTAGAGAACAGGCCGGCCGTTGTCCAGTGGAAGTGGGCAGAATCCTCCGATGCACATCCCCGCCAAGGTCGACTACGGCGTGCGTGCGCTGCTGACGCTGGCGGCGCAGGACGAGCCCGCGACGGCCGACGCCCTCGCCCAGGCGCAGGGGCTACCCGTCCGGTTCCTGGGCGCCATCCTGAACGACCTGCGCCGGGCGGGGCTGGTGGTGAGTCAGCGGGGCTCCGACGGCGGATACCGGTTGGCCCGGGCGCCGGGCGCCATCAGCGTCGCCGACGTGATGCGCGCACTCGACGGGCCGCTGGCCGAGGTGCGGGGACTGCGCCCCGAGGCGGCGCGCTACGAGGGGGCCGCCGAGCACCTCCAAGAGGTGTGGGTCGCCGTGCGCGCCAGCCTGCGCGGCGTGCTCGAACGGGTGACCCTGGCCGACATCGTCGCGGGGAAGTTCCCCCGCTCCGTGACCCGGATGACCGAAGACCCCGACGCCTGGGAGCCCCGACGTTGAGGGACCGGCGGTCCGTCAGGCCAGCTGGGCCACCGGTGCGCCGGGCGTCGTCCAGACGCGGTCCAAGAACGCACTGATCTCGCCGGTGAGGCGCTCGGGGGCGACGCGCAGCTCGACGATGGAGTGCGCTTGCACGAGGCGCGCGTGGGGCAGCTGCCGGGCGAGGTGGTCGGCGTCGGTGAACGGGTGGATGAAGTCGACCTTGTGCCCGATGACGAGGGCGGGGGCGGTGATCGCCTGACGGTCTTCGTAGGTCGGCGTGATCGGACCGACCAGCATGCCGTGGAGGACCGCGGCGGCCTCGTCGGGCTCGGCGGTGAGCACCGACACGAAGCTGTCGAGGGGCGCGATCTTGGTGTGCGGCACACGTCGCGCCACCGCCGCCACGAGCCGAATCACCGGAGCCGCATAGTGGACGCCGAGGAGCATCGGTAAGAAGACCATCGCGGCGCCGGGCACCGCCCACTCGAGAACCGGCATCTCGACGACGAGACCGCGCACCCGGCTGGGAGCCTGCACGGCGACCTGGAGGGCGACGTTGGCGCCCAGCGACACGCCGCCCACGACCGCCTGTTCGATGCCGAGATGGTCGAGGAGCGCCACGACGTAATGGGCGTACGAGTCCATGCGGTGTGCCGACGCGTGCCGGGGCTTGTCCGAGTGGCCGTGTCCGGGCAAGTCGAGGAGAACGACGCGGTGGCCCGCGGCCGCGAGGTCGGCCGCCAGGCGACGGTTCATCTGGGCGTCGAGCAGCAGCCCGTGCAAGAAGACGAGGTTCTTCGGGCCGTGGCCGTGGCTTTCGTAGTGGAGGCGCAGCGCTCCGACTTCGAAGGTTCCTACTTCGTAGGGGCGGCTTTCGAAAAGCGAGAGAACCGGCGCCAAGGGCCCGCCGGCGGTGGCGGCGAGCCGGGAGACCAGCCGGCCGGCGAGCGCCTTCCAGGCCGGCGTGCCTGCCGCCGCGGGCAGGGAGCCGTCGTGGTCGACCGAGCCGTGGGACGCCGACCCGGACGCGGGCGCGGACGAGAGGGCGCGCCGCGACCCTGAGTCCTGGGCGCCCTCGGGGTGGGCGGTGCCGAGCACGGACATCACGCTGGACGTTACCCGTGAGATCGCGGGCGGTGATCCCACGGGCTGTCGGCGAGTCCGCTCCCGCGGCGTGCGCGCACCCCCTCCGTCACACGAGGTTCAGACGTCGGGAACACGCCGGCCACTGTCCCCAGCCGCTACGCGCCTGCAGTTCGTGCGCCGCTTGGTCCTGCACCGCCGGAGGCGCGTCAGACGGCAGGCCCGACATGCCAAGGCCTTGCCACGTGGCCAAGCTGAACTGGTACGCGCCGTAGTAGCCGTTGCCCGTGTTGTCGGCATAGTTGCCGCCGGACTCGCACTGCCGAAGAGCGGCCCAGACATCTCCCGAAGAGGCGGCGACCACGGGAGCCGGCGGCGGGGGTGGTGCCGGCCGGGGTGAGGGCGGCGGGGTGGGCCGCGGCGCTTGCGCTTCGAGATAGGCCCTGATGGCCTGCTGCACGAGCAGTTGGTGCGTCGTGACGGGGTGCACGGCGTCGAGGAGCGCGGGATCCTCAGGCGCGGCACTTGCCGCGGTGGGAGGATCTCCGGCGGGGATGCTCGCCGACACGAGCTGAAGATCGAGTCGACCGAGGCCGGTCGCTCGATTGACGGGTTGATGGTGGGCAGAACTCGGTTGTTGGAAAGCCAATCCCATACCGAGCAACACGGCGATGACGACGCCAAAGCGTCGGTGCTTCCGCATCTCGCGCCTCCTTGAAGTTCGCGGAATCCCCGGAGGGCTCCAGGTGGCTTGGAATGCGGGCGCCCGTCGTCGGAGCATTCGTCTCGCGGAGCCGGCGCCGGGGAGGGCGGGCGGCCCTGGACTGTCAGCAGGTCCAAACGAGGTGCGGACGGAGCAACCCTTGGGGTCGCGCGTTAGGCACTTCCTCCTGTGTGCATGGGCCCCTCGGGGCTTTCTGTGTGCATGGGCCCCTCTGGGCATGGGCCGGCTCTCCTCCGGCGGGGGGGTGATCGCGGGCAGAAGACCGCGTCGTTCCGTGGGCGCGCGCCACCGTCAGGGGTGCGAAAGCGGCGGGCGGTCCACGAGACGTCGGGTCCATAGGCCCGGTCGACAGCCTCCGCCGCTGCCGTCGTGGACTCAGCCTGGGCTTAGAGTCCCGGCGACCTTAGGCGCTTGTGCACGCGTGCGCAAACACAACCGCAACACTCCGGTACCAGTTGGGGCGTCGGCGGCGCGGCCACCGCTCGCCTTTCAACGGTGTGACCTGGGCTTCTACGATCTGGGGTCGCCGCCGGACATGGCGGCGGAACGGCGCCTCGCTGACCACGAATCGTGATCTTCGGCCTCAGGCCGTGGCCGCCTCGCCCGACGGCCCGGGCTGGGTTTCGGGCAGCTCTTCGGGCTCGAGGCCAGGGGAGACCCCCGGGATCTCGTACAGCTTCTCGAGGGCCGCCTCCAGCACGTCGTCTGCCTCGGCGCCCGCTTCGCGCACCCCGACCAGGGGCGTCAGCGACGCGTAGCCACGAGCGAGAAGGCCCGCATCGGTGTCGGGGTGGACGCGCAGGCTGGTCCCGGGCGCGGTCAGGTCGAGACGCAGGGTGCCGGTCTGCCCGGCCGGCAACGCCACGTGCGGCACCGAGGCGCCTCCCTCGCCGGAGTCGTGAACGGCGGATCGGATAGTGCCGCCGCGGCCGAGCCGCCCATGGCGCAGGCCGCGCAAGCGGACGAGCTCCACGTTGGGGGTGTTCAGGTTCAGCGTCGTTCCCGGAGGCGCCCCCTCGAGGACGGGGACGAGTGTGGTCGCCAGAGTCGCGGGTGTCTCCCAAGGGACCGGGTCATCCCCCCAGCGGATCGACACGGCCAGGGCCCGGAGCCCGAAGTGCGCGCCGGTGAGCGCCGCGCCAACCGTCCCCGAGTGCATCGCTGAACGTCCGACGTTGATGCCGTGGTTGATCCCCGAAAGGACCAGGTCGGGCCGGGGCCCGAAGCCGCCGACGCAGGCGAGGATCACCGCAAGTGCGGGCGGCCGTCGATCCCGAAGGTGGGAATGTCGCCGAGCCCCGCGATGACGTGTGACTCGTAGTCAACGCCCGCACGGGAGTGGACCGGGCCCACGGCGGCACCTGCCCCGCTGTAATCGATGAGCGGGGCCACGACCACGATGTCGTGTCCAGTGCTGGCCGCGGCCAACGCGAGCGCTGCGATACCAGGGGCGCGCACGCCGTCGTCGTTGGTGATAAGGATCCGCACTCGACCCTCCGCTCGGTAGTCGGGCGCACGGGCATCGACGGAGAACGCCGTCTACCATACCGTCGCCCTGACGGCGGTCGCTTCCGACGGCGGCTCGACGTTCAACCCATCGCTCGATCCATCGTCACGGCGGAATTGCGACTGTGCCCGTCACCCCTCCACACCGGCCGCCGCCTTCGGGCGAACAGCACGACATCGGCCACGGGGGTCAGCGCGCGGTCATTGCCGAGGTGGGCGCGACGCTGCGCTCGTACACCGTCGACGGCGTCGACGTCGTCGACGGTTTCGGGGTGGACCAGCTCTGTGACTTCGGACGAGGACAGGTCCTCGCACCCTGGCCGAATCGGCTGGCCGACGGCGGCTACAGCTTCTCGGGCCGCGAGGCCCATGCCGCGCTCGACGAGCCCGATCGACATAACGCCATCCACGGGCTCGTGCGCTGGCTGCCCTGGCGGGTCGTCTCCCGCGTCCAGAACCGCATCTCCCTCCGTTGCGTCTTGTACCCGCAGCCCGGATATCCATGGCGACTCGAGCTGTCCATCGAGTACCGGCTCGGCCGAGGCGGTCTGTCGGTGACGTTCGATGCCAACAACACCGACGACGGCGTGGCGCCCTTTGGCGTGGGGTTCCATCCGTACCTGACCCTGGGCGCGGAGGTCGACAGCGTGGCGCTCATGGTCCCCGCCGCCCAGCGGATGCTGACCGACGAACGAGGACTGCCCGTGGGTTTGCGCCCCGTGGCCGGATCGGAGTTCGACTTCACGGCGAGGCGCTGGATCGGCCCGACCCGCCTGGACACCGCCTACACCGACTTTCAGCGCCGCGCCGACGGGCTCATGTGCGTGGAGCTGGACGATGCCGCCGGTGGCCGCGGGGTGACGGTCTGGATGGATGCCCAGTTCAAATACGTGATGGTCTTCAGCGGCGACACGATCGAGCCGCCCGAACGCCGGAGGCGGTCGTTGGCCGTGGAGCCCATGTCCTGCCCGCCCGATGCACTGCGGTCAGGCGTCGACGTCGTGGCCCTCGAACCCGGCGCATCCTGGCAGGGGACCTGGGGATTGACGCCGCGCTGACCGTGCCGCGCCCCGCGAGGCTGCGCTTTCGTCTGGAAAGAGCCATCGCGTGGGCCACAGGGCCAAGTCCCTGCGGCGCCACGCGATGTGCAACCTGATCTCACGCCGCCCGAGGCTAGGGGGCTAGGCCAGGAATCAGCGTGAACAGGACCACCCGCTTCGACGGGCAAGTCTGATTATTGGTCGATCCCGGCTGGCACGAAACCGGGACTCCACCTGACCCTTGATGCGTGATTCCCCGTATTCCGACGTTGCAGCGAATCGGCTGGGAAACGGAAGAGGGTCGATCAGCGCCTGCGCGTGGTCTTTCGCGCGCGCGTCGTGCGCTTGGCGACCTTCTTGGCGGGAGCCTTTCTGGCCGGCGCCTTTCTGGCCGGCGCCTTCCGGGCGGTGGTCGCTTTCTTGGCGGCGGGGCGACGCCCGGCGTCCATGGCCGTCTTGCCGGCGGCGCGAACGGCCTCGTCGCTCGTCGGCCACACGCCGCGCTTCAGCCGGGGAGCTCCCGCCGGAGACAGCACGGCCTCTTTGAACGCCTTGACCGGCGTGATCCGGGCCCGCTTGGAGGCCTTGATCCGGATGGTCTCACCCGTGGCCGGGTTGCGACCCATCCGTGCGGGTCGGTCGACCTTGACGAACTTGGCGAATCCGGAGATCGCCACCGGCTCCCCCTTGGACACCACCGCGGTGACGACATCGGTGAATCCTTCGAGGACGTTCGACACGGTCTTGAGGTCGACATCGGACTGGACGGCAACTGCTTTTGCGAGTTCACGCTTGTTCATGGGGCTGCATTGTGCCCCAGCGGGAGGGGGGAGTGGGTAATTTCTCGTGCCGCGACCGGAGATGGGCCTTCCGGTGT
>DATGKD010000165.1:0-2816 GCA_035294855.1 Acidimicrobiales bacterium
CCCATAGCCCCCCCGGCCCGGGACCACCCCGCCAATGTCCTTCCTCGAAATCGTGAGCGGCGCCGCCGAGGGCGGCGACGTCAATGCCCTGCGGTCGATGCTCGGCCCGGCCATCTCCGCGGGGATCCGGGAGGGGCTCAGTGGCGCGTCGATGCTGCGCACCTTCCGCGCGGCCGGCGGCGCCATACGGACCTACGACTTCCAGCGCCTCGTCGGCGAGGTGCGCGCGTCGGAGGCCGCCGCCGGCACCTGGGTGGCGCAGCCGCTCGACGCGATCCCCGGCGCCGACGCCTTCGTCACCCACACCGGCAGCGCGTTCAGCGGCTACGAGTACCGGGTGCCGATCTTCTACCGCGAGCGCGAAGGCGAAGAGCTGACGATCAACCACAGCGTGTTCACCGTCCGGGTACGCGAGCCCATCACCCCGGCCGAGGCCCAGGCCCAGGCGATGGGGATCTTCACCGAGGGCCAGCAGACCGGCACCGGCGCCACCCAGCAGCTGCTCGGCTTCGGCACCCCGGGCCTGCACGTGTTCGGGCCGTGAGATCGTCGCCGCCCCACTGGATCCGTCACAACGCCGCCGTCCGGGTGCCGTCGCGCTTCGTGTTCCTCGACACCGAGGCGATCGAGACGACCGAGGGCTGGGACAAGGTGCAGCGATGGCGCCTGGCCGTGACCGCCGCCGACTGGCGCCCCAAACAGGGCGAGCCCTGGCGCGAGACGCAGTGGCAGGTGCACCGCGACCCCGGGGAGCTGTGGCGGTGGGTGTCGAACTTCACCAGGGCCAAGCGACGCACCATCCTCGTCGCCCACAACCTCGCCTACGACCTCCGCATCTCCGACGCCTTCGGGCATCTCTCCGCGCTGGGATGGCAGCTCTCGCACCTCTCCCTGCACGACCGCGCCGTGGCGGCGACGTGGCGCCGGCGGGGATGCTCGCTCTTGCTGTGCGACTCGATGGCGCTCCTGCCGATGGCGCTCGGGAGGATCGGCGCCCTGGTGGGCGTGAAGAAGGCGCCTCTCCCCGACTTCGCCGCCGGCGACGACGAATGGGTGACGCGCTGCACCATCGACGTCCAGATCCTGCGCGCCGCGGTGCTCGACCTGCTTACGTGGATCGAGGACGACGAGCTCGGGAACTGGCAGCGCACCGCCGGCGGGCAGGCGTGGGCGATCTGGCGCCACCGCCACTACACGCACCGCGTGCTCGTCCACGACGACGCCTCGGCCCGGGCCGCCGAGGCCGAGGCGTGCTACACCGGCCGCACCGAGGCCTGGCGCCACGGGAGGCTCCGGAAGGGGCCTTTCGTTTCCTTCGACCTGCCGATGGCCTACTCGACGATCTGCACCGAGCTGCAGGTCCCGCTGCGTCTGATGGGCCACGGCACCCGGCGGCGCCTGGACACCGTGGAGAGGCGCCCGGCCGGCGTGCGTTACCTGTGCCGGGCCGAGGTGTCCGCCGGCGTCCCGGTGCTGCCGCACCACCTCGACGGCCGGACCCTGTGGCCGGTGGGCGACTTCGCCGGCTGGTGGTGGGACGACGAGCTCCTCGAGGCGCACCGCTTCGGCGCCGAGGTCCAGGTCCTAGAGACCTACCGCTACAGCGCCGCGCCGGCGCTCGCCTCGTGGGCGCACTGGGTGATCGAGGCGTCCCAGGCGCAGCCGCCCGGGCTCTCCCCTGTGCGCGCGGCCTTCGCCAAGCATCTCGCCCGGGCGCTCGTCGGCCGCTTCGCCACGCGATTCGTTCCCTGGGAGTACGACTCTCCCGCGGACGAGCTTCGCGAAACGATCGAACGCGTCGTGTACCCCGAGACCGGCAAGGTCGGCACCCTGCTCACCTTGGGCTCCGAGACCTGGCAGGGCACCGATCCCCGTTACGGCCCCGACGCATGTGTGTTCGTCATGTCGGCGGTCATGGCCGAGTGCCGGATCAGGCTGTGGCGCATCATGGTCGCCGCGGGGCTGGGAAACGTCGTGCATTGCGACACCGACGGCGTGATAGTCACGTCGGCCGGCGCCGAGAGGCTCGCCGCCTGGCTGCGCGCCGGCAACGGCTGGGGGCTTCGGGTGAAGGCGACCCACGAGTGCATCGACGTGCTGGGCCCGCGCCAGCTCGTCGTCGACGGCACGGCACGGATCTCCGGGGTCCCGTCGACTGCGCAGCGGGTGGACCCCGACACCTGGGCCGGCGAGGTGTGGTCGACGCTTCCCGACTCGCTGCGTCGTGGCGAGCCGGACGCGGTGCGGATCTCGCCCCGGTCGTGGATCGTGCGCGGCGTCGACAACCGCCGCCTGCACCTCCCCGACGGCACCACCGCCCCGATCACCGTCGGCCGGGACGTCGCCGGCCGGCTGGCGGCGGCGGCGGGGCGCTGATCTAGGCCCGGTCGCCCTCCCCGGGGTCGAACAGCTCGCGGCCGGGGTCGTCGCGGCGCCTCGCGTGCCACGGCGCCGAGCCGGTGACCATGACGCCGGTCGTGAAGCGCAGGGCCGTCTCGGCCGCGGTGAGGCGCTCGCGTACCCGGCTGAGCTCGTCGTCGAGCTTGCCGACCGCCGTGGTCACGAGGTCGATGCGCTCGTTGGTCTGGCCCTGGGCATGGTCGATCTTGGCCTCGACCCGCCTGGCCCACGTCCGCATGCCGCCGGCGGCGGCCCCCACCAGGGCGGTCACCACGACGGCCGCAGCGTCCACCCAGGCGCCTGCAGGGACCGACATGGCCCCAGCATGCCCGGACGGGCCCCAGCGCCTCAGACGGCCGTACAGCGGCGCTAGTTCGCCCGGTCACGTGCTGGCGAGGGCCCCGAACGTCTGTTCC
>DATGKD010000166.1:0-2052 GCA_035294855.1 Acidimicrobiales bacterium
CGTGGCTCACCTACGGCGGCAACTTCGCGCGCACAGCCGTGGATGCCACCGACCCGGCACGCACGGCGGCGCCGCGCGCGCTCTGGACGTCGCCGGCGCTCGACGGAGCGGTATACGGCGAGCCGCTCGTCTCGGGCGGCACGGTGTACGTGGCGACCGAGCACGACACGGTCTACGCACTCACTGCTTCCCGCGGCGAGGTGGTGTGGTCGCTCCACCTCGGGTCGCCGGCGAGCGCGGGCGCGCTGCCGTGCGGCGATATCACGCCGGACGTCGGCATCACCTCCACGATGGTGATCGACGCGGCGACACAGACGTTGTTCGCGTCCGCGGAGACATCGTCGGGTGCGGGGCTGGCGCACGTCCTCGTGGCGATCGACCTGACGACCCACCGCGTCCGGTGGTCCCGGTCCCTCGACCAGCCCGGGTGGTCTTCGGCCGCGCAGCTGCAGCGCACGGCGCTGGCGATCGCCTCGGGCGACGTCCTCGCCGGCTTCGGTGGCCACTACGGGGACTGCGGGAGTTACCACGGTTGGGTGGTGGGCGTGCCTGAATCGGGCTCGGGGACGCTGGAGGTCTACCGGGTGCCCAGCGCCAACGAGGGCGCGGTGTGGGCACCCTCGGGCGTGGCCGTGGACGGCTCGGGCGACGTGTACGTGGCGACGGGGAACGGCGGCGCGCGCCCGGGTCAGGCCTTCGACCACGGCAACAGCGTCATCGAGCTCTCACCGCAGCTGGCCGAGCGCCAGTACTTCGCCCCCTCGTCGTGGGCGCAGGACAACGCGAGCGACGCGGACCTGGGATCCACGTCCCCGGTGCTCCTCGGTGACGGCGAGGTCTTCGAGGTCGGGAAGTCGGCGACCGCATACCTGCTCGGCGCCTCCGCCCTGGGTGGGATCGGCGGGCAGCAGGCCTCACTCCGTACCTGCAACTCCCGGGGCGGCAGCGCCTACCTCGCCCCCGACGCGTACGTCGTGTGCTCCGACGACGCGCAGGTCGAGCAGGTGCGGGTGGGCCCGGGGACCACGCTGGCGCATGGCTGGACGTGGACGTCACCGACCGGAGGCGTGGGGTCGCCCACCATCGCGGGCGGCGTGTTGTGGAGCATCGACGCGGGGGCCCAGAAGCTGTACGGCGTCGACCTGGGCACGGGAACGACGAGGTACGCGCTGAACCTCGGGACGGGCACACCCACCCACTTCGCGGCGCCTGCCGCCGCCGCCGGCATGATCGTGGTGGCGGGCTCGCGGGCAGTCGAAGCGTTCGGCTGACCACCCCGGCGCCGAAGGCAAGAATGGGTGCCATGGTCAGCACACCGCCATCGGCCGACAGCTTCTCCAGCGCCGCGACGTTGCGCGTCGGCGACCGTGACTGGCGCGTCCACCGCCTCGACGCCCTGAGCAGCCGGTTCGACGTGGACCGCCTGCCCTACGCGATGAAGGTCCTCCTCGAGAACCTTCTGCGCCACGAGGACGGCAACCACGTCCACCCCTCGGACATCGAGGCCGTGGCGAGTTGGGCGACTCGCCAGGAGTCGGGATCGACCTCGAACACCGAGATCGCCTTCACTCCCGAGCGCGTGCTCATGCAGGACTTCACCGGCGTCCCGGCGGTCGTGGACCTCGCCGCCATGCGCGATGCGCTCACGGCGATGGGCGGCGACCCGACGGCGGTCAACCCGGTGGTCCCGGTGGAGCTCGTCATCGACCATTCGGTCATCGCCGAGTCGACCGGGCTTCCCTCGTCGTTCGCCACCAACGTCGACATCGAGTACCAGCGCAACATGGAGCGGTACCAGCTGCTGCGTTGGGCCCAGCAGTCGTTCGACGGCCTGCGCGTCGTGCCCCCCGGCACCGGCATCTGCCATCAGGTGAACCTCGAGTACCTGTCGCGGGTGGTGTTCGCCACCGACGACGGGCGCGCCTTCCCCGACACCCTCGTGGGGACCGATTCCCACACCACGATGGTGAACGGCCTCGGGGTCCTGGGCTGGGGCGTGGGCGGGATCGAAGCCGAAGCGGCGATGCTGGGCCAGCCTCTGACGATGCTCGT
>DATGKD010000167.1:0-6451 GCA_035294855.1 Acidimicrobiales bacterium
CTGTCGACCCCCATCTCGTGGTCGTATTGACGCCGCACGAAGTTGTCGACGACTCCGACGTGGTGGCCACGGCGCGAGAGGTGCAACGCCGTGGGCCAACCGAGGTACCCGTCTCCCCCCAGCACGAGGATCCGCAACCTCTTACCTCCTCCGTCCGGTTCATCCGCCCGTAGGCGGTACCTGAAGGATCCCCCATCAACCTGGGAAGACCCTGGGACGACCCGGAAAACGCCCTGTGAAGGTGTGAACAGAGCATGAAGAAGAGCCTGGTGGGGAACACGCCGGTAGCCGGATGGGCCGCTGTACGATCGGACCCGTCGTTGTGACACCGGCGTCCTGCTCCCCGCGCCGGCAGCCGCCGCCGCTTCAGACCGAAAGGCCCCTGCGTGCCCACCACCCATCTGTTCCGCTTGGGGGACGGACACTCGACGTTGTCGGCGGCGTCCTCGACGCTGCACCTCCACCTGAGCTACGTGCAGTCGATCATCATGGGATTGCTCCAGGGCATCACCGAGCTGTTCCCGATCTCGAGCCTCGGCCACACCGTCCTGTTCCCGACGCTGTTCGGGTGGCACGACGTGGTGAAGGCCCAGTCCAACCCGGAGTCCTCGTGGTTGGCCTTCAACGTGATGCTCCACGTGGGCAGCGCCGTCGCACTGCTCATCTACTTCAGGTCGGACTGGATCGCGATCGTGAGGGCGTGGCTGCGGACGTTGGCGACGCGCCGTATCGAGACCTCCACCGAGCGCCTGGCGTGGTTGATCGTGGTGGCGAGCATCCCCGCCGGCGTCCTCGGCGTGGCGCTCGAGCACAAGGTGCGGGTCGCGCTCGCCAAGCCGGAGGCGGCCGCCATCTTCCTGATGGTCAACGGGCTCATCCTCTTCGCGGGCGAACGGGTGCGGCGTCGGTCGGAGGTGCGTGTCCTGGCGGCGCGCGAGGGGTCGAAAGAGGACGGCGGCCGCAAGCTCGACACCCTGGACTTCAAAGAGGCCGGCTTCATCGGGCTCGCCCAGTCGACCGCCCTCATCGCCGGCATCAGCCGGGAGGGCGTGTGCATGACCGCGGGCCTGTCGCGGGGGCTCGACCACGAGGACTCGGCGCGCTTCGCCTTCCTCCTCGCCACGCCGATCATCCTCCTCGCCGGCCTGTACAAGATCTCCGACCTGACGGGCCCCTTGGGTGCCGGCATCCGCAGCCAGTCGATCGTGGCCGCGGTGGCCGCCGGCGTGGCCGCCTGGTTGTCTGTCCGGTTCCTCATGAACTACTTCAAGACCCGAACCCTCACCCCGTTCGGCATCTACTGCCTCGGGTTCGGCGCCGCCATGGCGATCTACACCGCGGTCTCCTGAGGAAGCCCGTGCCCCGGGGCTGACGAAAACCCCCGGCTGCGGGGTCCGAAAGCGCGGTGCCACGGGTAGAGTTGGGCGGAGCCCGCCACCAGCGGGCGCTTTGGGGGGGTGCGCCCGCGCGGGGGAGGCTCGACGGTGGCGCGACGACTGCACGAGGGCAGCGCGGGCGGCGCGCGTCTGTCTGCGCTGGCCTTGCCGATGCGACCGCCACTCCCCGATCCAGTACTCGACCTGACGGTCGTCATCCCGTACTACAACCCGGGACCACCCCTGCGCGCCACGGTCGAAGGCGCCGTGCAGGTGCTCCAGGGCATCGGCGTCTCGTTCGAGATCGTCACGGTCTCCGACGGATCGACCGACGGCAGCGCGGAGTCCCTCGAGGGCGTCCATCCGGAAGTGGTCGTGCGCGTCGCCCTCCCCCAGCACGCCGGCAAGGGACACGCGGTGCGAGCCGGCCTCGCCCAGGGTCGGGGGCGGTACCTCGGCTTCATCGACGGCGACGGCGACGTACCGCCGGAGCTCCTCGCGGACTTCATGCGCGTCGTCGAGACCGACCACCCGGACGTGGTGATCGGGAGCAAGCGGCACCCCGAGTCGCAGGTCGTCTACCCGATCGCCCGCCGGCTCTACTCGTGGGGCTACCAGCAGCTCGTGCGCCTGCTCTTCCGCCTGCGCGTACGCGACACCCAGGCCGGCATCAAGCTGGTGCGGCGCGAGGTCCTCTCGGAGGTGTTGCCTCTCATGGTCGAGCAGGGCTACGCGTTCGACCTGGAGCTCCTTCTCATCGCCACGCGTCTCGGACACCAGCACATCGTCGAAGCCCCTGTCCGCATCGGGCGGCGTTTCTCCAGCACGGTGTCGCGCCGTGTGGTCGTCCAGATGCTGCGTGACACCTTCGCCATCTGGTGGCGCTTGCACGTCCGACGCGCCTACGGGGCGGCGGTCCACCGGGCCCCGGGCGGCGGAGGCGCCACAGCCGCTTTGTAGCATCGCCCCGATGGTGCGTGGGCCGGAGGCGGCAGGCGGCGACCCGACCACGGCCGCCCTCGCCGAGGCGGTGATGGCGGCCAAGCGCGGTGATCCACTCGCACCGGTGACCGTGGTCGCGCCCTCGGGCTATGCGGCGGTGTTCTTCCGCCGCGCGCTCGGCGCTCGCGTCGCTGGCGGCGGCCTCCGCGGCATCGCCAACGTCACCTGCACCACCGCTGACGGACTGGTGCGCGACCTCGGGGGGCCGGGGCTGGCGACCCGGGGCTGGCGCCCGGCACCCGCCCATGTCGACGTCGAAGCCATCCGGGCCGAGGCGGAGGACGTGGGCGGCTGGCTGGCCGCCATGGCGGGCCACGACCGCGCGCTCGCCGTCCTCGCCCGAGCCTGCGGTGAGCTGCGCCGGTGCCCGGTCGAGGTGGTCGAACATTTCACCCGCCGCCGCGACCGCGCCGGGGACCTCGCAACCCTCGTCCTCGGTGTGCGGGAACGACTCCACCGCGGCGAGTACGCGGATGACCTCGACGTGGCCGGTGCCGCTCTCGAGGCGGCCTGCGCCGACGGGGCCGACCAGGCCTCCGCCGGGGCAATCGTCGACGCTTCTGGCGCGTCACGGCTCGCGCCGCGGCACCGCGAGGTCCTCGACGCCGTCCGCTCCCTCGACGTGAGGGCGGATGCACGCGGCGGCGAGCCGACCGGTCTCACCGAGGTGCGGCCTTGCGCCGACCCAGGGGAAGAGGCCCGGGCCGCGGTGCGCGCCGTGATCGCATCGTCCGAGAGCGGCATGCCCCTGTGGCGGCAGGCGGTCTTCCACCCGGCCAGCCGCACCTACGCGCGCGCTCTCCAGCAGGAATTCGCGTCGGCCGGTGTGGCTGTCAACGGGCCCGGTAGCCGGCGTCTCGACCGCTCGGCGGCCGCCACCACGCTCCTCGCGCTGCTGCACCTTCCCGCTACCGACTTCGCCCGGGACACCGTCGTGGCCTGGCTGTCGGCGGGGCCGGTCCGGACGGGACCCAACGGGCGGCGCGTGCCGGCCGCCCGTTGGGACGCCCTGTCCGCTGGGGCCGGCGTGGTGCGCGGTCCGGCCCAGTGGCACGAGCGGCTCAGCCACTTCGCCGCGCGCGAGCCGGAGCGTGCCGACCAGGCGCTGGCGCTTCGGGGATTCGTCGCCGACCTCGTGGCCAGGTCGAGGCCGCCCGGCGGGTCGTGGTCGGCACGCGCCGAGTGGGCCGCCGGGCTCTTCGACCATTACCTCGACGTCGACCGGCGGTGGCCGGCCGACGAGCTCGCTGCCGCCGAGCAGGTGCGCGACGTCCTGCGGGGCCTGGGCGAGCTCGACACGGTGCACGGTCCGGGGACCGCCGCCCGGCTCGACATGTCGGTCTTTCTCCGGATGCTCCGGAGCACCCTCGAGGCGACCGAACTCGACCCCGCGGACGAGGCTCGCGGCGGATTCGGCGACGGCGTCTTCCTGGCCCCCTTCGGATTCGCTGACGGCCTCCGCTTCGGGTCGACGACTCTGGTCGGGCTGGCCGACGCCATCGTGCCCGGGTGGATGGGAGACGACGCCCTGCTCCCCGAGGAGGTGCGGCGCGCCGACCCGTCGGGGGCGTTGCGCACCCGCTCCATCCGCCTCGAGGAGATGAAGTGGTCGGTCGAATCCGCGGTGCGGGCCGGTGCCGAGAGGCGGACGGCGACGTACCCCCGCGCCGATCCCCGCACCGGGCGGGAGCACGTTCGGTCTCGTTGGCTCGACATGTTCGTATCGCCCGAGACCGCGCATCGCCCGGTGGCCTCGTTCGCCGCCGGCATCGCCCAAGCCGATCCCCCTGTGTCGGCGAGGGAGCTCGAATTGCACGTCCTCGAACGGTGGGCCGCCGACGGCGGGGATCCCGTGGACGCGCCACCCGCACGCGCCGCTCCCCGCCTGGCGACCGGCATCGTCGCGGTGCGCGCCCGGTCCGGCACCGATTTCACCAGGTTCGACGGCAACGTCGGAGAGGGCCGCGTCACGCCGTTCGACCGCGAACGACCGGTCTCCGCCACGCGTCTGGAGACCTACGCCAAATGCCCCCGGCGGTTCCTGTTCGAGCGTGTCCTGGCCGTGGAACGTCGGGTGTACCCCGAGGACCTCTGGCGGATGGAGGCCACCGACCGCGGCACGCTCGTGCACGCCATCCTCGAAGACTACGTCCTCGAACGCCTCGCCGGCGCAGGTCGTTCGCTCGAGCGCCTTCTCGAAACGGCAGACGCGCGTCTCGACGAAGCCGAGGCCGGCGGCCTCGTCGGCAAGCCGCTGCTCTGGCGGTTGGACCGGGCCGCCATCCTCCGAAACCTTCGCCGGTTCCACGACGAGGAAGGCGACAGCCAACCCCTGGCCGCCGAATTCGAGTTCGGCTCGGACGCAGACGGCGCCGCCCCGGCGGTCGTGGTGACCCTCGACGACGGCCGCGCCGTCCACTTCAAGGGCAAAGCCGACCGCGTCGACCGGACGCGCCACGGCCAGCTCGTGGTGTCCGACTACAAGACGGGCAAGCAGGGTGCGCTGCGCGGGCTGTCGAAGGACCCCCTCGCCGGGGGCACCCTGCTCCAGCTCCCCATCTACGCGCTCGCCGCCCGAGCACAGTTCGGCAACGGTGGCGACGTCCAGGCCCGCTACTGGCTGCTCTCCGACCAGCGCAGCGCCCCGTGTTACCGACTGGTCGTCACCCCCGAAGTCGAAGCGCGCTTCGCCGACATGGTCGCCTTGATCGCCACCGCGGTGGACGCCGGGGTCTTCCCGGGCGCACCGGTCGGCCCGTCGGCGGAACGGGGATTCGAGCTGTGCCGGTTCTGTGACTTCGACACCGTCTGCCCGACGACGCGTGACCGCCAGTGGGCCCGCAAGTGCGGGAACCCGGTGCTCGCCCCGGCGCGCGCCTTGTTCGAAGCGACGGTGCCCGAAGAACTGGCCGGCACGGTCGTCCGCACGTTCGTCGACCCGGACGAGGTACCGGCGTGACGACGGCCGACGACCACGCGCGCACCCGGATCCGCGTCGACCTCGCCGCCACGATGTTGGTGGTGGCGGGGGCAGGGACGGGGAAGACCACGGCCCTTGTACAACGCATCGTCGAGCTCGTGACGACGGGGACCGCCACGCTGCGCGAGATCGCCGCCATCACGTTCACCGAGGCTGCCGCGGCCGAATTGCGCGACCGCGTGCGCCGGGCGATCGACGCCGAGGCGAAGATGCGCCCCGACGACGCACGGTTGGCCGCGGCGCGCCACGACGTGGACGAGGCGGCGATCTGCACGCTGCACGCGTTCGCCCGGCGCATCATCACGGAGCATTCGGTGGCGACCGGTGTCCCGCCGGGCTTCGAGGTGCTGGGCGACACCGCCGAACGCTCCGACTTCGACGCCCGGTGGGGCACGTTCGCCGACGCGCTACTGGCCGATCCCGACGCCGAGCCCGCTCTGGTGCGGGGGTTCGCGCTCGGCCTGTCGCCCGCCGCCCTGGTCGAGGTCGCTCGCTCGATGTACGCCCAGCAGGACCGGCTCGACGCCGACGCCTTGCGGGCGCTCGCCACCGCCCAACCGGGTCGGCACGGCTGGCCGGTCGTGACCACGCGTTCTGTCGTCGACGCCATCGACACGGCCCTGGCGTACGAACCGTCGTGTACCGATCCCGACGACAAACTCGCTGTCCACCTGCGCGACGTGCTCGTTCCGGCGCGCGCCCTCCTCGCCTCGGTTCCCGTGCACGACGCCGCCGACGTGGCCGACGAAGCAGTGCTCCAGGCCCTCGACAACACCCCGAAGCTCGGGTGCGGCAAAGGGCAGGCGGGCAACTGGGCGATCCCGGTGACCGACGTGCGCGCCGCGTGCGCCGCGGCGGAGACGGCCCGGTCCGAGATGCTCGACGCCGTCCGCCGGGCGGTGGCGGCGGACCTCGGCGCTCGCCTCGCGGCGTTCGTGGTCGCGGTGGCCGAACAGCGGCGCATCGAAGGAAAGCTCGGGTTCGGCGACCTGCTCGTCTGCGCGCGGGATCTGTTGCGCCGGGACCCGGAGGCCGCCCGGAGCTTGCGGCGGCGGTACACCCGCCTTCTCGTCGACGAGTTCCAGGACACCGA
>DATGKD010000168.1:0-6553 GCA_035294855.1 Acidimicrobiales bacterium
CGTTCAAACCCGACGGATCACCCCAGGTGGGCCGGGCCCAGCAGCCGGGTCCCGGCCCGGACCAGGAGAACGCCCACCGACCGCGTCAGCCGGGAACCCCCCCTGCCAGGGGAAACGGCGGTCGCGTGGTACCGGGCGACGGCCCGGAAGAGGTCCGCCTCGGCGAGCGCCGTGGCTGCGGCCGGCGACCGATCCGCCAGGGCGCGCCGGTGGGCGGCCCCGCGGAGGTCGCCGCGGAGGCCGGCGCGGTGGTCAGCGGCCAGGCGTGCCATCGACCAGGGGTTCATCGCAGCCTCCTCTCTGTCCCAGGCACGAGGGTCTCGTTCACTCCTCGCCGCCTTGCAGGATAGGCATATATACATATATAGTCAAATTGCTATGCCACTGATGGACGACGACGTCACGGCCTCGGGTCCCCACGTCTCCATCCGCCCGTCGGCCGCGGTCGAACTGTCGTGGGTGTTGCACGCCGCTCAGCGGGAGGACTTCCGGCACGGCCACCGAGCGCTCGAGGACCTCGACGAGCGACAGCCCGAACTGCTCGAGCGGGCGCGGTCGTTCTGGGACGAGGGTGGGTCGAGGACCGTCGGGTTCATGGAGTTGTTGGTGCTCGCCCACCACGGCGGGTTGCTGTTCGCCACCGACGTCGACAGCTGGCTCGAGGTCGTCGCGCAACACGCGCCGTCGCTCGTCACCGACCTGCCGTTGCGGTCCGAAAGCGAGGCCGACCGCCGCGTCGTCCTGCAGCGCATGGCGAAGCTGCGCCGCTCGGCGCGCCTGCGCGAAGAGTACGGGACCCTCCTCGACGACCTGTGGCGCGCGGTGCGGCCGGTGTGGCGGGACACGGGACGGCGCGTCGTCGAACTGGCGTGCGCGACCCTGCGCGACCGTCTGACGCGCGGCGAGCCGTGGTCGGAGCTCGTGCGAGGCGGCTGCGACTTCGGCAACGTCGACCGACTGGTCGCCGGGCTCCCCCCTGCAGGTGAGCTCGCCGTCGTGCCCGCGTACTTCACCCACAAAGGGGTGCTCCTCGACCTTCCCGGCACGGTGCTCGTGGGCGTGCGCCCCGACACCGCCGACTTCTCCGCGCGCGCCCGATCCGAATCGCTGGCGCGCCGGCTGAAGACGCTCGCCGATCCCACCCGGCTCGCCATCGTCGACCAGCTCGCCATCGCTCCCCGCACCGTCACCGAGCTGGCGCGCGGCTTCGGCATCGCCCAGCCGACGGCCTCCAACCACGTCAAGCTGTTGCGGGAGGCGGGGCTCGTGACCGAGGTGCGCGACGGCCCCCGGCGGCGCCTCGAGGTCGACCGGGGCGCCCTGAATGAGCTCGTCGACCACCTTCGCACCGTGGTGGCCCCCCAGGCCCACGACTGAAATCCCTGGTAATCGGCCGCTGGCGGAATAAAGATACAGAAAAGTATCTTTATATTGGTTACCGACAGGACGGAGGTGCGCCATGGCGGTCGCGCTGGTAACCGGAGCGTCCCGGGGCCTGGGCCGAGCCCTCGCCGTGGGCCTGGCCGAGCAGGGCTGGTCGCTCGTGATCGACGCCCGGGGCCACGAGGCCCTGGCCGAATCCGAAGTACTCGTCCGTGAGCACCTCCAGCCCGGCGCGTCGGTCGTCGCTCTCACGGGCGACGTCGCCGACGACGGGCACCGCAGGGATCTCGTGGCCGCGGCCGAGCGCCTCGGTGGCATCGACCTCCTCGTGAACAACGCGAGCAGCCTCGGGCCATCTCCGCTTCCGGGGCTCGCCGACTACCCGCTCGACGCGCTCGGTCACGTCCTGGACGTCAACGTGGTCGCGCCGCTCGCCCTCGTCCAGCGAGCGCTCCCCCTGCTCCGGCGAGCGCCGCAGCCGGTGATCCTCGACGTGACCTCTGATGCGTCGGTGGAGGCGTACGAAGGGTGGGGCGGGTACGGCGCGTCCAAAGCCGCGCTCGACCACCTCGGCGCGGTCCTCGCCGTCGAGCTGCCGGACGTGCGCGTGCTCACCGTCGACCCGGGCGACATGCGCACCCAGATGCACCAGGACGCGTTCCCCGGGGAGGACATCTCCGACCGCCCGCTGCCCGAGTCCGTCGTTCCGGCGTTGCTGGCGCTCATCGAGGGACGCCCGCCGAGCGCCCGGTACCGCGCATCGGAGGTCGACCTGACACCGGCAGGAGCGGCGCGATGACGCTCGCCGCGCCGCTCTCCCCCGCCGAAACGACGCTCCCGGCTGGCTCGCGGGCCGCCTCTGGCCGGCCGAGCTTCGAACTGCCCCGCGAGCTCGAGGCGTCGGTCCCGCCAGAGGCGCGCGGCATCACGCGTGACGCGGTGCGCATGCTCGTGGCGTACCGCCACGACGCGGTGCTCGTGCACACGACGTTCTCGGAGCTGCCGCGCTTTGTGGACGCGGGCGACATCATCGTCATCAACACATCGGGAACCCTGGCGGCCGCACTCTCCGGTGAGGACGGCGCCGGACGGCGCCTCGGCGTGCACCTCTCCACCCAGCTGCCGGCCGGGCTGTGGACCGTCGAGCTGCGCCAGGGCGACGACGCCTGGTTCGGTGCCAGACCCGGCGAGGTCGTCGAGCTCGACGGCGGCGGCCGCGTCGAGCTGCTGGCGCCCTACGCGCGGACGGCCCGTGGGGTGCGGCTGTGGGTGGCCACGTTGCAGACGCCGGACGCGCTCCATACGTATCTCGCCGTGCACGGGAAGCCCATCCGCTACGGGTACGTGCACGGCAGCTGGCCGATCTCCGCCTACCAGAACGTGTACGCCACCGAACCGGGCTCCGCCGAGATGCCGAGCGCGGGCCGCCCGTTCACGCCGGAGGTGCTCACCCGGCTGGTGGCACGCGGCGTCGAAGTGGTCCCGATCGTCCTGCACACGGGCGTGGCGTCGCTCGAGGTGACCGAGCCCCCGTACCCCGAGTACTTCCGGGTGCCGCCCACCACCGCGCACCGCATCAACGACGGGCGCCGCGAAGGAGGACGCGTCGTCGCCATCGGCACCACCGTTGTGCGGGCGCTCGAGACCGTCGTCGACGCGCGCGGGCAGGTCCACGCCGGACAAGGGTGGACCGAGACGGTGGTGACGCCGGAGCGCCCGGTCACCTCTGTCGACGGGATGCTCACCGGATGGCACGAGCCCGAGGCGTCGCACCTCGCGATGCTGGAGGCGATCGCCGGTAGGGTGCTGCTCGAGGAGTCCTACCGCGCCGCGCTGGCCGAGGGGTACCTGTGGCACGAATTCGGCGACGTCCATCTGATCCTTCCGTGAGCGCGCGTCTCACCGTGAGCCCCGCAGTGGCCCAAGGTGACCAGCCGGTTCGTCCCGAGCCGCCGCTGGCCACGATGCCGACGACGCGACGGGCCATCCTCGTGGCACTCAAGCGGCAGGGCGCCCTGCGCGCCCACGAGCTCGCCGAGCTCCTCGGCATCACGGTGGCCGCGGTACGCCAACAGCTCCTGCGCCTCGACCGCGACGGGCTGGTGACGCACCGGCGCGAGCCGGACGGGCGGGGCCGCCCCTCCCACAGCTACGAGCTGACCACCACGGCGGAGATGCTTTTCCCCAAGCGCTACGGCGACCTCACGACGGAACTGCTCGGCTACCTGGGCGGCCCGGAGAGCGACGAGGTGTCCAAGCTGTTCGAGCAGCGCCGCCGGCGCCGCCTGCGCGACGCCACCGAGCGCCTGGCCGACAAGTCGCTGGCGGAGCAGGTGGAAGAGCTCACGCGCATTCTCGACGAGGACGGGTACCTGGCCGACGTCGAGGAACTGCCCGGCGGGGGTTGGCGCATCACCGAGCACAACTGCGCCATCTTGTCGGTGGCGACCGGCTTCGGTCAGGCGTGCTCCAGCGAGTTGTCGTTCATCCGCGACGCACTCCCGGCCGGCCGGGTGGAGCGGGTGGCCCACCTGATGGACGGCGCGCACGTGTGCGCGTACGAGGTGCACGAGCGGACCTAGGGCGTCCTGGGCTTTGCAGGGCCCTCGCCAGCCCTACCGCCGGCCCCCTACCGCCAGCCCTACCGCCGGCGGCCCGCCGCCAGCCGGCGACCCTCCGGAGCGTGATTTCGGGCCCGTTCCTTCGTTGTTTTCGGAGGAACATCACACCGGGTGGACACCCGGGTGGATGTACCGGGACGCAAACCGTTCGTCCGGAGGTGGCCAAACCGTCACCGGTCGTTCATGTGCACATCTCATCCTGAGCAGTGCGCGTGACGCAGCGTGGGTTGGTCGGCGGGGCGGACAGCCAAGCGAAAGGCGGGTTAGGTGGCGGTCAGCCGTCGGGCATTCGTCAAGGGTGCGCTCAGCGCGTCGGGCGCGGCCTTCCTGGGCTCGCGACTCGTGCAACCCGGAGCGGGGCAACGCCTGTCCCTGGCGTCGGCCGCGCTGACGCCGCCACTGCCGTCTCCCGCGGCGTCGGGCTTCGACCACGTCGTGCTCGTCATGATGGAGAACCGCA
The DNA here is from genome assembly GCA_035294855.1 of Acidimicrobiales bacterium. GTDB lineage: Bacteria > Actinomycetota > Acidimicrobiia > Acidimicrobiales > UBA8190 > DATGKD01. Next base: position 4,465 of record DATGKD010000168.1, read on the forward strand.
GCTTCGACCACTTCCTCGGCTGGCTGCCCAACGCCGCCGGGCGGCAGGCGGGTCTTTCCTACGCTGACCCGTCGGGGAAGCTGCACCCCACCTACCACCAGAAGCAGCTGAACGGCTGCGGGTTCAACGATCCCGACCACTCGTACCCGGGTGGGCGCATTCAGTACAACGGCGGCAAGGTGAACGGCTTCCTGCTCGACCCCGCCAACGACTCCTATGCCGTCAGCTACTACACGGCGGCCGACCGCCCCTTCATGAGCCAGCTGGCGCTCAACTTCACGACGTGCGACCACTATTTCTGCTCGATCCTGGGACCGACCTACCCCAACCGCTTCTTCCAGCACGCGGCGCAGACGGACCGTCTCGACAACACCACGACCATTTCGACGGTGCCGACGATCTGGGACCGCCTCAACCAACCCGGCGGGCCCACCGGGCGGTACTACTTCAGCGACGTCCCGTTCCTCGCCCTCTGGGGCACGAAGTACCTGTCGATCGCCGAGCACTACACGCAGTTCCTGGCCGACGCAGCAGCCGGCACCCTGCCCAACGTGTCGTTCGTCGACCCGCGCTTCGAGGACGAGGGCAGCGGCACCTCCGGTGACGACCACCCGCTCGCCGACATCCGCGCCGGTGACGCCTTCCTGTCCGAGATCTTCCACGCGCTGAGCTCCGGGCCGCTGTGGGACCGAACGCTGTTCATCGTGAACTACGACGAGTGGGGGGGCTTCTTCGACCACGTCGTCCCACCGCGCATCACCGCGGCGGTCCCGATCGGCGCGAGCCCATCGAGCGGTATCGACACCGACCTCGACAGCGCAGGCCGGGTGCTCGCCGGCTTCCGCGTGCCGTGCATCATCGCCTCGCCGCTCACCAAGGGGAACCCCTCACACCCCACCGTGGTGCACCAGCGATTCGACCACACCTCGGTCCTCAAGCTCGTCGAGTGGCGGTGGGGACTCCAGCCGCTCACCCAACGCGATGCGTCGCGGTCGCCCAACGACCCGGGCAACCTCGCCACCGCGCTGCACTTCGGCAGGCCCAACCCGGCGGTGCCGTCGCTGCCCGAGCTCGCGCCATTCGTGACCGCGGGCTGCGTGGCATCGCTGCCCGGGGGCACGCCCATCTCCACCGCGGCGGTGCCGGCCCCGGCCGACCGCGACACGTGGAACGCGTTGAAGGGCGTTGCCGCCGATGACGGGTGGCTCTGAGGATCGCCCTGGACGGGCTCCGCCGCTGAAAACCGAAAACGAGGAGAGGACGTTGAGACGGTCCCACCAGAGGTCGCGATCCGCGCAGCCGGCGGTCCTGCCGCACGACGTGGCACGACGAGGACGCAAACAAGCGGGCGTCGGCCTGGCGGCCGCGGTGATCGGCGCCGTGATGACGGCTGTCGTGCCATGGGCCCCGGCGGCGAAGTTGAGCGCGGCGAGGACGCCCGCGGTGCGCCACGTGTTCGTGATCGTTCTCGAAAACGAGGGCTACACCGCCACCTTCGGGAACCCGTCGGCCGACCCCTACCTGGCGAGCACGCTGCCGTCGGAAGGTGCGCTGCTCACCAACTACTACGGCATTGGCCACGAGAGCAACGACAACTACGTGGCCATGGTGAGCGGCCAGGCGCCGAATCCCCAGAACCAGGGCGACTGCCCGATCTTCTCCGACTTCGCGAGCACTGGCGTCGTCGTCCCGCCCGGCCAGCTGGTGGGGACGGGCTGCGTGTTCCCGACCTCGGTGCCGACAGTCGGCAACCAGCTCACGTCGGCGGGGCTCACCTGGAAGGGCTACATGCAGGACATGGGGAACGTCCCCACGCGCGAGTCCGCGGCGTGCGGGCACCCTGCGCTCAACAGCCAGGACACGACGCAATCCGCGGTGGCCGGTGACGGCTATGCGACCCGTCACGACCCGTTCGTGTACTTCCACTCGGTCATCGACAACGCCGCGTACTGCGCAGCCCACGTGGTCTCATTGGGCACGTCGAGCGGCACGTCCAATGGCCTGGCGAAGGACCTGCACGCGGTGCGGACCACGCCGAACCTGTCGTTCATCGTCCCCAACCTGTGCCTCGACGGGCACGACTACCCGT
>DATGKD010000169.1:0-4932 GCA_035294855.1 Acidimicrobiales bacterium
CACCCCCGCGCCCCGGTCGTCGTCGTCCCCGGGGAGCCCGAGCGACCGCGTCCTCAGGATGCGCTTGGCCTCCTTGCGCTGGTCGTCGTCGAGGCGCTCGATGAGCAGGACGCCGTCCAGGTGGTCGACCTCGTGCTGGAAGACCCGCGCCAGGAACTCGTCGGCCTCGACCGACACCTCGTTGCCGTCGAGGTCGTAGCCGGTCAGGTGGACTTCCTTGGGGCGCACGATGGGCCACGACAGTCCGGGGACCGACAGGCAGCCCTCGTCGTAGGTCCACTCGCCGCGCGCCTCGGCGAGCACCGGATTGACGATCACCTTCGGCCCGTCGCCCTCGTCGTCGCGGGTGTCGTACACGAACAGCCGCTTCTGCACCCCCACCTGGGGAGCGGCCAAGCCCACCCCGGGGGCTTCGTACATCGTCCGGATCATGTCGTCGGCCAGCTGCCGGAGCGAGCCGTCCACGTCGTCCACGTCGGCGGCGCGTTGGCGGAGCACGGGGTCGCCGTACTGGCGGATGGCGTACGTCGGCATGGCGTCCATCGTACCGGCGCCCCCGCCGAGGCCCGCTCCCCCCGATGCGATCAGGCGCGCACCGGGTCGACCTCGACGCGCAACCGGCCGGACGGCCGCGCCACCGCAGCCAGGAGATCACACAGGACCGCGTGGTCGGGAGCGCGCACGGTGAAGACGCCGTCCGCCCCGCCCACCGACACCCCGTCGGAGGACGCGTCGGCCAGTGCATCGGCGTAGGAGGCCGCCGCATCGCCGGACACGCGGGCGAGCGCGCCGAACGGGGGCAGTCCGAGTTGTCGACGCACCTCCTCGTCCGCCCGCGTGAGGACACCGGGGTCCGCGCGTACGGCCGCCTGGAGCGCGCCGTCGCCGGGTAGCCGTGTCTGCACGACGACGCGACCCGGGGCACGCAGGCCGCTGCCCGCCGCCGCGGAGGTCCCCACCAACCGCGCCGCGCGGGCCAGGAGGGCGAGTGCCTGCTCGCCCGCTTCGAAGCGCGGCGCCAGAAGCTCGTGGTCGAAGTCCAGGAACACGACCACGTCGGCGCGCCGGATCCGGTGCAACGCCGCCTCCGTGCCGACCACGACGGCGACGTCCTCCGCGGGTGGCCCGTCGGACTCCGCCTTGGGTGAACCGGACACCACCGCCACCGGCGCGTTCGTCAGCGCCTCGACCTCCTTGCGCACCCGGGCCACCCCGAGCCGTCGGGCCTTCAGGCGCGCGCCGCCGCAGTGCGCGCAGACGGGCGGCCGCCCCGCGCCGCACCGACGGCACCGCAGGACACCACGCGCCGAGGAGCCCGGCTCGTCGTCCTCGACGAGCTCCAACGCCGCGCCGCACGCCTCACAGCGCGCCGGCTCGTTGCATTCGGAGCACACCACGAGACGCGCGCCCCCCGTGCGGTTGACGATGCACACCACCCGGCGGTCCCGGCCCGCAGCCGCCCAACGGACGCCCTCCACCGCCCGGGCGGAGAACAGCCCGAGGCGGGGGTCGTCGCCCCGGCGGTCCACCACCTCCACCGCAGGCCAACCGAGACGCTCGGTATGGCGCGACGTCGTGACGAGCCGTCCGGTGGCCAGCAGCTCGAGGCTGGGACATGCCGACACGAGCGCGCACGGCGCGCCGTCGCGACGGGCCCGCTCGGCAACCACGCCCCAGGCGTGCCACGTGGGCGTGCGCTCTTCGTGGTACGCCTGGTCGTGGGCATCGAGCACCACCGCCGCCGCGAGGCGGGGAAGCGGGGCAAACGCGGCCGCCCGCGATCCCACCACCACCACGCCTCCCGCCCGTGCTGCCGCCCAGTCACCGGGGAGGAGCGCCACGGGCCAGCCCGCAACCCGCAAGCGGCGGGCCACCTCGGCGGCCCGCTCGCTCTCGGGGGCGAGCACGAGGACCCCGCGGTCGGGCGGCCCGGGTGCCAGGCACGCCGCGGCCGCGTCCCACACCGGGGCGGGGTCGGCTGCGGGCGCGATGCGGACGACGCTGACACCTTGTCGAAGGGCCTCCCCGGCGACGGCAGCCACACCCCCGGCCGGCGCGACACTCGCCACGGGCGCCGAGAGGGGGCCGCGGGCAGCGAGGGGGCCGGTGGGCCGGGTACCGGGGAGGTTCCGCACGGCGACCGGCGAGGACGCCGTGCGGAGGAGGGCCACCAAGGTGCCGGCCCAGCGCCAGGCCGCCCATCGGGCCAACTCGAGCACCGACGGCGGCGGTCCCCAGCCGCGCACGGCGAGGAGGGGCCGCAGCTCGAGACCCGGATCGGGCTCGGCGTCGCCGTCGGTCACCCATCCTCCGACGCGCCGTCCGTGCAACGACACACGCACCTGGGTTCCGATGCGGACCTGCGCGTCGAGAGCAGGCGGCACGGCGTAATGGAACACCTTGCGCACGGCCGGCACGTCCGCCACCACGCCCACCACCCGATCGGCGCGCTCGCCGGACCGACGATCGAACTCGACCCCGCCTCCGGGCCCCGGCGGCGCGCCCGCGTTCACGGGGACAGCTTCAACGGGCGGTGTGACGGCGACGCGGCTCCGTGTCGGGCGCGCGCCCGGAACGGAGGGCGATCGAGGCCGGATGGGCGTGCGGCCGCCGCCCACCCTTCCGGTCGATCAGAGGCTCAGCTCACGCTTCAGGTCGTCGACCCTCGGCGTCGCCTCCCAGGTGAACTCCTTGTCGGAGCGTCCGAAGTGACCGTACGCAGCGGTACGGCGGTAGATCGGCCGCAGCAGCTCGAGGTCCCGGACGATCGCCGCGGGCCGAAGGTCGAAGACCTTCCGCACGGCGGCTTCGATCGCTTCGGGGTCGACGGTCTCGGTCCCGAAGGTGTCGACCATGAGCGACACGGGATGAGCCACGCCGATGGCGTAGGCCACCTGTACCTCGCACCGGCGAGCGGCGCCCGCGGCCACGACGTGCTTGGCGACCCAGCGCGCCGCGTACGCCGCCGAACGGTCGACCTTCGAGGGGTCCTTACCCGAGAAGGCTCCCCCGCCGTGCCTGGCCATGCCACCGTAGGTGTCGACGATGATCTTTCGTCCCGTGAGCCCGGTGTCGGCGTGGGGCCCACCCAGCTCGAAGCGCCCGGTCGGGTTCGCCAGCAATCTCGTGGACGAGGAGTCCAGCCCCGGTGGCAGCAACGGGTGGATGACGTGCTCGCGCAGGTCGGGCAGCAACAACGTCTCGATGTCGACGCCCGGCGCGTGCTGCGTCGAGATCAGGATGGTGTCGATGGCGACGGGTCGGTCGCCGTCGTAGACCACGCTCACCTGCGTCTTGCCGTCGGGGCGGAGATACGGCAGGACGCCGACACGACGGACCTGAGCCAGGCGTTGCGCGAGCCGGTGCGCCAGCCAGATGGGCATCGGCATGAGGTCGGGCGTCTCGTCGCAGGCGTAGCCGAACATCATCCCCTGGTCGCCCGCGCCCTGCGCATTCAATTGGTCCTCACCGCCGGAACCGGTCCGCATCTCGTGCGCGGCGGTCACGCCCTGGGCGATGTCGGGGGACTGATCGTCGAGGGCCACCATGACCCCGCACGTGCGCCCGTTGAAGCCATGCGCGTCGGAGTCGTAGCCGATGTCGCACACCACCTTGCGGACCATCGACGCGATGTCGACGTAACACTTGGTCGAGATCTCCCCCGCCACCACGACCAGTCCGGTGGTGAGCAGTGTCTCGCAGGCGACGCGCGCACGCGGGTCCTCCTCGATGACGGCATCGAGCACCGCGTCGGAGATCTGGTCGGCCATCTTGTCGGGATGACCCTCGGTCACCGACTCGGATGTGAAGGTGTGGCGCGTGGTCACGTCTGCTCCTCGCGTTCGTCGAGCGTCGCTCAGGCGTCTGAGCGGGGCGTGACCTCGCGCTCTGTTGCCAGGCGGTCGACCACACTATCCAAGATCGCGTGCGCAACCAGGAGCTTCGAGGTGAGGCCGACGTCACGTCGGCTGCCGTCGGCTCCCAGGATGGTCACGGCGTTGGTGTCGTGCTCGAAGCCGACGCCCTCGGCGGACACGTCGTTGGCCACCATGAAGTCGACGCCCTTGGCGGCCAGCTTGGTTGCCGCGCGCGCCGCGGCGTCACCGGTCTCGGCCGCGAAGCCGACGAGCACCTGCCCGTGGCGTCGGCGCCGCCCGAGCTCGGCGAGGATGTCAGGAGTGGGCTCGAAGACCACGTCGGGCACGCCTTCGGCTTTCGACAGCTTGAGATGGGCGGGAGACTTCGGCCGGAAGTCTGCGACTGCGGCCGCCATGACCACCACGTCCGCGTCCGCGGCGTGATGCAGCACCGCGTCCTCCATCTCCGCCGCGGTCTCCACGTCGACGACGGCCACGTCGCCGGGGACCGAATGCGCCGCCGTCGTGACGAGCACCACGTCCGCGCCTCGTTCTGCCGCCGCCCGCGCGACGGCATGACCCTGCTTGCCCGACGACCGGTTCGAGACGAAGCGGACCGGGTCGATGGGCTCGCGGGTGCCGCCCGCGCTCACGACGACGCGTCGGCCCACGAGATCCCGCTTCGACGAGGCGGAGGCGGTGCCCGAGTGGTCGCCACCGAGGACCGCCAGCGCGGCGGCCACGATCTCCTCGGGCTCGGCGAGCCGCCCGGCCCCCACGTCCCCACCGGCCAGCCGCCCGCTCGTCGGCGCCACCACGTGCACGCCACGCCGGGCGAGCGTCGCGATGTTGGCCTGCACGGCGGGGTGCTCCCACATCTCGGTGTGCATCGCCGGACAGACCATCACCGGCGCGCGGGTGGCGAGGACCGTGGCCGTGAGCAGTCCCTCGGCCATGCCCGCCGCGTAGCACGCCAGGAAATGCGCGGTCGCAGGCGCCACGAGCACGAGGTCGGCGCGCCTGCCGAGCCGGGTGTGCGGGATGGGGTCGGCTTCGGACCACATGGAGCGTTGCA
>DATGKD010000170.1:0-2267 GCA_035294855.1 Acidimicrobiales bacterium
CTCGTCGTCGGGCATGAAGCCCTTGGTGGCGCGGGCCCTCGCCAGGAGCTCGGCGGTGTTGGGATCGCGCGTGCCAGGTGCGCCGGTGGAGGGCGTCGGTTCCATGGCGCTCATCATGGCGCCTCGAGCGATCCTGCCCTCACGAGGTCGCCCGTCGCGATGTGGCCCGTCACGATGTGGCCAGCGCGACCGCTCCGTAGGCGGCGAAGCCGACCAGGATGACGCCCGCCGCCCTCCGGATGACGGCGAGCGGCAACACCCGGAGGAGGACCTGTCCGGAGGCGACGCCGATGGACATGACCGCCACGAGGGCCGCCCCTGCTCCCACGAAGACCGCCCACGGGTCCCGGTAGTGGGCCTCCAGGTTGGCGGTGAGGATCTGGGTGATGTCGCCGGTCTCGGCAACGACGATCACCGCGAAGGCCGTCAGGGCGACGCGGTGCGCGGCGCGGAGCCGCTCGGCTTCACGCTCACCTTCCTCCTCCTCGCGCTCCTCCTTGGTGAGAAGCAGGTAGAGCGCGCCTCCCGCGAACAAGACAGTGACGACGGCTTCGAGCGCGCGGTGGGGAAGCAGTTCGAGTAGACGACCCGCCGCCACCGCGATCGCGGCGTTCACGATCATGGCCACCGAAGCACCGGCCAGCACGGGCAACGGCCGGTTCCGGCTCGACATCACGATCACGGCGATCATCGTCTTGTCCGGGAGCTCGGCCACGAAGACGAGGCCGAAGGCGATGGCGAGGATTCCCGGGTTCACTGGCCGCGCTCGCTGCGTCGCAGCTGCCGCAGGTTCAGTGCGTCTCCAGGTGCTCAGCAGTGGCGTTCAGGGCGTGCCGGGCACGGCCGTCGCCGAGTCGCTTGGAAAAGGCGACGTTCACGTCGAGGCGCTCGAGCGTCTGGTCGACGGTGCGCTGTCCGGTGCGAAGCGGATGCTCGGCGACGAACCCTCGGATCCGGTGGGCGAGCCCCTCGTCGCGACACAGCAGCTTGACACCGTCGATCATGCGCGCCTGCAGGTTGTCGGGGATGCGCTCTGTGAGCTCCGACCAGTGCTGGGTGACGAGCTCCCATGCGGCGGGTCCGGTGAAGGTGTTGCCCAGCAGGCCCATGATCACGAAGGGCGCGTTCTGGGTGCGTACCTCACCGATGGCGAGCTCGAACGCCCGCTCCGCCAGCCCCGGGTCTCGGAAAGCCGCCAGGGCTCCCAGGTAGCGCAGCTCCTCTTGCGGAGTGGCCGGATGACGGTAGTGCTCGACGAACTGGTCGAACTCGGCGCGGCCACCCCCCGAGGCGACCGCGGCGAGCACCGCCGAGGCGAGGTCGGGGTCGAGCGGATTCGCGCCCGTGCCGGCCGCCCGTAAGCGCTGTTTCGCCTCGGCGCGCACGGCGGCGTCCTCACCGATCGTCGCCAGCGTGGCGAGCAGCTGGGCCCGCAACGTGGGTGTCCGCTCCCCGTCGTCGGCGCGTCGTTCCCAACCCAGCCGGGCGAAGGTGGGTGCGACGAGCGCTCGCGTCGCCCGAGCGAGCGGGTCACGGGTGTCGGGCTCCACCGCATGGTGCAGGAACGACAAGGCCCCGGTCACCTGTGCCCACACGCTCGGGTCGTCGTCGTCGCGCAGCGCCCCGGCGAGGGACAGGAAGTCGCCGATCTCGGCGCGCCCTGCCACCACCGACGCCCACGTGTCGCTGACGAGATTGAAGCGCTCGAGAGGCTCCAACTCGCTGGCCCGTTCGGCCAGCTGCCGCTGACGGTCGGCGGTGTAGAGGACGCGGTAGTACCCGGCCCCACCGGCGTTGACGACCACCGGTGCCCCGCGCTTCGCTCCCTCGACGACGACGACGCCCGAGGGCCCTTCGAGGAGGGCGCGGCCTTCGCCGCCATCGAGTGCCCGGGTGATCACCGGGACCGACCAGACCTCCCCGATGGCACTCGCTGCGTCGCCTTTCGGTTCGGCGACGGGGCTGTACGCGAAGGGCTCCTGGGTGAGCGCGAGCTCGGTGGCGTCGGTGGCGCCCGTGGGCCCGGCGACGTCCGCCGTTTCATCTCGGTCGGAAACGGACACCAGTGGGAAGCCCCCCTGCAGGATCCAGCTGTCCATGACGGCGCGCACCGGCTCGCCGCTGGCCTGCTCGATGGCGTCCCACAGGTCGGCCGTCTCGGTGTTGGCGAAGCGATGAGTCTCCAGGTAGCGGCGGATGCCGGCCCGGAAGGGGGCGGGGCCGAGATAGCGCTCCAGCATGCGGAGCACGCTCGCCCCCTTCTGATA
>DATGKD010000171.1:0-16825 GCA_035294855.1 Acidimicrobiales bacterium
TACCGCCGGCTGGCGCGCATGGCGCCCTCGCCGCTCGTGGAGCTCAACCGCGCGGTGGCGGTCGCCATGGCCGACGGGCCCGAGGCGGGACTCCGGATGGTCGAGGAGCTGGACGCCACGGGAGCACTCAGTGACTACCACCTGCTGCACGCCACGCGCGCGGACCTCCTGCGACGGCTCGGCCGCGACCCCGAAGCGCAGGACGCCTACCGCCGGGCCCTCGAGCTCGCCGCCACCGACGCCGAGCGGCGCTACCTCACGCGACGACTCACCGAAGTGGGCGCGCCTTCAGACACCGGCCGGCGTGCCGGCGTCCCTCCCACCCGGGGGCGCACGAGCGACGGGTAGTCGTTGCGGTCGAATCCCACGACGAAGGTGCGCACCGCCGGTGACAGCCCCACCGAGATCGCCGGCGCCCATCGCCTGGGCGGCGTGATGACGACACCGTCGGCCATGACGTCGAGGGCGCGCACGTCGGGATCGGCGCCGATCACGGCGCGGAGATAGACGGCGATCGCGCAGTCGCGGACGTCGCGCGGCGTGCCGCGGACACCGGCATCTTCGAGGTGGTGCGCGACTGCGGCGGCATCGTCTCCGAGCCCACCGAGCATCTGGCGCACATTGCTCCGCAATCTCCGGCGCGACCTACTGATTTGCACCCCGCACCTCCTCGAATTCGGTGTCCCTCTCCGGCGTGTCGACGCCCTCCTGTCGTGGACGTACCCGCGCGGGGCGGACCCCGGGCGGTGGTCCCTGCCCCCAGCTAACCCCTTTTCGGCGCGGCCGGCTCGTGGCCCGGTGGGCCCCGGCGGGGCCGTCGGGCACCATGAGGTTGACGAGGGACTTTGCCTAGGGTGGCGGCCCCGTGGCCGTCCTCGTCGGCATCCTCGTCGCCGCTTCTTTCGGCAGCGGTGACTTCCTCGGCGGGCTGGCGGCGCGCCGCGCCCCCACCCCGACCGTCCTCGGCTGGTCGCAGCTCGTCGCGTTGGCGGGCGCCGTCGCCGTGGCGTTCGCCGGCGGCGGGACAGCCACGCCGCGCGACCTGGCGCTCGGGGCCGGGTCCGGGGTGCTCAACGTCGCTGCGCTCGGCTGCCTCTACCGGGCGCTCGCCATCGGGCGCAACGGCCAGGTGGCGCCGGTGACCGCCGTCATCGGCTCGCTCATCCCGGTGACGTGGGGCGTGGCGCGCGGCGAACGGCCGTCGACAGCCGTCGTGGTGGGCATCGCGCTGGCCGTCGTGGCAGGCGCCATGGTGTCGAGCGAGCGCGTGGAACGGCATGGGCACTTCGTCCGGCGGGCCATGCCACTCGCCGTCGCCGCGGGCATCGGCTTCGGCACCTCGCTCATCTTGTTCGCGTCGACGTCTCGCCACTCGGGCTTCTGGCCCGTCTTGAGCGCGCGGGCCTGCGCCATGGTGTGCGTGGTGCTCGTGGTGGCCGCCACCCGCGCCACGGCCCGCCGCCCGCCGGCGTCGGCGAAGGGCACGCCCCGGGGTCAGGCTGCGCTCGCAGGCCTGTTGGACGTGAGTGGCGCCGCGCTCCTGCTCGTGGCGTTGCGGCACGGCCTGACCGCCACGGTGGCCCCCGTCGCCGCCCTCGCCCCGGGGTTCACGGTCGCCCACGCGTGGTGGTACCTGCGCGAGCGGGCCTCGCCCGTGCAGGTCGCGGGCCTCGCGCTGGCGCTCGGCGGTTTGTTCCTGATCGCGCTGGGGTAGCGCCCTCACCCCATGGACTTGGCGCCGTCCAGGGACTCCCGGATGATGTCGGCGTGCCCGGCGTGCTGGGCCGTCTCGCCGATGATGTGCAGCACCACCCGGCGAGCCGACCAGGTCGCGCCCTTCTCGAACCACGGGGCATCGGGCAGCGGGTGCGCCGCGTCGAGGTCGGGCAACGTGGCCACGAGGTCGTCGGTGCGCCGCGCCACGTCGTCGTACGCGTCGAGCAGTCCCTTCACGGTCTCGCCCTCGCTCATCCGGAAACCCGACTCCCAGTCCCCGGTATCCCCGCTGCCCCACGACATCGCCGACGGGCCCTCGACGATGAAGTTGGCCCACGCCTGCTCCACCGCCGTCACGTGCTTGACGATGCCGCCCAGCGTCAACGCGCTCGCGGTGGTGCGCTCGTTCGCCTGCTCGTCGGTCAGGTCGCGCAGCGGGAAACGGAGGAAGTGACGCTGCTTTTCGAGCGCGGCGAGGAGATCGGCGCGTTCAGAGGACTCTGCGTTCTTGTCGGCCACGGTCGTTCGCACCCCCGGTGGTTCGGTCGGGCGCGAACGTTACCTCCGCCGGTCCCGCCGGTCTCCGGGGCGCGCCCGGTCGAGGTCTCCGTCACGGCCTCCTCCCGGTCAGGTCCAGGAGCCGCCGTTGCCGCGGCGCGTCGTCGGGCACGTCGCCACTGGGGCCCGTGCCGAAGACGCCGGTCCGGCCGATGACCGGTGCCATCGGTTGCAGCATCTCCCACGTGGCGGTCACGAGATCCTCGGGGAGCCCTTCGTCTTGTCCCGTGGCGCGCGCGAGGTCCCAGCTGTGCACCACGTAGTCGCCGGTTCGGAAGTTGTACAACACCGCTCCGGGGATGTCGCCCACCGCTGGATGGTGCACGGTCATCTCCATGGCGCCGGAGCGCTCGAAGCCCGCCAGCTCTTCGGCGAACGCGGCGTCGAGCTCGGCAGCGAGGTCCGCTCCGTGCTCTCTGCCGAAGGCGGCCCGTGCGTCCTGCGCCGCCGCGCCGTCGAGCAGGCGCCGCGCCATGCCGCTGCCCTCCACGACATGTTCCAACAGTGCGCGCACGTCCCACTCGGTGCACGGTGTCGGCCGGCCCAACTGGGAGGCGTCCACCAATCGCGCGCGCCGGCTCAGCTCCCTTTGCGCCCGGGCGAGTTGTGTGGTGTCTCCCACCGGGCCCTCCTCGTGCCTCGTGGTGCTGGTGATGATGATCCGTTGTCCTGGTGCTGTCCCGATGCCCGGGGAAGCCTGCCAGGTCGACGGGGCCGAACTGGCGTCGCGGTTTTCGGGTTACCGGGTCGGCGCCGCGGGTAGTCCATCCGGACGCTCGAGCGGGTCGAGCGCCCGATCCTTGACCCCCGAACAAGGAGGAGGACGTTGCTGACAGTGACCGAAACGGCGGCCGACGCCATGCGGAGCGCCCTCGAACGAGCCGACGTACCGGAGTCGAGCGGCATTCGCATCAGTGGATCGGACGCCATGTCGAATTCGAGCGAGCGCCCCGGGCTCCGACTCGAGATCGTGCCCGAGAAGCTGCCCGGGGACGAGCAGGTGGTGGCCGCCGGCAGTCCACCGGTCTTCATCGATTCCGACGTCGTCCCGCTGGTGGACGACAAGGTTCTCGACGGAGGGATCGACGCCGACGGACGCGCCGTCTTCAAGATCGTGTCGTCGCCTGGTCTCTGACGCCTCCACCGGGGGCGTCGCCAACCCCGGGTGAGGCCGATGCGGCCCGTGGGAAGGTGACGGTGACCGACAGCCCGCCTTCAGGCTGGCCGTGCGCTTCGACGCGCCCGCCATGTGCGGCGCTGATCGACTTCACGATGGCGAGGCCCAACCCCACGCCGTCGTGGCCGTTGGCGCGCCCTTCCATCCGGCGGAACGGCTCGAACATCGACGACACCTGGTCGTCGGTCACCACCGCGCCGCTGTTGGCGACCTCGAGGAACGAGTGTTCCGGATCGGCACCCGTCCGCAGCCGGATCCAGCCATCTGGTCGGTTGTGCCGCACGGCGTTGTCCACGAGGTTGCCGACCAGGCGCTCGAGCAGGATCCGGTCGGCGCTCGTTTCGGCGCGTTGGTAGCTCGCCTCCACGTGCAATCCGAGGCGCGCGATGGCGTCCGCCGCCGCGTCGACGGCATCCTCGGCCGCGGTCGCCAGGTCCACGACCTCGCTTTCGGACTCGGCGCGCTCGCTGGTCGCCAGGGTGAGGAGCGCCTCGACGAGTTTCTCGGACTGCTCGACAGAACGGCGGACCTTGAGCGCCATGGCCTCGAGCTGTTGCGACGAGGGGGACGGCTTCGCCAGCGTCACGTCGATGGCCGTGCGCATGACGGTGAGCGGCGTGCGCAACTCGTGCGAGGCGTCGGCCACGAACCGCTGCTGGCTGGCAAAGGCTGCGTCGAGCCGGTCGAGCATGGCGTCGAAGGTGTCCGCCAGCACTTTCAGCTCGTCGCTGGGACCGGAAAGCGCAAGACGCTCGCCCAGATGGCGCTCCGACGCCCGGCGAGCGGCACCGGTGATCGCGGCCACGGGGCGCAGCGCACGTCCTGCCATGAACCACCCGAGCGCGCCCGACACCAGGGTCATCGCCCCCAGGCCCAGCAACGAGAACAGCAGGAGGTTGTGCAGCGTGTCGGCTCGTTGAGTCGCGCCCGCCGCGTCGGCGCCGGCCACGAAGGCGCGGTGACACGACGCGGGCAGAAGCTTCGGCCCCAACGTCACCGCTCTGGGTCCGCCCTTGCCGCCCGTCGAGGTTGGCTTGGCCGCAGGTACAGGGGCGGTGCTGCTTTGCTCCTGCGCGGTCCTCACCTGCTTGCAGGCAAGGACCTCCTTGGCCACCTGGGTGCTCGTCAACCGGGACGTGCTGTTCGGCAAGCTACCCGCCACGAGCCCGTAGGTGAGGCCCAACAAGACCGCGCCGGCGGCGAGAAAGAGCAGCGCGTACGCGACGGCGAGGCGGACGCGGACCGTCTGCGGGATCCGGGAGGTGATCCGGGACAGCGCCCGACGTGCCCTCACGGCAGCCGGTACCCGGATCCCACCACGGTGTCGATCACGTCGGGCTCGCCGAGCTTGCGCCGCAGCCGGGCGATCGTGACCGTGACGGTGTGGCTGAAGGGATCGGCGTGCTCGTCCCAGACCCGTTCGAGCAGTTCCTCCGCGCTCACGACCGCGCCGTCGGCGACGAGCAGCACTTCGAGCACGCCCATCTCCTTCCGGGTGAGCGAGAGGGCACGTCCGGCGCGGCTCACCCGCCGCCGCGATCGGTCGAACACGAGATCACCCTTCACGAGGAGGGGCGACGCCGTCGGACCGCGCCGGCCCAGGGCGCGCACCCGCGCGACCAGCTCGGCGAACGCGAAGGGCTTCACGAGGTAGTCGTCGGCGCCGAGGTTGAGGCCCTCCACGCGGTCGCCCACGGCGGCCGCGGCGGTGAGCATGAGGATGCGCGCCTCGGACGCAGTGCCCACTACCGCCGCGCACACGGCGTCACCGTGCACCTTGGGCAGGTCCCGGTCGAGCACGACGACGTCGTAGCGGTTGATGAGCGCCCGTTCGATGCCGCTGGCGCCGTCGTACGCGACGTCGGCGGCCATCCCCTGGTCCCGCAGGCCCTCGGCGATGTCGTCGGCCAGGTCGACCTGGTCCTCGACGACGAGCACTCGCACCGGGACCATCCTGCCGCAGCGGGGATCACATCCGGGTAACACGCGCCCGGCCAGACGCGGTGCTCGGGCCCCGCCGCGCCGCTGGAACGTGCGCCTCTGTCGGCCGCTCGGCCCGTCGTTCTGTGCGGCTGGTGCAACGTCGCCGCGCGTAGGACCTCGTCGGGGCGCATCGGTGCGCCGCCTGCGAGACGACGAGCCCAGACGTGAGGGGCGAGGAGGTGGCTCCGTGAACCACAGATCCCATCAGCTGGGCGCCCGACGAACATTCGTGGCACTTGCGATGGCGAGTGCCGGGCTCTTCGTCGCGGCGTGCTCGTCGTCGCCCGCTCGCACGGTGGCGAGCCTTCCCGGTCGCAACGCCCCGGCCCCGAGCCCAGCTCGGCTCACCTCGGCCCAGGGCGACGCCGACATGGTGGCCTTCGCCCGCTGCCTGCGTGCCCACGGCGTGGACGAGCCCGATCCCTTCCACCGCCCCGGTCACGAGGGCCTCAGCGTGGAGATCCCTCCGGCCGTGCCCAGCACCAACACGGCCCTCCAGGCGTGCAACCACTTCCTGGCGCCCATCGTGCAGATGAAACAGGCGCACGCCCGCCAGGAGCTGGCGTCGTGGCTGCCGGCGCTCACGCACTACGCCCAATGCATGCGGGCCCACGACATCGCCATGCTCGGCCCGAACGCCCAGGGTGCGGTCGACCTCGGCAACGTTCCCGGCATCACCAGTGACTTCGGCCGGTACTCGCCGCAGTTCCGCGCGGCCGACACGGCGTGTCGTCATGTG
The DNA here is from genome assembly GCA_035294855.1 of Acidimicrobiales bacterium. GTDB lineage: Bacteria > Actinomycetota > Acidimicrobiia > Acidimicrobiales > UBA8190 > DATGKD01. Next base: position 6,174 of record DATGKD010000171.1, read on the forward strand.
CTCCCCGCGGCCGTGCACGACGACGGGACCGGGCCGTGACGCGGCGCATACCAGCGGTCGCCGGCGCCCTCGTCGGCGCCGCCGTCGCCGGGTCGGTGACGACCATCGCCCTGTGGGGGAACCCGTCGACGGCCGCGGCACCCGCAGCGCCTGCGACGAGCACGGCCACGGTGGTGCGCACCAACCTCGCCACCACCACCTTGACCGAAGGGACGCTCGGCTACGCGCCGAGCTCTCCGGTCGTGAACCACGTGTCCGGCGTGTACACGGCGTTGCCCTCGCCCGGCACCACGATCCGCCCGGGGGACGTGCTCTACCGCGTCGACAACGAGCCCGTGGTCCTCATGTCGGGCGTGACACCGGCGTGGCGCCCGCTCGCGCCCGGCGTACCCGACGGGCCCGACGTCACCGAGCTCGAGGCGGGCCTGATCGCGGGCGGCGACGCCGCCGGGCTCCTCGCCACGCCGACAGCGCACTTCAGCGCGGCCACGGCGGCTGCGGTGGAGCGCTGGCAGACGGCGAACGGTCTCGGAGCGAGCGGGCAGGTGCCCTTCGGACAGGTTGTCTTCCTGCCGGGCCCCGTGCTGGTGGGTGCCGTCAACTCGTCGGTGGGACAGTCGGCATCGCCCGGAGACCAGCCGTTCGCGGTGAGCACGACCACGAGGACGGTTTCGCTTCCCCTCAACGCCGCCCTGCCGCCCGTCACGGTCGGCGAGGCCGTGTCGATCGTGCTCCCGACCACCGCCACCACGCCGGGAACCGTGACCGCCATCGAGCCTGCTTCTTCCGGCGAGAGTTCGGCGTCGCCAGCCGGGGGCGGTGCCTCGAATGGCTCGTCGGGCGCAGGCTCCGGCCAGCCGGCGATCTCGACGATCGCCACCGTCGCTCCCGACCACCCTGATGCGACCGGCACCGCCGCCGGGATCCCGGTGCAGGTGACACTCGTCACGCAATCCGCCTCGGATGTGCTCGCGGTCCCCGTCGCTGCGCTGCTCGCATTGTCGGGCGGCGGCTACGGGGTCGAAGTGGTCGAGCCTCGTGGGGGCCACCACCTCGTCGCCGTCACCACGGGAATCTTCTCCGGATCACAGGTCCAGGTGACGGGGGCGGGTGTCGACCTCGGGACGCGCGTCGTGGTGGCCCAATGAGCGTCCTCGAGCTCGACGAGGTCACCAAGCTGCACCCCGGATCGCCCCCGGTCGCCGCCCTCCGCTCCGTCACGCTGTGCATCGCATCCGGTGAATTCGCCGCCGTCGTCGGCCCCTCGGGGTCGGGGAAGTCCACGCTGCTGGCGATCGCCGGCACCCTGGAACGGCCGACGTCGGGCTCGGTCAGGGTGGCAGGCGTCGCCGTCGACGCCATGGCGGACCACGAGCTGTCCGCCGTGCGGGCGCACGCCATCGGCTTCGTGTTCCAGCAGTTCTTCCTCGTCCCGACCTTGTCGACACTCGACAACGTGGCGAACGGTCTGCTGTATCGCGGGACGCCGGTCGCCGAACGTCGCAAGGCCGCACGCGTCGCCCTCGATGCCGTGGGGCTCACGCATCGCCTCGAGCACCGGCCGAGCGAGCTGTCCGGCGGCGAGTGTCAGCGCACGGCCATCGCCCGCGCGCTCGTGGGCACACCGGCGATCATCCTCGCCGACGAGCCGACCGGGAACGTGGACACCGCACAGGGCGCCGAGATCCTCGAGATCCTGTGGGGGTTGAACGCCACGGGCGTGACCGTCGTCGTGGTGACCCACAACCGCGAGATCGCCGACACCCTGCCCCGCGTGGTCGCGCTGCGCGACGGCGTCGTGGAGTCCGACGTCCGGCGGCGATGAGACCGCACCGGGACGGGCGCTCGTCGTCGCGGTCCAGTCGCCTGCGCGTCGACGACGTCTGGCGGCTCGGAGTGCTCGGCCTGCGGGGGCGGCCCGCACGCACCGCGCTGTCGTCCGCCGGCGTCGCGCTCGGCGTCGCCACCATGGTGGCGGTCCTGGGGATCTCGAACTCGAGCAGGAGCCAGTTGGTCGCCGAGATCGACGCCCTCGGTACGAACCTGCTCACGGTCGCCCCCGGCCAGTCGTTCTCCGGGCAGACGGTGACCTTGCCGCGGCAGTCGCCTGCCATGGTGCGCCGCGTCGGCCCCGTCCTCGCCGCCTCGGCCATCGGCGACGTCGGCGCCGATGTCGGCGTCTACCGCAACGACCGCATCTCGCCCGCCAACACCAACGGCATCGCGGTGTACGCGGCTCAGCCCGGACTGCTCGCCACGCTCCAGGGCGACATGGCCGCCGGCCGCTTCCTCAACGAGGCCACCGTGCACTTCCCGGCCGTGGTGCTCGGGGCGAGCACCGCCGACGCTCTCGGCATCGACCGCGCCGACGGTTCCGACCAGGTGTGGCTGGGTGGCCGCTGGTTCTCGGTGGCAGGGATCCTGCGACCGCTGCCGCTCGCCCCCGAGCTCGATCGCAGCGCGCTCGTCGGGTTCCCGATCGCCGAGCGATTCCTCGGGGCGAACGGGTCGCCGGTGGCGATCTACGTGCGGACCGACCCGACGAGCGTGGCCGCGGTGCAGTCCGTATTGGCCGCCACCACCAACCCGGCCGCCCCCCAGGACGTATCGATCACGAACCCCTCCGACGCGCTGGTGGCACGCGCCGACGCGTCCGCGGCGTTCCAGAGCCTCTTTCTCGCGCTGGGGGCTGTCGCCCTCGTGGTCGGCGGGGTGGGCATCGCCAACGTCATGGTCATCGCCATCTTGGAGCGACGAGGGGAGATCGGGCTCCGCCGGGCGCTCGGTGCGCGGCGGGTGCACGTCGCCGTGCAGTTCGTCGCCGAGTCGACCCTCTTGGCTGCCGCGGGGGGCGTCACCGGTGCCGTCGTCGGCGGCTTCGCCACGGCGGTGTATGCCGCGGTCCGCCACTGGAGCGCCGTCGTTCCCGTGTCGGCGCTCGGCGCCGCCGTGGGGGCGTCCCTCCTCGTCGGCGCGCTCGCCGGGCTCTACCCCGCTCGCCGTGCGGCCGGGCTGGCGCCGTCCGACGCGCTGCGCACCGTGTGACGCACGGCTACGTCGCCGGTCCATCGCGTCACGATGCCGCGCCGATCATGGAAACGTCGAGCGAGTCGGCCCGTGGGCGATGGTCTGGGTGACCACCGCGGCGAACCGCTCGAAACCGGCCTGCGTGAAGTGCGTGCCGTCCGGCGCGCGCACCGGCACCGGCGCGCCACCTGGGTCGGGGACGGACCCGGTGTACCCGCCACCGGGCGCGCTGAACGGTGTCACCTCGTCGATGGTGAGCGGGTGCCCCGACGGGGTGTCGGGCGCGTGCAGCGACTCGTAGATGTGGTCGAGCTGCACGAGCTCTTGCTCGCCCTGGGCCTGGGCCACCGGCGGCCCGATCACCCAGTAGACCTGCGCGCCGCGTGAGGTGAGGACGTTCTCGAGCTGTTGTGCCGCCTGCGCCCAGGCTGCGTAGAACTGCGGCGAATGGGGTGCGACCCCGGGTCGCTCGCCGAAGAGCCCGTAGTTCCCGATGAATTCGACCGATACCACGTCCGGGTCGAACGACTTCACCAACTCGGCCGCTAGCGCGGCCCAATTGGTCTGCGTGTCGAGGAGCCCCGTCCCCGAGAGTGCGTGGACCTCGGGGGTGAACCCCTTGGCCTGGAGATCGGCGTCGAAGGCCGGCGTCGACTGCGCGCTGAGGGAGTCGCCGATGACGAGCACCTTGCGGTGACCGGCCAACGCCTTGGGAACGACCAGGGTCGCCACGACGGCCGCGACCACCACGCACACGGCCACCCACGGCCACATCCGTGTCCGGGGTCGGTCTGGGTCGCGCATAGCGGCTCCACCTCCGCCGGAGACATACCCAGAAGGAGCTGGTGAGGCACCTTTCCCGGCCCGGCGGCCGCCGGGCGCGCCGGCGATCTCGGTGCCGACGTCAGTGCCGACGGAGGAATGCGACGATGGCGTCCGCCACCTCGTCGCTCTTGACCGCGACACCGCCGTGACCGGCCCCCGCCACTTCCAGGAACTCGGCGTCGGGCATGGCGGCCGCCGCCTGCCGTCCGGCTCGCGGCGTGAACAGGACGTCGTGCTCGAACGCGATCACGAGGACGGGGCGTCGAACCTGTCCCCAACCGGCCTCGAGGTCCTCGCGTTCGTGCCAAGCGACGTTGGCCGATTGCTGCCCGATCCGCCCCGGACCGTTCCAAGCCCGCCCGGCCGACAGCTCGGCCCACAGCGTCACGAGATCGTCGTCCTGGAGTTGCGCGCTCGACAACATGAGGGCCACGGTCTCGGCCACGTCGACCACGGGCGGCACCTGCGAGTCGAGCGCACGTGAGAGCTCGAGGCCCGACGTGGACAACAGCCCGGCGAATGCCGAGGGCCGGCCCGCCGAGGCGATGAGGACGGCGGACCGGACGAGCTCGGGGCGTCGCCTCGACAATTCCTCGGCGATCAGCCCTCCCTGGGAGACGCCCACGACGTGGCAGGGCGCCAGCTCGAGCGCTTCGATGAGGCCGGCGGCATCCGAGGTCATGCCTTCGATCGAATACGGCCCCTCGGGCGCATCGGAGTCCCCGACCCCGCGCCCGTCGAACACCACGGTCCTGAACCCCGCCACCCGCACCCGGGGCTCGGACAACGCCCAGCCGATGCGCGGCATCCCGGTACCGCCGACGAAGAGGACGGGCGGGCCCGTGCCCGCAACCTCCACCGCCAACGACACGTCGCCGACCCGGAGGCGCTCCACGTCGGGAGTCTTGCTCGCCCAGGGGGTTGACGTCGGGCCGTCCAGGGGTAACATACTGAGTATGCTATCCATGACAACGGCCCCGACATGAGCGTCCGGCACGCCCTGTTGGGCCTGCTCAGCGAGGGTCCCAAGTACGGGCACCAGCTCCGTCAGGAGTTCGAGGCGAGGACCGGCGATGTCTGGCCCCTGAACGTCGGCCAGGTGTACACCACCTTGCAGCGCCTCGAGCGCGACGACCTCGTGGAGTCCGACGAGGCCGCCGACGACGGTCCCCAGAAGGTGTTCCGGATCACCCCCGAGGGCGAGCGCGAGCTGGCCGAGTGGCTCCACACCCCCCCGGACCTCACCTCCCCGCCGCGTGACGAGCTCGTCATCAAGGTCCTCGTCGCACTGCGCCTTCCCGGTGTCGACGTCCAAGACGTCCTGCAGGTCCACCGCCGGTACCTCGTCGAGCTGATGCAGCAGTGGACCCGGCTGAAGGAGGACGAGGGCGAGTTCGACCTCGCCCTCGCCCTCGTGGTCGACGCCGAGCTCTTCCGCCTCGACTCGGTCATCAGGTGGTTGGACGCCGCCGGCGGTCGCCTGAAGCGCGCCGCCGCCGATCCTCAGACCTCGTCCCCGACGACCCCGCTGCTCAGGCGGAGATTGGTGGTGCGCAGATGAGCTTCCTCGAGATGCGCAATGTGTCCAAGAGCTACGGCGAAGGCGCGACCGAGGTCCACGCCCTCCACAACGTGAACCTCTCGGTCGACCGGGGCGCGCTGGTCGCGGTCATGGGACCGAGCGGGTCGGGGAAGTCCACCTTGCTCACCATCGCGGGAAGCCTCGAAGAGCCCACGAGTGGCGAGGTGGTCATCGACGGCGCGTCGCTCGAGGGCATGTCCCGTAACGGCAAGGCGCGGCTTCGCCGCCGGACGATCGGCTACGTCTTCCAGGACTTCAACCTGCTGGCCGGACTGACCGCCGCCGAGAACGTGTCGCTCCCCCTCGAGCTCGATGGTGTCGGCGGACGCAAGGCGAGCGCGCAGGCGATGGCCGCGCTCGACGAGCTCGGACTCGTGGACCGGGCGACGCACTTTCCCGACGAGCTCTCGGGCGGCGAGCGCCAGCGCGTGGCCATCGCCCGGGCGGTCGTGGGTGAGCGCCACCTCGTGCTGGCAGACGAGCCCTCCGGTGCCCTCGACTCGGCCAACGGTGAGGCGGTGATGCGAATGATCCTGGCGGCGTGCAAACGCGGGTTGGCCGCCGTCGTCGTCACCCACGACGCCCAGCTCGCCTCGTGGGCCGATCGCGTGGTGTTCCTGCGCGACGGGCGCGTGGTCGACCAGACGGCGCCGCCGCCGAGCCCCGAGTCCATCCTCGAGCACAGCGCACGGCCATGAGCACCGGGTTGCTCGAGCGCCCGGTGGTCGAGGCCGCCCCGAGCCGCAGCGGCATGCCCGCCCGACGCGCGCTGTTGCGGTGGGCGTGGCGCCTGTTCCGTCGTGAATGGCGGCAACAACTCCTCGTCCTGGGGCTCATCGTGCTCGCCGTCGGAGCGACGGTGGTGGCCGCGGCGGTGGCCACCAACACGCCGCCACCGGCCAACGCCGGCTTCGGGAAGGCGCAAGACGCGGCGACGGTCTCCGGATCCGGTCCCCGCGTCGCCGACCAGATCTCCCGGCTGGAGCACCGCTTCGGGGCCGTGGACGTCATCGCCAACGAGACGCGATCGGTCCCGGGAACGGTCCGCACCTTCCAGCTGCGCGCCCAGGACCCGCACGGCCCGTACGGCGGGCCGATGCTGTCGCTCGTCTCCGGGCGCTATCCGGCGGACGCCAACGAGGTGGCGGTCACCGCCGGTGTGGCGTCGGACTTCGGCCTCCGGATCGGCGGCGTCTGGCAGGAGGGCGGCACGGCCCGTCGGGTCGTCGGCATCGTCCAGAACCCCCAGAGCCTGTTGGACGAATTCGCGCTGGTGGTCCCGGGGCAGGTTGCTTCGCCCACCCAGGTCGTCGTCCTGTTCGACGCCCACGGGGTCACCCCGGCCTCGATCGGTCCCAACGTCTCCACCCCGGCCTCGGTCGCCGCCGGCAACGCCCTCAACCCCGAGACCATCTCGTTGGCGGGGTTGACGGTCGGGATGCTCCTCATTGCGCTCGTCGCCGTCGGTGGCTTCACGGTCCTGGCGCAACGCCGCTTGCGTTCGATCGGAATGCTCGCCTCGATCGGCGCCACCGACCGGCACATCCGCACCGTCGTCATGGCGAACGGTGTCATCGTGGGCGTCGTCGGCGCGATCCTCGGCACCGCGCTCGGTGTCGCCGCCTGGCTCGCCTACCGGCCACATCTGGAGCAGAGCGCGCACCACGTGATCGGCGCGCTGAGCCTGCCGTGGCTCGTGGTGATCCTGGCCGTGGTCCTCGCCGTGGTGGCGACGTTCTTCGCCGCGTCGCGCCCGGCCCGGTCGATCGCCAAGGTCCCGATCGTGGCCGCCCTGTCCGGTCGACCGGCACCGCCGAGGCGGATCCGGCGCTCGGCGGTACCCGGCATCGTGTTCCTCGTGATCGCCTTCCTGCTGTTGGGTTACTCCGGCAGCACGAACCATGGCTCTGGAAACGGCGGCATGCCCGAGCTGGTGCTAGGCCTCGTCGCCCTCATCCCGGCGGTGATCCTCCTGGCGCCGTTCTGCCTGTCGGTGCTGGCCCGTATCGGGCGCCGCTCTCCCGTCGCCGTGCGCCTGGCCCTGCGGGACCTGGCGCGCTACCGCGCCCGTTCGGGCTCCGCGTTGGCGGCGATCAGCATCGGCGTCATGATCGCCGTGATCATCGCGATCGTCGCCGCCGCGCGCTACGGCGACATCCTCGACTACGCCGGCCCCAACGTGGCGTCCAACCAGCTCCTCGTGTACGCCCCGGGCTCTCCGGGGGGCCCGGGTGGTCCGAACACCGTGAGCCCAGGCGCCCTGGCGTCGGCGGCGAAGACGGTACGTCAGATCGGGCGCTCACTCGGGGCACCGGACCCCCTCGAGCTCGACATCACCAATGCCAACTTGGACTACACCGGGCGCGGCCGCCAATGGAACGGAGCCATCTTCGTCGCCACGCCCCAGCTTCTCCGGATGTTCGGCATCCATGCCTCGCAGGTGAGCCCCCAGGCGACGATCCTCAGCATGCGGCCGGGGCTGTCGGGGGTCTCGGGCCTCCAGCTGACGTGGTGCAATGCGTTCGGTGCGCCGGTGAGCACGGGTGGCGGCCCTGCGGGGGGGAACGACTCCGGCGGCAACAAGATCTCCTACGTCCCGTGTACCAGTTCCGGTCAGATGAACCACCCGGTGCTCCAGGAGATCGGCGCCCTGCCCTCGGGCACGTCCGCGCCTAACACGGTCATCACCGAGCACGCCGTGCGCTCACTGCACCTCCAGGTCACTGCGGCCGGGTGGTTGATCCAGACGGCGCAGCCGCTCACCGCCGCACAGGTGCACGACGCCGACGCCACGGCTTCGAGCGCGGGGCTGACCGTCGAGTCCAAGAACGACCAGCCGACGTCGTCGGAGGTCATCAACTGGGCAACCGCCTTCGGGATTGCGCTGGCGCTGTGCATCCTCGCCATGAGTGTGGGGCTGATCCGAAGCGAAACGGCGAGCGACCTGCGGACGCTCACCGCCACCGGGGCGAGCAGCAGGACCCGCCGCTCTCTCGCCGCGGCGACGGCCGGAGGGTTGGGTCTCCTCGGGGCGGTGCTCGGGACCTTCGCCGGATACATCGGCGTCATCGGCTGGTTGCGCGGCAACTCGCTCAACGGCGGGATCTCGGCGCTCGGACACGTCCCGGTGACCAACTTGGTCGTGGTCCTCGGGGGACTGCCCCTCATCGCGGTGGCCGCCGGCTGGGTGTTGGCCGGCCGCGAGCCCGGCGGCATGGCGCACCAACCGATCGAGTAGCCACCCGGCCGGACGAGGTCGGCGTCGCGCGATGGATGGCCACCCGACCCCCCTGATTCACGGCGGTCGCACAACGCCGACGATTGGCCGATCACCGAAGGGGGGCGTTACCGTGCGCGGCCGTGAGCCCGGGGGCCAGGGCGAAGGCGGCGGTGATGGTGCTCGAAGCACCTCGTCGTCTCACTCCGGCCGAACTGCGGCTACCCGAAATCGGAGACGACGACGGCTTGCTGCGCGTCGAAGCCTGTGGGCTGTGCGGGACGGATCACGAGCAGTACACGGGCGAGCTCTTCGGGGGGTTCCCGTTCATCCCCGGACACGAAAGCGTGGGAGTGATCGAGGCTGTCGGCGAGCGCGCCGCGCAGCGGTGGACCGTGAAGGTCGGGGATCGCGTGGCGGTTGCGCCGTTCCAGGCCTGTCGCACCTGCTCGACATGCCGGCGCGGCATGTACCGGGCGTGTCGTGCGCATGGGCTCAAGGACATGTACGGGTTCGTCGACGTCGGGCGGGAACCCGGCCTGTGGGGTGGCTACGCGCAGTACCAGTACCTCGCGCCCGACTCTGTGGTCCTCCCGGTGCCCCAGGACTTGGACCCGGTCGTGACGACACTGTTCAATCCCCTCGGTGCCGGGATCCGTTGGGGTGTCACGGTTCCCGGCACACGTGAGGGCGACATCGTCGCTGTCATGGGCCCCGGGATCCGGGGCCTGTCCGTCACGCTGGCCGCGAGCCGGGCAGGCGCCGGGCATGTCATGGCGACCGGGCGCGGCGAACGCGACGCCGATCGATTGGCGCTCGCCCTGAAGCTCGGTGCCGCCTGCGTCGTCGACGTGGACAAGGAGGATCCCGTGGCCGCTTTGAAGCGGTCGGCCGGTCGTCTCGCCGATGTGGTCGTCGACGTCACCGCGAAAGCACCCGGGGCGCTCGGCCAGGCGATCGCGCTGGCTCGACCGGGAGGGACCGTGGTCCTGGCCGGGACGCGCGGCACGACCGACACACCCGGGTTCGTCCCCGACTTGATCGTCTTGAAGGAGCTTCGGGTGCTCGGCGCGCTCGGTGTCGAGGTCGGTGAGTACCAGGCCGCGCTCGACCTGCTCCCTACTCCGGAAGCGGCCGCGTTGACAAACGCCCCGCGGCGCACCGTCGGGCTCGCCGACGCTGAGGACCTCCTCCTCACCATGGCGGGCGAGCGAACCTCGGTGCCTCCCGTCCACGGCGTCATCGATCCGTGGAAATGACCCCTGACGCGTTGGTCCCCATGCTGTCGCCCGACGAGGCCCGCGCGGCGGCTGAACGCGCCGGCATTCCGGTATTCCTCGCGAAGCTCAACATCTTCCGAGTCCTCCTTCGCCGACCGAGGTTCGCCAAGGGATTCTCCGATGCCTTTGGCGCACTCCTCGCAGCTGACGCGCTCGATGCCAGACTCCGTGAACTGGCGATCATGCGGATCGCGTGGCAGACGGGCTCCAACTACGAGTGGACCCAACACTGGGCGATCGCGCAGCAAGCCGGTCTTTCGGAGGAAGAGCTCCTCGGGGTCCAGGGAAAAGGAACGGGTTCATTCGGCGAACTCGAGCGTGCCGTCTTCAGTGCGGTGGATGTCGCCGTGACGGGACGGGTGATTCCGGGAGAAGTTCTCTCGATCTTGAAACGCCATCTCTCCGACGATGCCGTGCTGGAACTCGTCGCAGCGATTGCGTCCTGGACGATGGTTTCGACCATGCTGCGCAGTCTCGAGATTCCGCTCGAAGACGGGCTCGCCGGATGGCCGCCCGAGGGCCTGGCGCCGTCGGTCGACTGAACGTCTGCTGGACACCCGGAGCGGTCCGACGTCGTCAACGCGCCCCCGCCAGGCATGGCGCGGCTGGTGGGACGAGGCTGTAAAGCATCAACCGTTACGGTGTCACCGATCACCCGTTACGGGTCACAGATAAGGGGTTACTCCACGGCCACACATCACCCGTGGTCATACACATTTCA
>DATGKD010000172.1:0-5880 GCA_035294855.1 Acidimicrobiales bacterium
GAAGGAGGGCCGCAAGGTGGTCGGGGTCGATCGTCCCCGACGGGTCGACCCTCACCGTCACGCCGCCGCGCGTCGCGCACGCGTTCAGCACGGCGTGGTGCTCGACCGCGGAGCACACGGCTGCGCCGTCGGGCCCTGCGGCCCCCAGCACCGCCAGGTTGGCCGCCTCGGTGCCCCCCGACGTGAAGACCACCTCGCCCGGCTCGCATCCCAGGCACGCGGCGACGCGGTCGCGGCTTTCGTCCAACGCCCGCCGGGCGCGCCGTGCGAGGGCGTGACCGCCCGACGGGTTGCCGAAGTGCTCGGTGAAGAACGGCAGCATCGCGGCCAGCGCCTCCGGGGCCAGAGGCGTGGTGGCGGCGTGGTCCAGGTAGACACAGTCCGACGACGGCGGTGCCATGACGACCGAGGCTACGCCGGCGCCCTCAGGGCCGGGCCACCATGACGACCACCGCGACGACGAACAACGCACCGGTCGCGGCGGCGGCTGCCATGACCTGGCGACAGGTCCGGTCCAGCTCGCCCGAGCGGCGGGCGTCCGCCCACCGCTCGGTCACGAGCGACTGGATGCGTCGCTCCCCTGGCCAGGCGACGGTTTCGGCCAGTGCCGCCGACGCCAGCCAGATGACGAGCCCCGCGACCACGAACGCGTCCCCTGGGCGCCAGGCCCCGCCGCTCGCCCCGATGACGGCGAAGCCGAACACCGGGACGCCGTAGACGACCCGGCCGGCCCAGTTGGTCCCGGGCCGGAAATACCGCCGAACCCCTTCCGCCCCGGGGGCCGACGGGTCCCGCCGGGCGCGGGCGGCCTGGAACCCCGTGAGCACCACCGCTCCGAACCCGACGACCGCGCACAGCACGTGGACCACCACCAAGATGCTGTAGAGCGCCCCCGTGGGCACGTGGTCGACGGGGGCCGCCGCGCCGAACGCCGGGAGAGCCACGGCGCCATCGTCGCCCGTGCGGCCGCCGGGCCGTCAAGCCCGGCCGCCGCCGAGCCCGATATGCAGCCGATCCTTCGCGCGGGGGAGATAGCGTGGAGGTAGCGGTGCGCCTACACCAGGTGAACAGGGCTTGAATAGGTTACCGACGGGTAGACAGGTCAGGACATGACGAACCAACTGCGGTTGGACCCCCTCACCGGACGGTGGGTGGTCGTGAGCGTGGACCGTTCCCGTCGTCCCGACGCCTTCCTGACCCGGCGGGCCCCGGTCCAGGCGGACACCACCCGGCCGTGCCCCTTCTGCCCCGGCAACGAGGAGTCGACGCCGCCGGCGCTCGAGACCTACGGGTCGAGCGGATCCTGGCTCGTGCGGGTGGTCCCGAACCTCTACCCGGCCTTCGAGGGCGACCACCCCTTCGTGGTGGAGAACCGCGGGCCGGTGTTCACCCAAGCCACGGCGGGCGGCATCCACGAGGTCCTCGTGTTCTCGCCCGATCACGAGCGGGGGTGGGAGCGCTTGTCCGACGAGCAGGCCGTGCTGGTCATGGCGGCCATTCGCGACCGCGTCGAGGAGCACTCGGCGGTGCCCGGACTCCGGTACAGCCAGGCGATCGTCAACTCGGGCCGCGAGGCCGGGGCGTCGATCGAGCACCCCCACGGTCAGTTGCTGGGCATGTCCTTCGTCCCCCGCGAGTTGGCGGAGGAGCAAGCCGGCTTCGCCCGGTTCGCGGGCCGGTGCCTGCTGTGCACCACCGTGGACGCCGAGGAGGACTGCGCCTACCGCGTCGTGTACGCCAACGAGCGGGTGCTCGTCATCTGCCCGTTCTGGAGCGGGACGCCCTTCGAGATGCTCGTCATCCCCCGCATCCACGGGCCGCATCTGTACCGGGCGACCCCGGCGGACCTCGCGGCTGTGGCCCGGGCGCTGCGGACGGTGCTCGGCCAGCTCTGCGACCGCCTCGGCGACGTCCCGTACAACATCGTGTTCCACTCCGCTCCCTACCGCGCGCCCGAGCCCTACCACTGGCACGTCCACGTGTGGCCGAAGCTGACCACCACCGCGGGCTTCGAGGCGGGGACCGGGGTGCTCATCAACGTGGTCGCCCCCGAACAGGCGGCCGAGGAGCTCAAGGTCTCGGTTCCGGCCTGACCTGAGGCGCGGCCCCGGGCGCCAGGCGCCCCAGCCTCCGAACCCGGCGTTTCGAGCTCGGCCGTGGCCTCGCCGTGCGCCGTCAGCCGCGGAACACGCCCGCCACGTCCCGGTACAGGCCGAGGTCGACCGACTTCGCCTTCGCCACCGCCTCGGCGAGGGGGACGCGGACGATCTGGCCCGCCTGCAGGGCGACCATCATCCCGAAGGCCCCGTCGTGCACGGCCGCCACCGCCTCGACGCCGAAGCGGGTGGCGAGGACGCGGTCGAATGCGGACGGGGTGCCGCCGCGTTGGATGTGCCCGAGGATCGTGACGCGCGCCTCGTATCCCGTGCGGGCCTCGATCTCCTCGGCCAGCCACGCCCCGATGCCGCCCAGGCGCGCGTGGCCGAACTGGTCCTTCGACGCACTCGTGGTGGCGTCTCGCGCCGCGTCGGCCGTCGGCCCCTCGGCCGGAAGGGCGCCTTCGGAGATCACCACGATCGACGAGAACTGGCCCCCGGCGTGTCGGCGGCGGAGGCGCTCGCACACGTCGTCGAGCTCGAACGGCACCTCGGGGACGAGGATCTCGGCCGCGCCCCCGGCGATCCCCGCGTGCGTGGCGATCCATCCCACGTGCCGGCCCATCACCTCGCACACGATCACCCGGTGGTGCGACTCGGCGGTGGTGCGCAGGCGGTCGATGGCTTCGGTGGCGGTCTGGACGGCGGTGTCGAACCCGAACGTCACCTCCGTGCCCGACAGGTCGTTGTCGATCGTCTTGGGCACACCCACGCAGTGCACGCCGTGGTCGGCCAGGCGGTGCGCCACCCCGAGCGTGTCTTCGCCGCCCACCGCCACCAGCGCGTCGACGCGCTCGGCCTGCAGGTTGGCCACGACGCGCTCGGGCCCACCGTCCACCGAGAACGGATTCGTGCGCGACGTGCCGAGGATCGTGCCGCCCTCGGGGAGGATGTCGCGACAGCCCGGCACATCGAGCGGCCGGTAGGCGCCGTCGAGGACGCCCTTCCAGCCGTCCAGGTACCCCAGGACCTCGTCGTTGTGACGCAGTTCTGCGGTCAGCACCGCCGCGCGGATCACCGCGTTCAGCCCGGGGCAGTCGCCCCCGCCGGTGAGGATCCCGAGACGCACGCGTCAGCTCGCCGGTCGCCGCGTCGGCTCGCGCGTCACCGGGCCGCCCGGCGGGCGAGCTCGACCTCGGCGCGCAGCAGCTCGAACGACGAGGTCACGACGGCGAGCGCCTCGCGCTGCGGCGCGACGAGACCGCTGATGCCCGGCACGCCCAGGTATCCGGCAAGAAAGGCGCGGCGGTTGCGGGCCTCCCACGCGTCGGCCAGCTCGTCGAGGCCTTCTCGACCCGTCGGGTCGCGCTCCGCCGCCGCCACGTTGGCGACGTGCCCGAAGGACCACATCATGTCGGCGACGTCCGCCAGAGGAGAGCGGTAGGAGGCGTCGTCACCGGTGTTCGGAACGTCCACCGCCGTCTTTGCGGTGCGGAGCCGGCCGCCCGGTCGGAAGTCGGCCACGTACCAGCCCTGCTCGGTGCGCACCGTCCGTCCCAGGTGGAAGTCGCCGTGGGTGCGGATCGTCTGGAACGCCACCTCCAGCCCGGCCAGCTTTTCGAGCAGCTCCTCGACATCGGGACGCTCGAGCTCGTCGGGCGCGATCGCTTCCAGCGCGGCGCGGATGTCGAGCGCCCACTGCCGCGTGTCGCCCGGGCGGCGTCCGAACGCCTTGTCCAGACCGAGGTGCATGCGCGCCGTCATCGTCCCGAGGCGGTGCGCCTCGGCGCCGAAGTCCCCTCCCGCCAGTTCGGGAGGACCACCCGACGCATAGAGATCGCGCACCGACGTGAGAGCGAGCGCGTATCCCGACGAAGCACCCGCGAGGTACTCCTGCACGACGCCCAAGTCGCGTCCCCCGCGGCGCCACACCGCCAACGGGGCGGCCAGGTGGTTGAAGCCGACCTCTTCCAATGCGAGCAACAGCTCGAGATCGGGGCGGGGGCCCTCGAGCACTTCGTGGAAGACGGTGAACGCCACCGCGTCTGCCATCGCGAGGGTGATCGAGGACGGGTTCTCCCGGAGCGGCCGCACGAGCGACGGCTCGACCTCGTGCCCCGACACGATCCGAAGCAACAGCGCAGCGAGATCGACGTCACGCATGACGTCGAAGACGACCGCCGTGCCGTCGTCGTCCTCGAGCACCCCGACCACGGGGTCGTCGTCGCCGGTGAAGCGCACGTCGTCCTGTGGCGCCCGCAGCCCGAGCGGCGCGTGCACGACCCGCCCGCCTGCGTAGGCCACGACGTCGACGATGCCCGGGCGCCCGGGAACGAGCACCTCGGCGTCGACGAGACGCACCCCGTCGGGCGATGTTCCCCCGGCGTCCTCGAAGCGACGCTCGGCGTAGGTGGAGACGATCCCGGCGAGCGCGGTGCGCGCCGCGTCCGACAGCCCGATGACCCCGGTGCCCGCCGGCGTCACGACATGCCGCCGATGTCCGGGATCGCCGGCTCGGCCGGGGGCTCCTCGAGCAGCTCGAACCAGTAGAAGCCGTACGGGCCGAGCGTGATCGCGTACGTTCCGGTGCCCACGGCCGGGAACGGTATCCGTCCCAGGAGCTCGACCGGCGAGCGACCCGCCCACCGGGTGAGGTCCAGCGCCGCAGGCTGGGCGAACCGGCTCAGGTTGTGCACGCACAGCACCGGGTTGACATTCTCCGTGGACGGCGCCAGCAGCCCCAGCCGTCCGCCGCGGCGGGTGCGGGTGGCACGCACGGCGCGACCGGTTCGGCGCGACGCCCGCACCTCGCGGGAGTCGGGGCTGCGCACGTAGGCCAGGATCGACGGATTGGCACAGGGCACGAGCTCGAACGTGCCCGTCCCGAACACCGGGAGCTGGCGGCGTGTCTGCAGGAGGCTGCGGATCCAGTGGAGATACGAACTGGGGTTGCGCTGTTGCGCCTCGACGTTCACCGCCTCGAACCCGTACACCGGGTCCATGAGAGGAGGAAGGTAGAGCTGGGCGAAATCGGCCCGGCTGAAACCACCGTTGCGGTCCGGACTCCACTGCATCGGCGTGCGCACCGAGTCGCGGTCGCCGAGGTAGACGTTGTCGCCCATCAAGATCTCGTCGCCGTAGTAGAGGACGGGACTGCCCGGCAGCGACAGCAGCACGGCGTGCAGCAACTCCGCCAATCGCCGGTCGCCGTCGAGCAAAGGCGCCAGGCGGCGGCCGATGCCCATGTGGCGCCGCATGCGCGGGTCCTTCACGTACTCGGTGACCATGTAGTCGCGCTCTTCCTCGGTCACCTTCTCGAGGGTGAGCTCGTCGTGGTTGCGCAGGAAGATCGCCCACTGACACGACTCGGGGATGTCGGGGGTCTGGGTGAGGATCTCGGTCACCGGGAACCGCTGCTCTCGACGGACCGACATGAAGAGCCGGGGCATGAGCGGGAAGTGGAAGCACATGTGGCACTCGTCGGCGTCGCCGAAGTAGTCGACGAGGTCGGCGGGCCACTGGTTGGCTTCGGCCAAGAGCACCCGGTTGGGATACGCGGCGTCGACCTCCTTGCGCAGCTGACGGAGGAGGGCGTGCGTCTCGGCCAGGTTCTCGCCCGTTGTGCCGTCGCGCTGGAAGAGATACGGCACGGCGTCGAGACGGAACCCGTCGAGGCCGCGGTCCAGCCAGAAGCGGACGACGTCGAACATGGCCTCCACGACGTCGGAGTTCTCGTAGTTGAGGTCGGGCTGGTGCGAGTAGAAGCGGTGCCAGTAGTACTGCT
>DATGKD010000173.1:0-4910 GCA_035294855.1 Acidimicrobiales bacterium
GCATCGCCGCCGACCGCCGCGACGCCGACTACGTGGTGTTCTGCGGCGTGCACTTCATGGCGGAGTCGGCGGACATCCTGACGGCCGCGCACCAGCAAGTGATCCTCCCCGATCTCAACGCGGGATGCTCCATGGCCGACATGGCCGACCTCGACGCGGTGGAGGAGGCCTGGGAGGCCCTCGCAGCGGTGACCGACGTCGAGCGCATCGTGCCCGTCACCTACATGAACTCGTCGGCGGCCCTGAAGGCATTCGTGGGGCGGCGCGGCGGCGCGGTGTGCACGTCCTCGAACGCCCGCGCCGTGCTCAGCTGGGCCCTCGACCCCGACCATCTCGGCCGCGCCCAGGGAGACAAAGTGCTGTTCTTCCCCGACCAGCACCTCGGCCGCAACACCGGCTACCAACTCGGGTGGACAGAAGCCGACATGCGGGTGTGGAACCCCCGCCTCGAGCTCGGCGGCCTCACGGAAGCCGACGTCAAGGAGGCGACGCTGCTGTTGTGGCAGGGCCACTGCTCGGTGCACCAGCGCTTCCGGCCGGAACACGTCCACGAATTTCGCGCCCACCACCCCGACGGCGTCGTGGTGGTGCACCCGGAGTGCGCCCGCGACGTCGTGGAGATGGCCGACCACGTCGGTTCGACCGACTTCATCATCCGCGTGGTCGACGAAGCCCCGGCCGGGACGGTGCTGGGAGTGGGCACCGAGATCCACCTGGTGAAGCGCCTCGGCGACGAGCACCCGGACAAGACCGTCGTGTCCCTCGACCCCCTCGTCTGCCCGTGCTCGACGATGTTCCGCATCGACGCCGCGCACCTGGCGTGGGTGCTCGAGTCGTTGGTCGACGGCACCGTCGTCAACCGGATCATCGTGGGCGAGGAGACTGCGGCGTGGGCGGGGCAGGCGCTCGAGCGCATGCTCGCCATCACGTGAGATCGCGCCCCTGAGACCCCGCCCCTGAGACCCCGCCCCTGAGATCGGCCCCGGGGATCGGCTAGCGGGCAGGCTCCTCGGGCGCCGCGTGGCCGTCGTACTGGCCGGGCGCGAACGGCCATTCCTCGAAGGCCGCACACCGGCCGCCCGCGGCGAAGCGCACCACCCACAGGTTGCGCCACAGCGACGGCTCCGGGCGCTCGTAGTCGACGTCGACCCGCACCACCGCGGTGTCGGCATCCACGGCGAGCACCTCGCTCGACATCGTGAACTCTTCCCCGTCGGCCCGTTCCGCCTCCCACATGAGCGCCAGCTCGTCGAGGCCCCGGACCGGCTCGGACCACGGTGAGGCCAGATAGGTGACCGTGGGCGTGAACAACTCGGCCAACGCCACGGTGCCCGGCGTGCGCCAGGCGTTCTCGTAGAGAGCGAGCCAGCGCAGCACCCAGTCGCGGCGGACGACGGGCATCAGCCCGGGCGCGTGCGCGCCATCAGCCCGCCCGCCGCCGGCGAGGCGGGCCCGACGCGCCGGCGCGCTTGGCCCGCGACCCGCCGGAGCCGGCACCGGCCGCCGCCGTGCGCTTCACCCGCCCGTTCGCACTCACCGACCGTGCGGCGCGCGACGCTCCGTTCCCCTTCACTTCGGGCTTCGACCGAGCGCGTGTGGTCCGCGTCGTCCGGCGCGCCGGGACGTGGCCGGCGCGCTGCAACACGGGTACGAGCACCTGGCCGGTGTAGCTCGACTTGTGCGCGGCCACGTGCTCGGGCGTGCCCTCGGCCACCACGCGCCCGCCGCGTTCGCCGCCCTCGGGTCCGAGGTCGACGATCCAGTCGGCGGTCTTCACCACGTCGAGGTTGTGCTCGATCACGATGACGGTGTTGCCCTGGTCGACGAGGCGTGAGAGCACCTCGAGGAGCTTGCGGACGTCGTCGAAGTGCAATCCGGTGGTGGGCTCGTCGAGCACGTAGAGGGTGTGGCCGGTGGGCCGGCGCGACAGCTCCGACGACAGCTTGACTCGCTGCGCCTCGCCGCCCGACAGCGTCGGCGCGGGCTGGCCGAGGCGGATGTAACCGAGGCCCACGTCGACGAGCGTCTGCAGGTGACGGGCGATCGTGGGCTGGTTGGCGAAGTACTCGAGCGCCTCCTCGCACGACATGTCGAGGACGTCCGCGATGTTCTTGCCCTTGAACGTCACCTCGAGCGTCTCGCGGTTGTAGCGGGCGCCGTTGCACACCTCGCAGGGCACGTACACGTCGGGGAGGAAGTGCATCTCGATCTTGATCGTGCCGTCGCCCGCGCACCCCTCGCAGCGGCCGCCGCGCACGTTGAACGAAAAGCGCCCGGGCAGGTAGCCACGCACCTTCGCCTCCGGCGTCTGGCTGAACAGCCGGCGCACGTGGTCGAACAGCCCGGTGTACGTGGCCGGGTTGGAACGCGGCGTGCGCCCGATGGGCGACTGGTCGATGGCCACCACCTTGTCGACCTGTCCCACGCCGTCGATGGCGCTGTGCTGGCCGGGGGTGGTGCGCGCCCGGTGCACCCGACCGAGCATGGACTGCAGGAGGATGTCGTTCACCAAGGTGGACTTGCCCGACCCCGACACCCCGGTCACGGCCACCAGGCACCCGAGCGGGAACGCCACGTCGATGCCCTGCAGGTTGTGCTCGCGCGCCCCGCGCACGACGAGCTGGTCGCCCGAACCGGGGCGCCGCTTGTCCGGCACCGGGATGGAGCGCTCGCCCGTCAGGTACCGCCCGGTGATCGACGCGGCGCTGTCGAGCAGCCCGGGGACGGGGCCGCTGTAGACGATCGCGCCGCCGTGCTCCCCGGCCCCGGGCCCGATGTCCACCACATGGTCGGCGGCCCGGATGGTCTCCTCGTCGTGTTCGACCACGATGACGGTGTTGCCGAGGTCGCGCAGCCGCACCAGCGTGTCGAGCAGGCGGCGGTTGTCCCGTTGGTGCAGCCCGATCGACGGTTCGTCCAGGACGTACAGCACGCCCACGAGGCCCGAGCCGATCTGGCTGGCCAGCCGGATGCGCTGGGCTTCGCCCCCCGACAGCGTGGAGGTGGCGCGCGCCAGCGACAGGTAGTCGAGGCCCACGTCGAGCAGGAACCGCAGCCGGGCGCGCACCTCGCGCAGCACGCGGTCGGCGATGAGGTGCTCGCGCTCGGTCAGCTCGAGGCCGTCGACCACTTGAGCGGCGCGGGTGATCGACAGGCTGCACAGCTCGTAGATGTTTCGGTCCCCCACCGTGTACGCGAGCGACTCCGGCTTGAGGCGCGCTCCGTGGCACTCCGAGCAGGGGACTTCGCGCATGAAGGAGGAGGCCCATTCTCGTACCGAGTCCGAATCGGACTCACGGTGGCGACGCTGGAGCCACGGCACGACACCCTCGTACCGCGAAGCGAACGATCGCTGGCGTCCGTAGCGGTTGCGGTAGCGCAGGTGCACCTGCTTCTGGCCCGCCCCGTACAGCACGACCTTGCGGTCCTTGGCGCGCAGCTTCTGCCATGCCGTCTTCGTCGAGAACCCGTACTCGTCGGCCACCGCCTCGAGCATGCGGTCGAACCACCGGCTGTGGCCCCCGGTCCACGGCGAGAGGGCCCCGTCGGCGATGGACCTCGTCGGGTCGGGGACCACGAGGTCGGGATCGACCTCGAACTGGGTGCCGAGACCGTCGCACGCCGGGCACGCCCCGTACGGCGAGTTGAACGAGAAGTTGCGGGGAGCCGGCTCGTCGAACGACAACCCGCAGAACGTGCACGCCAGGTGCTCGGAGAAGGTGATGAGGTCCTCGGTGCCGTCCTCGGCGATGACCCCGATCTCCGCCACGCCGTCGGCGAGGCGCAGGGCGGTCTCCATGGACTCGGTCAGCCGCTGGCGGATGTCGTCGCGCCGCACCAGACGGTCGACGACGACCTCGATGGTGTGCTGCTCGTAGCGCGCCAAACCGACCGCCGAGCGCTCGGACAGCTCGACCACCTCGCCGTCCACGCGCACGCGGGCGAAGCCCTGCTTGGCCAGGTCGTCGAGGAGGGCCTCGTACTCCCCCTTGCGGCCCCGCACCACGGGGGCAAGGACCTGGAAGCGGGTCCCGTCGGGCAGGTCGAGGACGCGGTCCACGATCTGCTGCGGGGTCTGGCGGGCCACGGGCCGCCCGCAGTTCGGGCAGTGCGGGTGGCCCACGCGCGCGTAGAGCAGCCGCAGGTAGTCGTAGATCTCGGTGACGGTCCCCACGGTGGACCGGGGGTTGCGGCTCGCCGACTTCTGGTCGATCGAGATGGCGGGCGACAGCCCCTCGATGAAGTCGACGTCGGGCTTGTCCATCTGCCCGAGGAACTGACGAGCGTACGCGGACAGCGATTCGACATACCGCCGCTGGCCCTCGGCGTAGATGGTGTCGAACGCCAGCGACGACTTCCCTGACCCCGACAAGCCCGTGAAGACGATGAGCTCGTCGCGCGGCAGGTCGAGCGAGATGTCGCGCAGGTTGTGCTCTCGGGCACCGCGAACGACGAGCCGGTCGGCCATCGGCGTGAGGTTACCGGGGGCCGCGAGGGCCCACGGCGGCTTGGTTCTGTGTCAATTCGCCGACGGAACCGGCGGGGTGCCGGTCGGTGTGCCGGTCGGTGTGCCGGTCGGTGTGCCGCCGGTGGCCGCGGACGTCGCTGCGACCGGGGCTGACGTGGCCGCGGCCAGCACGGGCGTCGCGTCGGTGGCTTCGACGAGCGCCAACCGCAGCTCGGCGATGTCGTCGCGCAGGAGCGCGGCCTCTTCGTAACGGAGCTCGGCGGCGGCCTGGCGCATCTCGGTCTCGAGCCGCACGACGAGGCGCTGCAACTCGTCGATGGGCAGGTCGCCGACGTCCGCCATTTCATCCGCCGCCGACATCTCCGCGCCGCGCGCCAGCGCGCGCGTGCCGGCGCGCCCCGGGATGCCGCGGCTGCGCCGCGGGTCGCGCCCCGGACCCCGG
>DATGKD010000174.1:0-11676 GCA_035294855.1 Acidimicrobiales bacterium
GGGGTCACTGCGGATCAATTCCGCCGCCTTGCGGGCGATGAGCCCCCGCAGGCTCTCTGCCCGGCCACCGGTGGCCGCCCGCCGCACACCCGCGTCGTCCGCGTTCACTTCTCGGACCATACCGACACCCGCACCGCGGGGACCAGAAGGCCTGCAGATGCGATTGACAGGCTGTGCAGCGCACGATGCGTCCACTGCCCTCCGACCCCTGTCGTCGCGCCGCCACCTGACGAAACGCCTTGGGCTGCTCGCTCAACGATCAACACTCGCGTCGAGGTGCGCCCCGACGGATGGTTTCGGGGCCTTCCGAACCGCTCGAACACCGGGGTTCTGATGGCCCGCCGATGGCGCCGCGGTGCGGGTACCCTGGCGCGGTGGGCAGCACGCGGGTGCCGGGCGGAGTCGTGCACGACCTCCCCCGGGACTTGCGCGCGGCGCTCATCGCCAATCCCACCGCGCTCGGCGCCTGGAAGGACATCACGCCCCTCGCTCGCAACGAGTTCATCTGCTGGGTCGAAGATGCCAAGCAAGAGATGACCCGAGAGCGCCGCATACGGCGGACGCAAGAAGAACTCGAAGAAGGCCAGCGTCGGCCTTGTTGCTGGCCGGGGTGCAGCCACCGCGAGCGAAACGGGCGATAGCACCCGTCAGGCGCCGAGCGGAAGCCCTTTCGTCGCCGTGCAGCGCCTCAAGCGTCGCGGCGCACGAGGACCCAGCACCCGAGGCCCAGGATCGCCACGGCGTACAGCACGAGCAAACCGAAGCCGGCCCATGGACTGAACGCGGGCCCGATCCGGTCGGGCACACCGTGGGTGGAGAACATCACGAGTCCGATGTTGGCGGGCAGGTAGCGGGCCACGGCGTTGCTGATCGACGTCGGCAGGGCCTGGACGATAAGCGGCAGGACCAGTACCACGCCGACGAAGGCCGCAATGGCCCCAGCCGTGTGCCGGATGACAGTGGCCAGGCCGAGCGCCAGCAGTCCGAGCACGGCGAGATAGAGGCCGGCACCCACGACCGCCCGCAGGACGTCGGGCTGCCCCAGCGACGCGGAGCCTGAGAAGAACGAGGCGGGAAGTTGACGGGGCACGGGTACGCCGAGTTGCTGGGCGTGCTGCAGGATCTTCGCCGACGGCCCGACGGTGTGCTTGGCCGACAGGATGGCCTGGCCGACGCCGAAGGCGCTGAAGGTGAGGATCTCACTCACGATCACCGCGACGATGCCGAAGACCACGACCTTGGCCCCGAGCACCACGCTGCGGCGCGGGACGGCCGACAGGGTGGCGCGGATCGTGCCGGTGCCGTACTCCGCGCTCATGACCAGGACACCCAAGACGCCGAAGATGAGCTGACCCAGGAAGACGCCGATCAAGCTGCGGCGGGTGGGGTCGTCGATGATGTCGGAGGCGCTGACCGTCCCGGTGCTGATGGCGCACAAGCCGATCACCGCGACGCTCATGGCGACCAACGTCCACATGGTGGACCGCACCGACCACAGCTTGGTCCACTCGGCCGCCATCGCCCCTCGAAGGCCCACCCGGCGGGAAGGCACCGCAAGCTGCATGCGCCCGGGCACCTCGAGCGCCGCGGTCATGATCCGCCTCGGAACTCGACGGACTCGTCGGTCAACTCCATGAACGCGTCCTCCAGTGAGGCAACCGGTGTCAGCTCGTGCAAGACGATGCCCGACGACGCGGCGAGCGCGCCCACCTCCGGGGCCGACATACCGGTGATCGTCATCGACCCGTCCGGGTCGGAGATGACCGTCCCGCCGGCGTCGGTCACGGCGTCGGAAAGTTGGTGCGAGGACGGTGTGCGGACTTTGACCGACTGACGCGAGCTGCGCGCCACGAAGTCGGCGACCGACGTCTCGGCGATGAGCTTGCCCTTGCCGATGACGACGAGGTGGTCGGCCGTGAGCGCCATCTCGGCCATGAGGTGGCTCGACACGAACACCGTTCGGCCTTCGGCCGCCAGCTTCTTGCAGAGTGTGCGCACCCAGCGGATGCCCTCGGGATCGAGGCCGTTCACAGGCTCGTCGAAGAGCAGCACCCCCGGGTCGCCGAGCAGCGCGGAGGCGATGCCCAATCGCTGGCCCATGCCCAGCGAGAACTTGCCCGCCCGCTTGCGTGCCACCGCGGTGAGTCCCACGAGCTCGAGCACCTCGTCGACGCGCGCTTTCGGGATGGCGTTGCTCCGGGCGAGGGTGAGCAGGTGCGCACGTGCGGACCGGCCGGGGTGGATCGCCTTCGCTTCCAGGAGGCCGCCGACCTCACGCAGCGGCCAAGGCAGATCGTGGTAGCGGCGCCCCGACACGGTGACGGTGCCCGACGCGGGCCAGTCGAGACCCATGATCATCCGCATCGTGGTGGACTTGCCGGAGCCATTCGGCCCGAGGAACCCGGTCACTGCACCCGGGCGCACGTCGAATGACAGATCGTCGACGGCGATCACGTCGCCGAACCGCTTGGAGAGCCCACGGGCCTCGATCACGTCCTCAGCCTAAGACGCCGCGTCCGCGCGTTGTTATCGGGGACATCCCTGACCCGAGTGGTCGTAGGAAGACCCCGGCACGCTCCGAATGCTCAGGCGCGCCGGCGATTGCGGTAGAGGTGCAGCGCCCAGAGGTAGCACGTCAGTGCGATGCCGACACTCCACGCCACCGCGGCCAGGGCGTTGTCCCCGATTGGGGCGCCGGCGAGCAATCCTCGCACTGTCGTGGTCACCGACGTGAAGGGTTGAAACTCGGCGAACTGGCGGAGCCCGGTCGGCATGGTCCCGGTCGGAACGAAGCCACTGCCCAGGAACGGCAGCAACGTCAGGAACATCGGTGTGTTGCTGGCGGTCTCGACACTCTTCGCCGCCAGCCCGAGCGCGGTGGCCAGCCAGATGAGGGCCAGGGCGAACAGGGCGAGGATGCCGACGGTGGCGAGCCACGCGGCTGCGTCGGCGGTGGGGCGGAAACCCATGGCCACCGCCACGCCGAGGACGACGCCCAGGCTGGCCAGGGTCTGGATCATGCTGGCCAGGACGTGGCCGGTGAGCACGGCGGAACGGGCGATCGCCATCGTGCGGAAGCGGTCGATGATCCCCCCCGTCATGTCCATCGCCACCGTGACCGCCGTGCCCTGGACCGCGGCGGCCACCGTGATGAGCAAGATGCCCGGGGCGACGTAGTTCACGTACCCGGCGCGACCCGAATGTCCGCCGGTGAGCGCCGGCTCCAGTCCGTGACCGAGCTGGCCGCCGAACACGTACACGAACAGCAAGAGGAACACGATCGGCATGCCGACCAGCAGCACCGTCATGGACGGGTAGCGCACCAGGCGCCGGAGGCCTCGTCGCAGCATGGTGGCGGAATCGCTGACCGTGAGAGCGAACGTGGTCATGACAACACCTCCGCCAGCGCCGTGGCATGGCCCGTCACGGCGAAGAACACGTCGTCGAGGTCGGGGGTGTGGATCGACAGGTGCTCGATCTCGATGTCCGCGCCGTCGAGCCGGTCGAGCACCTTCCGCAACGAGGACACGGTGCCGTCGCTCGGAACCTGGAGGACGAGCTTGTCGACGTCGTCGGCCGAGCCGTCGAAGAGGCCCGCCGCCGCCCGCAGCGCGTCGGGCGTGGCGAACTGCAGACGGACATGTCCTCCCGGGATGCGCCGCTTCAGTTCGTCGGGCGTTCCCTCGGCGACGATCCGGCCGTGGTCGAGAACGGCGATGCGATCGGCCAGCTCGTCAGCCTCTTCCAAGTACTGGGTCGTGAGAAAGATGGTCACACCGTTTCGCACAAGGCCCCGAATGCTGTCCCACATGGTGTGCCGACTGCGCGGGTCGAGCCCCGTGGTGGGCTCGTCGAGGAAGATCACCTCCGGGGATCCGACGAGGGTCATCGCCAGGTCCAGCCTCCGGCGCATCCCGCCTGAGTACGTGGCGGCCGGCTTCCGGGCCGCGTCGGTCAGGTCGAAGCGTTCGAGCAGCTCGCTGATCCGTGCTCGACCGACGACGCGGTCGAGGTGGTTGAGATCGGCCATGAGGCGCAGGTTCTCTTCGCCGGTCATGAGCTCGTCGAACGCCGAGAACTGGCCCGTCACGCCGATGGCGCCGCGCACGGCGTCCGCATCGGCCAGCACGTCGTGGCCAGCCACCCACACGCGGCCCGCGTCCGGGAGGAGCAGCGTGGACATGATCTGGACCATCGTCGTCTTGCCGGCGCCATTGGGCCCGAGCAGAGCAAAGACGGTGCCTTCTTCGACCGTGATGTCGATGCCGTCGAGCACGGTGTGCCCGGCGAAGCGCTTCGAGAGCCCCCGGGCGAGGATGCCCGGGGGACGCGCGCTGCTCATCGGGGGCGTCCCGATCGTGGCTGCTCGGGCAGTTCCCCGGCCTCGACGAGCGCCGCCCGGCGGGACTTCCATTCCTGCTCGAAGACGGGCATCTGCTCCAGCAGGAAATCGGCGAACGCCGAGATCTCCAACAGCACGGCGCGCCGGTCCGGTGGAGCGTCCCGGAGCACCTCGAGTCCCTCGCGGGCCAACTCGCCCAGCTCCTCGTACTCGGTGATGTCCATCCCCATCGACTGCGGCGAGCTGAGGTCGAGGCACACCCGGTCCATACGTTCGCCCGCGATCCGCGTGCGCCTGACCGCCCGCATCGTCTCCAGGGTCTTGACCGCACCGGCGATCGCGCTGCGGCTGGCGAGCAGCGCTTCGGCCAGCTCGGCGATGGTCTGCTCGGGTGGGTCGCAGACGGCGAGATAGCCCATGAGCCGCCCGACCATGGGCGGGAAGGCGTAGCGGCGGGCGTAGTAGCGGCCCATGTGGTCAGCGAAGGTGATCTCGGCGTCGGTCGGCATCGACCACAAGATACACTAAT
Source organism: Acidimicrobiales bacterium (assembly GCA_035294855.1). Taxonomy (GTDB): domain Bacteria; phylum Actinomycetota; class Acidimicrobiia; order Acidimicrobiales; family UBA8190; genus DATGKD01. The sequence goes on from DATGKD010000174.1 coordinate 4,872, forward strand.
CACGGAGATAACATAAATCTGTGTTATCTCGATTCTTCCTGGCGTTACTGGTCGCCCGGGGAGGGGCCACCGATCCGCTGCGCTCCCCTACCTCCCGGTCGCCTCGGTCTTGGCCTGCTGCAGGATCGGCGAACCGCTTTCGACACCACCGGAGCGTCGGGCGGACTGCCGTCGCGCTGGACGGACGTGCCGGGCCGTCGTCGCGTACGGGGGCGGACGGACGGCAGCTCGTCGACTCCCAGGTCAGCTCGCCTGGGAATCGACCGCCCGAATCGTTTGCCGGAGCCAAGGAATGGGGCGGATCCCGCCCGGTACCCTCGGCCGCGACGCGCCCGCCACGGGCGTCTTGACCTTCCATGCCCTCCTCAGCCGGATTTCCGCGATTCGACGCCGCCGACATCGACGTGGTGGCGGACCTCGCCCGACGCTCGGTGCCCGACTCGCCGAGTCCCGCCGAGCTCGCCGAGAGCCTGTTCAGCGAGGACCAACCGGCCGTCGTGCGCGGTGACCCGCAGGTCGGGTTCGTGGCCAGCGCACGCACGGGCGACGCCGGTTACGTCCGCGTCATGGGCGTGGTCCCCGCCGTGCGGCGGCGGGGACACGGCGTGGCGCTCCTGCGGGCCGCCGAGGAAGACCTGCGCGCGGGCGGAGCGACGTCGGTGCAGGTGGGAGCTGACCCGCCGTACTACCTCTATCCGGGCGTGGAGACGACGGCGACGGCGATGCTGTGCCTCCTCGAACGCGAGCGCTACCAGCGCGCCGACGCCAACTTCAACATGGCGGTCGACCTCGACGCGTTGCCCCCCGATCCCGGCGGCCACGAACCCGCCACCCAGGCCGAGCGGGCCGAGGTCACCGAGTGGATGGAGCGGCACTGGCCCAATTGGACGCCCGAGGCCCTGCGCGCCCTCGACCATTCCAGCCTCGTCATCGGGCGCGACACCGACGGCATCACGGCGATCTGTGCGTACGACGTGAACCGCGCCGGGTTCCTGGGGCCGGTGGCCGTGCGCGGTGACCTCTGGGGGAAGGGCGCCGGGCGGCCGGTTCTCATCGGCGCGCTGCACCGCATACGGGCATCCGGGCGACGACGCGTCGAAGTCGCCTGGGTCGGGCCCATCCGCCCGTACGCCGGCGTGGGGGCCACCATCAGCCGCGTGTTCTTCGTCTATCGGAAGTCGCTCGCCTGACCGAGACGCCCAGCTCGGTTGCCGTGTGACCCGAGCCGGCCGTACCGTGACATCGTCCGAGCACCGCCCGGCGTGCGCCGGGCACCGAACGGGGGACGGCGTGGCGCAAACGACGACGACGGCAGCAGCCACCGCGAGCGCCCATCCCCTGGCGCCGTTGTCTGCCGAGGAGATCGCCACCGCGGTGGCCGCCTTCAAGGCGACCGACGCGTTCCACGACGGGGCCCGCTTCGCCTACGTCGGCCTGGCCGAACCCCCCAAGGACGACGTGCGGACGTACGTGCCCGGCCGGGGCGGCGAGCGGCGGGCTCGACTCGTCGTAGTGCCCGGCCCCGAGGCGCGTGTCCTGGAGGTCGAGGTGTCGGTGACGACCGGTGAGGTGCGATCGGTGACCGAGGTCGCCGATGCCCGTCCCGGGCTCCTGTTCGAGGAGTCGCTCACCGCCATCCTGGTGCTCAAGGAGGACCCGGGCTGGCAGGCGGCCATGCGCAAGCGCGGCATCGAGGACCTCGACAGTGTGCAGATCGACCCGTGGCCGGCGGGGTCTTTCGGCCTCGACCACGAGCACGACCGCCGGATCTGCCGCTGCCTCTGCTACGTGCGGACCGACGAAGCCGACAACGGCTACGCCCGCCCGGTGGAAGGCGTCATCGGCTTCGTCGACATGGGGCGCGGCACCGTCCTCGAGGTGGTCGACACCGGGGTCGTGCCCCTGCCGCCCGAGCCCGGCAGTTACTACCCCGAGGACGTGGGCCCGCTGCGCACCGACCTGCGGCCGCTCGAGATCGTCCAACCCGAGGGCCCGAGCTTCGCCGTGCAGGGCGACCTGGTGCGTTGGCAGCGGTGGTCCCTGCGGGTGTCGATGGATCCCATCGAGGGGCTCGTCCTGCGCCAGATCGGCTACGAGGACGAAGGGCGTGTGCGGCCGCTCGTCTACCGGGCGTCGGTGAGCGAGATGGTCGTCCCCTACGGCGACCCGGGGCCGATGCACGGCTGGAAGAACGCGTTCGACGTGGGCGAGTGGGGGCTCGGGCGGCTGGCGAACTCGCTCGAGCTCGGCTGCGACTGCCTGGGCACGATCCACTACCTCGACGCCGTCTTCTGCAACGAGCGCGGCCAGCCGTACACGGTGAAGAACGTCGTCTGCATCCACGAGGAGGACTACGGCATCCTGTGGAAGCATCACGACGGCCGCTCCGGCCGCACCGAGGTGCGACGATCGCGCCGCCTGGTGGTGAGCTCGATCGCCACCGTCGGCAACTACGACTACGGCTTCTACTGGTACTTCTACCTGGACGGCACCATCCAGCTCGAGGTCAAGCTGACCGGCATCCTGTCGACGATGGCGGTGGAGCCCGGTGACCGGCCGCGCTTCGCCCGCCTGGTCGCCCCGCAACTGGCCGCACCTCTGCACCAGCACCTGTTCAACGTGCGCCTCGACGTGGAGGTGGACGGGGACTCCAACACCGTCGTGGAATCGGACGTCGTGTCGGCGCCGGCCGGGCCCGACAATCCCTGGGCGAACGCGTTCGAAGCGGTGGAGACCCCGCTGCGTTCCGAGCTCGAGGCCCGCCGCGTGGTCGACCCGGCGAAGAGCCGGGTCTGGAAGGTCGTGAACCCGCGCGTCACGAACCGACTCGGACAACCGGTCGGCTACAAACTGGTGCCTGGTTCAACGCCCACGCTGCTCGCCGACGCCAGCTCGAGCGTGGCCCGCCGGGCCGGGTTCGCCACCCGCAACCTGTGGGTCACCCGTTACTCGCCCGACGAGCGGCGCGCCGCGGGCGACCACCCGAACCAGCACGCCGGGGGCGACGGGCTGCCGCGTTGGAGCGCGCGGGATCGCGCGCTCGTCGACACCGACGTCGTCGTCTGGTACACGTTCGGTGTCTCCCACGTCCCACGGCCCGAGGACTGGCCCGTGATGCCCGTGGAGTACGCCGGCTTCAGCCTCGTGCCGGTGGGATTCTTCACCCGCAACCCGGCCTTGGACGTGCCGCCGCCGTCGTGCCACCCAGTCGGCGACGGATCGGGGGCCGAGCCCGTCGGGCCGTGACCATGCGCGCCCCGCGGCGTCGCGTGCTCATCGTGGCGCCGATGCGGATGGAGCTCCGCCCGGTCGTGCGAGCCCTCGGCGCCCGCCGCTCCGCGGAGCGGGGCGTGACCGTGCAGCTGGCGTGGGTGGGCGACGTGTCGGTCGTCGCGGCGCCCATCGGCGTGGGGCCGACGATCGCCGCTCGGAACACCATCCAGCTCCTCGACGCGCAGGCGCCCGACTTCGTGCTCGTGAGCGGGATCGCCGGTGGCCTCGACCCTCAGACCGCCATCGGCACCGTGCTCGTTCCCGAGACCGTCATCGACCGCGGGTCAGGCCGGCGGTTCCACCCGGAGCCGATCCCCGGGGTCGAGCCGGCCGGCGTCATCGCCACGTCGCACGAGCTCATCACCGACGACGCGCGGCTGGATGCCCTGCGCGCCGATGGGGTCGTGGCCGTCGACATGGAGACCGCCGCGGTGGCCGAGGTGTGCACCGAGCGGTCGTTGCCGTGGTCGGCCTTCCGCGCGGTCAGCGACCGCCCGAGCGACGGGCTGGTGGACCAGGCGATCTTCGCCATGCTGCAACCCGACGGCCGCTCGAGCGGATGGAGGGCGGCGCGCTTCGTGGTGACCCACCCGAGGCGCCTTCCGCATCTCGTGCGCCTGGGCCGCGATTCCTCGCTCGGGGCGCGGCGCGCCGCGCAGGCTGCGGTCGCGGCGTGCGCTCGGCTCTGACACGTGACGGCGATTCGCTGATCGCCGGGTCGGACGGGCCGGCGGTCAGCGCCGCCCGAGGGGACGCCGCGGCCGCTGGTCGCGTTCGAGCCACAGCGCGTAGAGGGCGGTGAGGACGACGATGCTCTCCACGAACAGCGCGGCCACACCCAACTGGTCTCCCCAATTGCCGACGTCGGCGTGGTCGAAGGGAAGCCCCACCGTGCGCGTGAGGATGTACGTCACGAACGGCGCGGTACCGATGGTGGCCACGACCATCCACCGCAACCACGAGGTGGCGTGCAGGAAAGCCACCGCGGCAGCGAGGCAGGTGACGACGAGGGCGATGTAGAGCATCCCCTGCATGGGTGCGGGCCCGATCGTGCCGGGAAGGTCGAGAAGGTGGATGAGCGCGATGCCCAACAGCCCGAACACGGTCACCGAACGAAGGACGCCGCGCGGGTCGTACGACGTGCGGGCGACGGGGACTGCGGTGCGGTTGGCCAACATGGTCGAAGCGATGTTCACGGGACACCTCGTCGAGATCTGGGACCGATGCATGTGGGCGCGCGCGAACGACGCGACCGTGTGATCGCCCGAGCACACGCCGCGCACCCGGGCCGTCCTGCGTGGCCGGCGCCCCCCGCCGACCACGCCTCACTACGGATCAGCGAGGCGCCGTGTTCACGTGTCGCGAGGCTTGTGGCCGCCTGCTCCTCGCCTGGGCCGTGGCGCGCCCGAGGCCGACTCGAGCCGGGCGTCGACCAGGGTGGCGGCGGCGGCCAGCACCGAGTCGGCAACCTGCCGCAATATCGGGATGTCGACGGGCAGGACGCGGATCTGGCCACTCGCCGGCCAGATCCCCACCACGCGACCCGGTACCGCGCGCTCACCTCGGGCCAGCAAGGACACGAGCGCGGGGAAGCCGAGGCGGGTACGCCAGTAGGTGTCAGACCATCCGTGAGCCACGACGGCGAATGCCGTCGTGCCGTCGAGTTGCGCCCGCACCTCGACGCGTCCTTGCAGCGCGAGACGACCACCGGCCGTTCGCCACCAGTCGTCACGTCCGCCGATCACCGGCGGCCGATCGAAGCGATCCCATTCGAAGGCGCTGAAGAGCTGCGTCGCCCACGTCACCGCTTCAGCAGCCACGGCGGCGCGTCCGCCGGACGGCAATTGGAGGTACCACGCCGCCCACCACGGCGGCCCGTTCGGATCGGGTGCCTGTTGGCGCGTGGCGTCGTCGGCCGCGGCAGCGAGCACCTCCGCCACGGCCGATGCAGGGGAGCGCGACCACCCGCGCACACAGCGGCTGACGGCCGCGATCCCGACGGCCCGGCGGCAGATACGCGGGGAGGGTACAAACGAGTCGTCAGCGGACACGCTGCTGTGTTCTGGGTGGCGGAGCGCAGACAAGAGCCGCCACGCGTCGATGCTGAGCCCGGGACCTGGAGGCAGTTCAGCGGCGAGGGCGGCGAGCTCGCCGCGCAGCCATCCCGCCAGCGCAGTCGCGCCGTCGAGCGCCCGCTCGGGCGGAAGGGCCAGCAGCGCCTCGGTGACCGACGCCGAGCGGGGCAAGGTCACCGCGAGCCCGCACCCCGCGTCCGGGGCTGGCCGGGTGACGACGTGCACGTTCATCGCACCGGTCACCGCATCACCCTGCGCCACGCACGGACACCGCCGGGGGCGCCCGGTGCGCGCTCTCTTCGCCGTCCTCGAGCCGACCGCGGCGCGGGATCGATGTCCCCGCCCGGCCCTGACCGGGGAGGCAGCGCGGAAGGCCGACGCACCACGCGCACAGCGGGTTGGGCGACGGCACCGGGGCGGCCCCGCCGGCCAGACGGACCAGGCGCACAGTTCCCTCGAGCACGCGTACCAGCACACCGGTGATGAGGTCCTCGGTGACCGCCTCGTCGTCGATGTCGCCGCTGGCGGTGTAGTACGTCGCCACCTTGAACGGCGGCGCCCCGGTGCGCAGGGTCTCGAGCAGCGCGTAATAGAGAAGGTCACTGCGGTGTTCGAGCCGTCGGGCGCCCGACTTCACCTCCACCAGGCACACCGATGCGCGCTCGCCGGCGGGTGCGCCGAGGAGCAGATCGACGACGGCCGTGAGGATCACGCGCCCACCCACCAGGGGGACTTCGATCCTTTCCTGAGTGCGGGGAAGCCATCTGTGGCTGACCAGCGGCCACCCGGACGCGATCGAGTGTGCATGGTGGGCGACATCAGCGGCGAGCTGCGCGCGTTCGGACGCGTGCAGACCTTCCACGAAGGCCACGACGTCGGCCTGGTCACCGGCCACGTCGAGCGCAGCCAGCGCGTCGACGAACGGATCGTCGGACCGCCCCACCGTGATCCAGTGCCGGAATGCCGCGTCGACGAGGCTGCCCCGGGCCAGCTCCATCGTCACCGGACGCGGTCCCTCCTGGGACGCCGCCAGATGGGCCTCGCACACCAGGACCTGGTTGAGCCTCTCCTTGGTCACCCGGACCGGGCGGTCGTCGGAGAGAGGACCGAGCCGCTCCGCCAGACCGACTTCCAGCCAATCCCGCAGGCCCCCCGCGAGGCCCGGGTCGACCACGGGCCGTTCGCCGTCACCGCGCAGGCGGTCGAGCACCGAGTCGCCCCGCTGCGAGCGGGCGGGGTCGAGGAGGCGCAGCGGCGGCACGGGTCACAGGATGCCCGAGGGGTGTGTCACCAGCGGGGACCGCGACCTGCAGCGGCACGGCGCGCAGCCGGCGTCTCGAGGCCGGACAGCCCTGCAGACCGGAAGCCCAGCAGACCTGAACGGCCAACAGGGCAGTGGCCACGAGAATTGTCCGCCCGGCTTGCGGAGGGGCCGGGGCGCCCGAACCCGCCCGGGT
>DATGKD010000175.1:0-23542 GCA_035294855.1 Acidimicrobiales bacterium
TGGGCCGCCTACGCGCCTTCCCCCGTCTGGCTGATCTCAGGACGACCGAGTCGCCCGGATGAGCCCTCCGTCCCCGAACGCGCCGCCGTCCACCTCAGCCGCGCGGCATCGGGAAGATGTGCTGCTCCTGCGCCACCGACGCCGATGCCGCCACGAGCTCGTCGTCCTCCATGGGAGCGAAGCGCGCCGCCACGTCGATCACGCGTGACGCGAGGCCGAGGTCGCTCGGCGTGCACAGCGCGTGCACACCCGGGACCGACAACACGAAGCGCACGCCGCGCTCGACGCCTTCGTCATCGGTGTACGCCTCGTACCACGTGGTGGTGGCGCGCTTCCCGCTTCCCCACGGCCGGGCCGCCACCGCCTTGATGGCCATGACGCCCACGTCACGCGCGGCGGCGAGCTCCAAGAGCGCCTCGGCATCGCGCCGGTAGTCCGGGTCCGCCCACAGCCGGGGATTGACCGGGAACATCACCGTGTCGAGGTCGTAGCGGCGCAGGGCCTCGTGTTGTGCCGCGGGTGTCGTCAGCTCGTGCCCCGTGATGCCGGCGTAGCGGCACAGGCCCTCGTCGCGCGCCGCCATGATCGCCTCGACCGCTCCGGCACGTGCGTCCAGCTCGGCGAGGTCGGTGACGGCGTGGAGCTGGTACAGGTCGAAGCTGTCGCACCCCAACAGCGTCAGTGACTCCTCGAGCTGGGCGCGCACCTCGTCGCGTGCCCGCCGCAGGCTCTTGCAGGCCACGAACAACCGGTCGCGCACCGGCGGCACGAACGGCCCGAGCAGCTCCTGTGCCCGGCCGTACTGGGGTGCGACGTCGAGGTGGTTGACCCCGGCGTCGAGCGCAGCGTGGAACGCGCGGCCCGTGATCTCCGGATCGGTTCCCCAGAACGCCGCGCCGCCGAGGACCGCCACCGACGACATGTGGCCGGTGCGACCCAGCCGGCGCGTGGGCATCGCGCTCACAGGGTCTCGTTCCACAGGGTCACTCTCACGGTGTCGCTGTCACGGTGTCGCTGTCACGGTGTCGCTCGCAGGGTCTCGCTCCAGGGTCCCGTTCACCATGTCCGACGCAGGCGGTGGTACAGGCTAGGTGCCACCGCCCGGAACACCGTCGCCGCGTCGATGAGGCGGGAGGCGCTGATCTCCAGCCGCGGGCCGCCCAAGCGGGCCAGCACCAGCCGGGCGACCTCGTCCTCGGTGCGCCGGGTGAAGCGCGGGGGGTGGCGCAGCCCGCGCTGCAGGGCGCCCAGGCCCATGGTGGTGGGCATCCATGCCGGGTACACGACGTGCAAACGTACGCCCTGGCGCTCGACGCGGAAGCTGACGCTCTCGGTGAACGCCGACAACGCCGCTTTCGACGCGGGGTAGGCGCCCGGGCCCGGCGACGGCAGCCGCCCGCCGTCGGACGACACGTTCGCCACGATGCCCCGGCCACGGGAGCGCATGCCGGGCAGCACGGCGAGCGTGCCCGCCACCGCGGCGACGAAGTTGACTTCGAGTGTGCGGCGGAAGTCGTCGACGTCGATCTCCGACAGGCGGATCCCCGGGTCGGTCCCGGCGTTGTTCACCAGGATGTCGAGGTGGCCGTGGGCGGCCTCCACGTCGGCGAGCAGCGCCGTCAACGCCTCGGTGTCGCGCACGTCGCACGGCGCGGCGCGCGCGCCGGGCGTGAGCACCTCGAGCTCGTGCGCGAGGTCGACGAGCACGTCCTTGCGCCGGCCGACGGCCACCACGACCGCCCCGGCACGCGCCAGCCCCAGCGCGAGGTGCCGCCCGAGGCCCGACGATGCGCCCGACACCACCGCCACCGACCCCGCGTAGCGGCCGTCGTAGTCGGGTGCCCGCCCACCGCCGTTGCGCCTCACGACGTCTGCGCGGCGTCCACCAGGCTGCCGCGCCATCCCGCCACCGAGCTCGCCACGTCCGAGAACTGGGGGGCGTCGCCGAACGCCACGGCGCGTCCGTCGACGGCGACCACGAGGTAGCCCATGCCGGTGCGCGTGGGCCGCAACGCCACGGCGTGGCCGGTGACCGCGTCACCAGGGAGCGATCCCTCGTAGGGCGCGTCGCCGAACGAGAACACCCCGCCGTCGGAGGCCACCGTCCAGTACCCGCCGCCGTCGGGCGTCGCCGCCATGCCGACCATGGGCGCGTTGAGCCGCGTGCCGCCCATCGACCCGTGGAACGACGCGTCGCCGAACGAGAACACGCCGCCGTCGGACCCCAGGAGCCAGTAGCCGCCGACCCCGCCGGACGCCTGGCTGGTCAGCGCGAACCAGTCGGACTGGACGCCGAACGACGCGAACTGGGCAGCGAACGTGTCGCCGGACAGGGTCACCGTTTGCGCGTTGCCGACGAGCGCCATCTGCGTCACGCGGCCCCCCAGGTCGCCGAGCCCGTTGCGTTGCGTCACGCCCACGGACTCGAGCGCGCCCAGTTGCGGGTAGGCGCTCTCGATCGCGGTCACGGGCACGTGCGCCTGCCACGCATGGTGGGTGTTGCACGCGCCCGGCACGCACACGGCGTCGCCGGAGTCGGGCACCGCCGCGAATGTGCCACCCGCCGTGTACCCCCCGGTGGACGACGAGTACTGGGTCGTGGCGGGGGCGCCACCGGGCAGGAGGACGGCGGTGTCCGCGGTGTCGGTCGTCGCCGTGTCGGTGAGGGAATTCTCGTTGGCGATGCCGGGATAGGACTGGCACGTCGAGTCGCAGACATCCGCGTACCCGAACCAGCCCTGGAGGCTCCCGTACGTGCTCATCACGTACGACCGCACCGCCACGGCCTGGGCTTCGAGCTCCTGGAAGCCGAGCGGCGCACCCTGGGAGCCGGGGGCGCCCAAGCTGCCCCACGAGACCGGCGACTCCGACGGCGTCACGTCGGCCACGTATTCGCCGAGCGGCACGACGTCGACCGTACGCGCCTGGCCGGCCGAGCTCATGGTGCCCCCCACGGTCCCGCGCAGGGCGATGTTCCCGCCCAGCTGGCACAGGTCGAGCACCTCCCCGACGAGGTTGCCGTCGCTCGGGAACGGTTCGGCGCCCGGTACCGCCTGGGGGGCGGCGACGTTCGTCGCCACGGGCGGGCCCCACGCCGCCGGGCCGCCCGCGCAACCCTGGCTGGGGGCGACGTAGACGCTCCATCGGTTGTTCACCGGGTCGGTGAGCACGAAGCGCGCCCCGCCTCCGGCGGGCACGGTCTGGCTCGCCGCCGGGACGGCGAACGGCGAGCCCGAGGTGACGATGACGTCGTTGCCGGCGTTCTCGGTGATGGCCACGGTGACCGTCGTGGAGCTGTCGTGCCATCCGTTCGGCAGCGGGCCGAGCGTGGTCGAGCCGCCCGCGGCCAGCGAGCCGTAGAACGTGGTCAGGATCTGCGGGTAGGTCATGCCGCCCAGCGCGTCGCCGAGCGCGCCCCACTGCCCCATGCCGTGGCCGTGGCCCCATCCGTGACCGGTGAGCGACACATCCGGGTACGGATACGCGGCGGCCGGCCCCGCGCCAGCGGCGACGAGCAGGCCCGCTGCCAGCACACCGGCCGCGGCCGCAGCCCGGACGCGTCTCGGTACACGGCTTGCATACGCGCGGAGGATCCGACGATGGTACCGAGGGGGTGCCGCCGGGCCGCGTACCGTAGAGACGTGGGTGCCATCGGGCCGCGGGGCTCGGGCACCCCGTAGCGGGTGCCCTGCCGGGCACCCCGACGCGATCCGAGGAGCGCCCGTTGAGCCTCGGGACACTGGGACGTCAGGAACTCCGCCAGGTCTCGCGCCTGCACCGCCGGCGCGCGCCCGGATGGGAGCGACCACGCGCCCGCGCCGCGGTCACGCCCGTGGTCGTCGGCGCCACGGTGATCGGCCTCGTCACGCTGGTGCTCCGTTTGGTGTTCGGCGCCAACGGCCCGACGGACTGGGACGGCTCGCAGTACATCGTCGGCTCGCAGCACTTCGACGTGGCCCACGGCGCTCCCCAACCGCCCGGCTACTTCCTGTACGTCGAGGCAGGCCGCGCGCTGCACGCTGTCACGGGCCTCGGCGCGGCACCGTCGCTCGTACTGGTCGCCGCCCTCGTGTCCGCCGCTGCTGCCGCGCTCACGTGCGAAGCGGGCGCCGCGCTCGGGGGCATGTGGGTCGGCATGGCGGCCGGCGCGGTGGTGGCGAGCGCGCCGGTGTCGTGGTTCGCGGGGTCGACCGTGTCCACGTACAGCTTCGACGCGCTGGCCGGCGCCCTGCTCATGTTGTTGGCCTCCGGTGCCCGACCCCACAGTGCGCACGGCATCGGCGCAGTCGTGACGCTGGGCCTCTTGACCGGGTTCCGACCGTCGATCTTGCCGATGTTCGTCCTCCTGACGCTCATCCCCGTGGCCGCGTCCACCCGGAGTCTGCGCCAGCTCTGGGTGACGGCGGCGGCCGGCGCGGCTGCGCTCGCGGTGTGGTTCGTGCCGATGGTGCTCATCCAGACCGGTGGGGTGCGCGAGTGGTTCCACGCCTGGCACGCGGAGGCGGTCGGTGCCGCGCAGACGTCGTCGGTGTTCTCCAACCCCGCGGGCGCAGCCACGAACTTCGGCTCGTTCTCGGCGTACACGGTCCTCACGCTGGGACCGCTCGCCGTCCCGGCGGTCGTGGCCCTTGTCGCATTGATCGTGACGCGCGCCGCCACCGGCCGGAGCGCGGGGGACGCCACGTTGCGGATCTGGCAATCGGGCTCGGGCGCGAGCGAGAGCCCGGCGCGCCTGGGGAAACCCTGGTACCAGACGACACCCGCCATCGTCGCCACCGCGGCCGTGCCGCCGCTCGCCATCGTGAACCTGGTGCAGTTCGCCAAGGGTGGCTACGTGCTCAGCTACCTGCCGGCACTCGCCGTCCTCCTGCTGTTGCCGCTCGGCCGCCTCGTACGCCACCGCATCCGGGGCATCCGCAGGGTGAGCGCGGTCATCGCCAGCCTCGCCGTGCTGGCGGTGGTGGGCGTCAACGTGCAGCGGTTCGTCGCCGCGCCCGGAATCCTCCCCGCGAGCTTCGCCTCGTCACACCCCGGCATCTGGATCTCCCAGGTGCGCTACGGCGCGCCGTATACGGACACCGCCACCACGATCCGCAGGGCCGACGCCGCCGTCGCCTCGCTGCGCGCCTTGGGCGGGGTCGTCGACAGCCGGAACGACGTGGTCGTGACCCGTTTCGAGGACGGCGGGGCCACGTACTTCCGCGCCATCACCTACGCGTTGCCCGGCGTGCGCGCCGCCCTCGTCATCGGGTCGACGGTGGTGTACCAGGAGCTCGGCGGGCCCCTCTATTACGACAACCGCTCTTCGGTGGCGGTGGCGCCCGGCGGCCATGCCGTCTTCCTCCTGCCTGCGCCCACGCCCGAGCTCCTCGCCCTGGTGCATGCCGGGCGGGCACAGCCCACCGGCGTGCGCGCCGCCGGGCTGGCCGCGTGGCGCGTGGAACCAGGGACGACCCTCTTCGGGGTGAGCATCGTGGCCCGCCCCGGGCGGCAGCCGCTCGGCCACGGCGTCTGACCGGCGCTCAGCCGGATGTGGCGGGGGCGCGCGCGCCGATGCCCTCGGCGAAGATCGCGTACCGATCGATGATCGTGGGCCAACGGAAGTTGGCGGCCACGAAGGCACGCCCCGCAGCACCGAGCGTGCGTCGCAGCGGCGCATCGGCGACGAGGCGGTCGACGACCGCCTCGAACGCGGCGTAGGACCCGAACCACAGGCCGCCGCCCGAGCGCTCGCAGTGTTCACGGGTGGCGGCGCACCGCTCGTTCACCACGACCGCGAGCCCCTCGCTCCACGCTTCCATGAGCACGATCGAAAACGCCTCGTGAGGCGACGGCTGCACGAAGGCGGTGGCGCCCCGCAGGAGCGCCCATTTGTCGGCCTCGTCCACGGCACCGGTGACCACCACGTCGGGGTGCGCCGGTGGGTGGGCCGTCACGGGGCCGGCGAGGACGAGCGCAAGGGGCCCCGGGTGGCGGTCCTTGTACGCCGCGAAGAAGGCCCCGAGCATCGTGGTCCCCTTGAAGCCGTCGACCCGGCCCACGTACAGGAGGTAGGGACGCTCGCCGAGCCCGGTGCGCTCCCCCGGGGGCGTCCCGGGGCCGAGGCCGGCGCCGGGCCCCTCGTAGCCGAGGCCCACCACCACCTGGGGCACCTGGGCGACGGGGAACAGCCGCTCGACCAAGGCGCGCTCCCCCCACGTCTGGAACACGAGGCCGCGCGCTGCGGTGAGGGGGGCGCGGTAGGCGGACAGGTGCAGCGCGGGCTCGTCGTGGGCCGCGGGGTGCAGCACGGCGCGCTCGGACACGCGCGGTAGGCCGTCGACGGTCGTCGTGTACAGGTACGGGTAGAAAGCGAACAGGTCGACGTCGGAGGCGGGCAGTGCGTCGACGAGTCCCGGGCAGCGGGGCCCCTGCAGGTCGACGAACTGGTCCGCTTCGGACGGCGTGGCCGCCGACGGCCACGACAGCACCCGTTCCGAGAACGGGAAGAACAACGGTGGGCGTCCCGACGTCGTGGGGAAGCGGTGCACCACGACGCCGTTCACCTCGTCGCGCCCGGCGGCATAGTCGTTCGCCCATGTCATGTGGTCGAGTGCGCAGGTGGTGAACACCTCGACCTGCCACCCGCGCCGCGCCACCAGACGCTCGGCCAGCATGCGGGCACCGAGCTCGGCGCCTCCGACCACCTCGAGTCCGTAGCGGGGGACGACGAACGCGTACTTCACCGCTCGACCTTCACGCGGCCCACCATCACGTGGCCGACGGGCAGCCGGGCATCGCTCATGGCGCCGTCCACTGACCCTCTGACGCCACCCAGCGGCGGACCACGTCTGCCATCACGGACCGCGTGCGCGCCAGCGAAAAGGTCTCGAGCCGCGACCAGCCTGCGTTCACGAACGCCGTGCGAGCGGCCTCGTCGGTGAGCACGCGCCCCACCGCGGTGGCGACCACGTGGGGTGAGGCGTCGTCGAGCAGGACCCCGCCGGGCCCGAGCGTCTCGGCCACGGCGCCGGCGCCGTAGGCCACCACGGGCACCTCGTGGTACATCGCTTCCAGCAGCGGAACGCAGAAGCCCTCGTGGAGAGACAGGCAGACGTAGACGTCGGCAGCTCGGTAGTACGCGGCCAGCTCGCGGTCGGTCACCGCGCCCGGCAGGTCGACCGCGTCCTCGAGCCCGAGCGACGCCACCAGGTGGTGCAGCGCGGCGTCGTAGCTGCGCGACACCGGGCGGCCGACGAGGGAGAGGCGCGCCGCGCGGTCGTGGGTGCGACGGTACGTGGCGAGCGCCTGTACCAACCGGTGCTGATTCTTGTGGGGAGCGATCCCACCGACGAAGAGCCACTGCGCGCCACCCTCCTCGCGCCGCCGGGCGAGGACCGTGGCGGTGGTCGGGTCGGGCTCGGCCTCGAAGTCGCGCACGTCCAAGAGGATGGGCGCCACGGTCGTGGCCCGCGCCCCCCGGCCGGCGAGGTCGGAGGCGTTGAAGCTCGAGTCGCAGATACCCACGCGGACGCGCGGCGCCAGCTGGGAGACCTGGACCTGCCCGGCCAGCAACGACAGCGCGATGCCGGGGTCCCACGGGCGGAAGAACGCCGGCGGGGTGATGTTGTGGTAATCGACCGCGACCTGCTCCCGCCGGCCGATGATCCAGTCGGCGAGCTCTGACACGGCCGAACACTGGTACACGAGGAACCGGTCGGCTCGTGTCGGCCCGCGCAGCTCCTCGATCAGACGGGCACGGTCCTCGAGCGCGCGATGGACGGCGAGGGTGTAGATCTCGGAGTCGTAGCCCAGGTCGTGGAGGAGGCGTTGCAGCTGCAGAGTGTGTCCAGCCGTGGCGTCGCCGGGCACGATCGACGGCACGAGTTGGTGGACGGCGACCGGGCTCACGTCGCGCCGTTCACGGGCCATTTGTCGCCGACGCCGGTGAGCAACGCATCGACGAACCGCGTCTTCGTGCGCTCGAGGTCGAACACCGACAGGCGCCGGAACCCTGCGGTCACCAAACGCTCCCGCAACACCGGGTCCGAGACCACCCGGTGCACGGCCGCGGCCACACGAGCCGGCGCCTTGCCGTCGAGCACGAGCCCCGCGTCCCCGACGGTGTCGGCGACCGCTCCCGCGGCGAAGGCCACCACGGGAAGCCCGTGGCGCATGGCCTCGAGGAGCGGGAAGCAGAAGCCCTCGTGATCCGACAGGCACACGAACACCTCCGCGGACGCGTACGCGTCCGCCAGCTGCTCGGCGCTCACCGATCCGGCCAGCTCGACGGCATGGGCGACCCCGAGGGCCCGGGCATATCCCGCCACGGCCTCGGAGTAGGAAGGGACGGGATGCCCTCCCACGAGCACCAGGGAGGCATCGGGATCGTAGGCGTGCCGATAAGCGGCGAAGGCCTTCACGACATCGTGGGCCGCCTTGTGCGGCAACAGCTTCCCCACGAACAGCCAGCGACCCCCCTTTGGACCGACGCCCATCGAGGCTCGCCGCGAGCGGACGTCCTCCGGCGAGCTCGGCGCCGGCGTGTCGACGAACGGGGGGACGACCGACGTGGAGCGGTATCCCGCACCGAGCAGGTCGCGCCGGTTGAACTCGGATACCGCCACGGCGTGCACCACGCGGTGGGCGAGACGGTGCAGCTGGTCGCGCCCCGACTGCACGGCGTGCAGCCAGTCGGGCGCCCACGGCCAGAAGAAGCTCGCCGGAGTGAGGTTGTGGTAGTTGACCACGAGCGGCTCGGACCGCCGCATCAGGGAGTCGACGACCGAGGACCCCACCGCCAGCTGGTACAGCAGCACGGTGCGGCCCGGCTCCACGAACTCGTCGAGCTCGCCGATCGGGTGCGCCTCCCCCGCCAGCTCGTCGTCCACGTGTTCGACGAAGAGCTCGGATCGCCAGCCGGCGGCCCGCAGCGCGTCGCGCGCGTGCAGCGTGTGCGACCCGGATGCGTCGGCGACGTGCAAGGAAGGAAGCACCTGGTGGACGGCCACGTTACGTCCCGCCGCGCCCGCGCCTGGTCGCGTCACGCGGGCACTCCGAGCTCGGCCGCGACGATGTGAGCGTCGTCGAGCGCCGACACGAGTTGACGGCCCACGGCGGCGAGCGAGAACGACGCCGCCCGCTTTCGTCCGAGGTGCACCAAGGCGTCGCGCAAAGCACCGTCCGCGACAACTCGACGGACCGCGGTGGCCATCCGCACCGGTGTCTTGTCCGGTAGAACCAACCCCCCGTCGCCCACCGTCTCCCCGACGGCGGCCGCGCCATAGGCCACGACGGGCAGGCCGAGGTGCATCGCCTCGACGAGCGGCACGCAAAACCCTTCGTGGTCCGACGCGCACACGAAGACGTCCGCGGACCGGTAGTACGCGACGAGCGCCTCGCTGCTGACCGACCCGGGCGTGCGGATGTCGTCGGCGATGCCGAGGCGATGGGCGAATCGCTCGAGTGCCCGGGGGTAGTCGGTGCCCAGTGACGTGCCCACGAGGTGCAACCTCGCCCGTGGGTCGTACAGCCGGCGGTAGGCGGCGAGCGCCTTCACCAGGTCGTGCTGCGCCTTGTGGGGCGACAGCCGGCCGACGAAGAGCCAGTCGGCACCTCCCGACGCCCGCTCCTTGGCCAGGGCGTCGCTGACGTCCGGATCGGCGGTGGCGTGGGTCATGTCGAACATGGGAGCCACCACATTCGTGTGGCCGATCCCCGCCGCTTCGAGCTCGCGTCGGCTGAACGACGAATGCGCGATGCCGTAGAACGAGCGGGGCGCGAGCGCGTCGAGCTGCTCGCGACCGAGTTCGAGCTCTTCGCGCATGGCGGGGGCCCAGCGGCTCACGTAGGAGGCGGGCGTGATGTTGTGGTAGTCGAGGATCACGGGCTCAGGTCGGCGCAGCACCGCCTCGGCGACCGCGCTGCCGGTCGAATGGTGGAAGAGGAGCCAACGTCGCTTGGAGCGCGACGTGGACAGGTCGTCGAGGGGCAGGGCGTGCTCGCGGACCTCCGGATGGGCGTCACCGGCGTAGATGTCGGACTCGTAACCGGCCTGCCGCAACGCGTCGCGGCAGTGCAGGACGTGCGCACCAATGGCGTCGTGGGCGGCGAGGATGTGCACGACCTGGTCGATGCGGCTCACCCTGGGGTGGGCCTCAGGCGGGCGGGGAACGGCGTTCGTGGACGTCACCGCAACTTCCCCGCCGCGCGCCCGAGAGCTTCCTCGGTGGCCGCGGCCCAGCGCGCCCCGCTGCTCGCCAGGGAGAAATGGGCGGCGCGGCGAGCTCCTGCCTCGAGGAGCCGGCGGTTGAGGGCCTCGTCCGACAGCACCCGATGCACCGCCGTCGCCACAGCCATCGGTGACTTGTCGGCGATGACGAGGGCACCGTCGCCGGCTGTGTCGGGCACCGCGCCGGCGCCGTAGGCCACCACGGCGACGCCCGTCTGCATGGCCTCGACGATCGGCACGCAGAAGCCCTCGTGCTCGGAAGCGCTCACGAACACATCGGCGGTGGCGTAGTACGCCGCGAGCTGCTCGTCGCTGACGGCGCCGGTCACATGCACAGCGGAGCCCAGGCCGAGCTGGGAGGCGAAGCGCCGCAGCGCGCGGGGGTACTCGTCGCCCATGGAGGAACCGACCAGGTGCAGCCGGGCCCGGGGGTCGAAGCACCGTCGGTAACACGCCAGCGCCTTGACGAGGTCGTGCTGAGCCTTGCTGGGCGTGACGCGCCCGACGAACAGCCAGTCGGCTCCCCCGGCGGCACGTTGCTCGCGTCGCTCGGCGAGCAAGTGCGGGTCGGCGATGGTGAGGAGCCGAGCCGCGTCGAAGAGCGGGGGAACGACGCCGGTGTAGCGGCCGCCACGGACGCGCAGCTCGCTCTCGTTGAAGGCGGAGTCGGCGAACGCGAACACGCTCGAGTCGAGGAGCGCCTGCAGCTGGCGACGACCGGCGTCCGCCTCCTCCACCGCCCACGGCACCCACGGCCCGAACAGCTCGCCCGGCGTGATGTTGTGGTAATCGAGGAGCTTCGGCTCGGGCCGCGCCAGGATCAACTCGGCCACCGGCGACCCACTCGACAGGTGGTACAGCCACCACGTGTCCTTCAACGGACGGGCCGGCATCTCGGAGAGCAGGCGGCACTCTCGCCGCACGTCGGGGAACGTCCCCTCGCACCAGATATCGGATGCGAATCCGATCTTCCGCAGCACGCCGCGCAGGTGGAGGATGTGCACACCGATGGCGTCGCGGCCTCCGAACGACGGAACGACCTGGTCGATACGAGCCGGCCTCACTGCCCGGCCGAGGCCTCCGCCACCCGGCTGTCGTTCGACGCCAACGTGCGGTCTGTTCCGGTGGGCGACTTCGACGCCACCACGGCGAAGGCGTCGCCCCCTTCGACGACCTCGACGTCGCTGAAGCCAACCTGGGCCAAGAGGTGGGCCCAGGTGGCCGCGTGCCACGGGCGGCCGGGCGCAAGGTCCGAAGCCACCGCACCGGCGCGCCGCTCCCACGCGGCGGGCGCGGTTCCCACCACCGCCACGAGGGCGCCCGGTGCCACCTTCGCCTCCGCCAGCCGAATGAGTTGGCGTCGGTCGGCAATGGACAAACGGTCGACGCAGGCGGACAGCACCAGCCCGGCGAGCGCCTCACCGGCGACCGCGCCCAAGTGACCGAGCACGTCGTCGCGGCGGACGTCGAGCCCCTTCTCCACGGCGCGGTCCGACGCGGCGGTGCCGGGATCGATGCCGTACGCGTCGATGCCCGCGTCGCGCAACACGAGCAGGAGCGCCCCGTCGCCACACTCGGCGTGGAGAACCCGTCCCGACCCTGCGACCTGGCTGGGGTGCAGCCGGCCGACGAGCAGCGACGCAAACGGCGTGGGGTCGGCTCCGGGGGTGACCAGCTCCTCTTCGGGCAACGGCGGTGGGCTCAGCACCGACACGTCGCGCTCCACGTCGCTCAGCCGTTCGTCGAGCAGGTGCAGGACGCGCATGGCGGAAGCCGCGAAGTGGTTCAACTGCGAGACGACGTAGTGCATGAACCACGCCTCGGCCTGCCACAAGGACCACTTCACGAAGCCGCGCGGCGCCCGACGCGGCCCGATGGGCACGTCGATGTCGAAGTACGCGGACCGGTCGGCGAGTTTGAGGGCCTCGGTGAAGTGATCGTCGGCGGTGCCGGTGGGGGTGAAGCGGGCGAACAGCTCGTCCAAGCGGCGCTCGAAGCTCGGAGGGAAGTCGCCCGCCGCGCGGCGCCGGCGGACCTCGTCGTCGATCTCCCGGCGGACCCGGTCCAGGTAGGCGCGAGCTTCTTCGTCGCCCCCGGCGGTGTCGTCGGTCGTCACGGCTTCTCCTCGGGTGGGTGGCTCCGGCGGGACGGCGAATGACTCCGTGGGCGGCGCGAGCAGCTTCAGCTCAGGCTCGGGGCCCGGATGTCGGCTCGGAGTTCGAGAGCCACGCTTCCCCTCGACCGGCCCGGGTTCATGACCTCGAATCGTCCCTCCTGCTCGCGCAGATCGTAGACGACACCCCCTCTCCGCCTGAGCCCGACGGTGACATCGAATGCCCCGTCGAGCAGGGGAACACGCTCGAACCGCAGATCGGCACGACCAGCACCCACGGGAGCATCGAACGGCAGGTCGATGAGCCCGGTGTCCGACCCGAAGACGAGGTGGCCCTCGGTGTCGTGCACCTCCACGGTGAAGACGACGTCGTTCGTCGGCTCCGTCGCCTCGAAGTCCACGTGGATGGTGAGGGGCTCGTCGGGCAGCAGATAGGGGCGGCTCCCCATGCCCGGGTGTTCCAGCTCGACGGCGGTGATCCGGATGGGGCGGTGGCCGGATGCCACCGGAGCACCGTCCGAGAGCGACGACGGGACGTCGACCGCCGAGCCGGCGGCGAGGAGATGGTCGTGGTACAGGTGGATGGCGTCGGCCGCCGGACCTTCGCCGAGCATCGTGCCCGCGTTCAGCACCACGGCCCGGTCGCAGATCTGGCGGACCAGGTCCGCCGAGTGCGTGACGAACAGAATCGTCCGCCCTTCGTCCTGGAACTCTTTGATCCGGCCCAGGCACTTCCGTTGGAAGTTCTCGTCGCCGACGGCCAGCACTTCGTCGACGACGAGCACATCCGGGTCCACGTTGACGGCCACCGCGAACCCGAGCCGGACGAACATCCCCGAGGAGTAGAACTTGACCTGGTTGTCGATGAACTGCTCGAGCTCGGCAAAAGCGACGATCTCGTCGAACCGGCGCTCCACCTCACGCGTCGACAGGCCCAGCAGCGAGGCGTTCAGGAAGATGTTGTCCCGGCCTGACAACTCGGGCTGGAAGCCCGCCCCGAGCTCCAGCAGGGCGGCCAGGCTGCCGCGCACCACCACCTTGCCGTCGGTGGGTTGGAGGATGCCCGACACGCACTTGAGCAGCGTCGACTTGCCCGACCCGTTGCGGCCCAGCACGCCGACCGTCTCCCCCTCGGCGACCTGGAAGCTCACGTCGCGCAGAGCCCAGAACTCCTCGTAGGGGTTGCGCCCGGCATGGAGGACGCGCTCTTTCACCGACTGGTATTTCTTGCCGTAGAGGCGGAACCGCTTCGAGACGTCGACGACGTCGACAGCGATGTTGGCCACGCTCAGAGTTCCTCGGCGAAGTTGCCCTCGAGCCTGCCGAACACGATCAGGGCACCGAGCAGCAGCACCAGAGCGACCGCGAGCACGATCAGGTCCGACATGACGTACCAGGAGATCGGGTAGTTGGCCAGCACGCCGTTCGGTATGAGGGCATGGATCTTGGTGCCGTGTGGACCCGGGGTGAGGAGCGTGGATCTCGGGTGCAGGATGTTCCAGAACACCCGCTGAAACGTCATCACGATGGGAGTGAGCGGATTGACGAAGTAGAGCCAGATGAGATGGGTGCCGGGGATGCGCAGGATCGAGTGCTTCACGAGCCCGTCGTGCACCCGGTTCGAAAAGGCGTAGATGCCCGGGATGGCCCAGAACCAGGCCACGAGCGTCACTTCGACGAGATGCTGGGTGTCACGCAGATAGACGTTGATCGCCGACAAGAAGACGGCGAGGGCCGCCGAGAACACGAGCACGGCAGCAAGCGCGGGCACGAGCAGCCAGATGTCACCCCATGCCGGCCGGTGCCAGAACGCAAACATGAACACGATCAGCACGATCGACTGGAACAAGAAGAACATGAACGCCGAGCCGACCGAGGCGAGCGGCAGGATCTCGCGCGCGAACGAGACCTTCTTCACGATGCCGCCGTTCGCCACGACGGTGCTCGTCCCTCCGAGCACCGCCGTTTGGAAGAGGTTCCAGATGAGCAAGGCCGAGAACATGTAGATGACGAACATCGGAATGCCGTTGGGCAGGAAGAAGGTGAAGAGGACGAAGAAGACCGCCAGGGTGAGCGCCGGGTTCAGCATCGACCACAAGAACCCGAGGAAGGAGTTCATGTACTTGACCTTGATCTCCTTCCGTACGAGGAAGAAGAACAGCTCCCGCGACCTCCACAGCTCGGTCAGCCGCTGCCAGACGCTGACGCGGGCCGCCACGACGCGCGTGGCCTTTTGACCGCGTGCCGCCGCCCGAGCGGCACGTTCGGCCAGCTCGCGTTCGTGGCGGACGAACTCGGGATCCTGGTCGGGTGGCGCGGCGGACGCGGGGCCTGCCACTCCCACGTCAGCCTGGACATCGGTCACGGTCGCGCTCCCGGATCCGGCGGGCGAGCGTTCAGCGGCGCGCCACCTGGGGTGACGAATGCTCGATGACCCGGTCGATGAACCCGTAGTCCTTGGCCTCCTCGGCCGTGAACCAGCGGTCGCGGTCGGAATCGGCTTCGATCCGCTCCACGGGCTGGCCGGTGTGGAACGCGATCCGCTCGGCCATCATCCGCTTCAGGTACACGATCTGCTCCGCCTGAATGGCGATGTCGGCCGCCTGGCCCTGCATCTGCCCCGAGGGCTGATGCATAAGGATCCGGCTGTGCGGCAGGGCGAACCGCTTGCCCGGGGCGCCTGCGCACAACAGGAACTGACCCATCGACGCGGCGAGACCCACGCAGATGGTGCTCACGTCGCAGCTGACGTACTGCATGGTGTCGTAGATCGCCAGGCCGTCGGTGACCGACCCGCCCGGGGAGTTGATGTACAGGGCGATGTCGCGCTCGGCGTCCTCGGCGGCCAGCAGGAGCAGCTGGGCACACACCTGATTGGCCACCGTCTCGTCGATGGCGCTACCCAAGAAGATGATCCGCTCCTTGAGCAGCCGCTGGAACACGTCTGCGGAGGCGAGGTCCGACAGGTTCGGCGTACGCATCGACGGGTTGGGGCGGTCGACCGGGTAGGGGCCACCGAGCGGCTGGTTCGGGGACATGCACCGAGGCTACCCGGGCTGGGCAGACGGCTGGTGCCTCCCAGGGAGCGCTGTCGACCGCCGATAGGCTCGGCGATCGGCGGGCGCGCGCCGGGACGGGTGATGGGCATGATGCGGGCGTGGCGGAATTGGTAGACGCGCAGGGTTTAGGTCCCTGTCCCCTCGGGGGTGGAGGTTCGACTCCTCTCGCCCGCACTAGCGGCCACGTGATCGGAGCGAGTCGCACCCGCCTCTGCTCGACGGCCGTGTGGCGATGACCACGCACGTGGCCCTCGTCCGGGGGATCAACGTCGGGGGGCGGGCCCTGGTGTCGATGGCGGCGCTCCGGGAGCTGTTCGTCGAGGCGGGCTGCTCCGAGGTGCGCACCTACATCCAGAGCGGCAATGTGGTGTTCACGGGCCGACCGCCGGCGCGCTCGGTGGCGAACAAGGTCGCGGCGCGCTTGCACGACGATCACCGACTCGACGTCACGGTCATTCTGCGCAGCGGCAGACAGCTGGACGCCGTCGTGGCGAAGAACCCATGGGGCGGCCGTGCCCGGGACCTCACCAAGCTCCACGTGACGTTCCTCGCCACGCCCCCCGACAAGGCGCGGGTGAGCGCCACGACCGACAAGACGTTCTCGCCCGACGAATTCCGCATCGCCGGTTCCGAGGTCTACGTGTACTGCCCGGGCGGCTACGGCCGGACGAAGATCAACAACACCTTCTTCGAGCGGTCACTCGGTGTCCCGGCCACCACCCGCAACTGGAACACGGTCACGACGCTGGCGCGCATGGCGGCCGGGGGCTGACGCCGGCGGCGCAGACCGCAGACCGTCGCAGACGATCGCCACCATCCGCTCGCCCGAGCACTCGCTCACCTCCCCCGCGGACATGCACGCACCCATGACGAGAGCGAACACGTCCGCCGTGGCGACGTCCGACCGCACCTGACCAGCTTGCTGGGCGCGCTGCAGCAGTTCGCCGGCGACGCGCTCGAACTCGACCTTCAACGGGGACGTGGTCGCTTTGAGGTTGATCCCCGCCCCGGAGAGTGCGTCGATCAAGGCCCGTTTGGCCGACGCCTCCTCGGCCAGCATGCCGAGGAACGCGAAGAAGGCACGTCCGGGTTGATCGCTGTCCAAGAGCACACGCCCCTCTTCGGTGAGGCGTTCGATGTGCTGGCGGATGACCGCCTCGAAGAGGGTCTCTTTCGTCGGGAAGTGGCGGTACAGGGTGCCGACCCCCACTCCGGCGCGCCGGGCGACTTCGTCGATGGGCACGCCCACGCCGTGTTCGGAGAAGACCGCCTGGGCTGCTTCGAGGATCTGCGCGCGGTTGCGTCGGGCGTCGGCCCGCATCGGGGCGGGGCCGTCCTCCCCGTCCTCCGCCGGCACGCCGGCGGATCCGCCCGCGTCCTGTGACGCCGAGCCCATGCGAACTCCTCCCGTTGCCCGTTGACAAACGGAACCATCGTTCCGTATAGTCCAGAGTACCGGAACGACCCCTCCGATTATAGCCACCAGTCGCCCGTCGCACCAGGGAGTTTCCCATGACAGCCACCCTCGACCTCGACCGACCGGACCGCCCGGTCCCGATCGACAGCCCCGACCCCCGTCGCTTCAAGGCCCTGGCCGTCATCGCCATCGCCCAGCTGATGATCGTGCTGGACGCCACTGTGGTGACGATCGCCCTCCCCTCGGCCCAGCGGGCGCTGCACATCTCGCTCGTCAACCGCCAGTGGGTGATGACCGCCTACACGCTGGCCTTCGGCGGGCTGCTCCTCCTCGGAGGGCGCATCGCCGACTACCTGGGCCGCAAGCGTGTGTTCGTGGCCAGCCTGCTCGGCTTCGCCGGCGCGTCGGCGCTCGGCGGCCTGGCTCAGAACCCGGCCATGCTGTTCGGCGCCCGCGCCCTGCAGGGAGCGATGGCCGCCGCCATGGCCCCCGCGGCCCTGTCGCTCATCACGACCACCTTCACCGAGTCACGCGAGCGTGCCCGGGCGTTCGGTGTGTACGGCGCCATCGCGGGCGGAGGCGCGGCCATCGGACTGCTGCTCGGCGGCCTCCTCACCCAGTACGTCTCGTGGCGCTGGACGCTCCTCGTCAACGCCCCCATCGCGGCGCTCGCCGCGGTCCTCGCCACCCGGCTGGTGCGGGAGAGCCGGGCCCGGGGGCGCACGAGCTACGACGTGCCCGGCGCGTTCACGGCGACCGCGGGCCTGCTCGCCCTGGTCTACGGGTTCACCCGCGCCGAGGCCGTCGGGTGGACGGCACCTGCGACGCTGAGCCTTATCGCGGTGGGCGTGGCGCTGTTGGCCAGCTTCGTCTTCATCGAGACGAGGACCCGTCACCCGCTCTTGCCGTTGCGCGTGGTCCTCGACCGCAACCGGGGCGGCAGTTACCTGGCATCGTTGTTGGTCGGGATCTCGCTCTTCGCGATGTTCCTGTTCCTCACCTTCTACTTCCAGGGCACCCTGCACTACTCGGCGATCCGCAGCGGCTTCGCGTTCCTGCCGTTCTCGATGGGCATCATCGTGGGCGCCACCGTGTCGAGCCGCATCCTCCCCCGCTCCGGCCCACGGCCCCTCATGACCGTGGGGTTCGCGTTGGCCACCGTGGGCCTGGCGATCTTCACCCAGGTCGGCGCGCACACCGGCTACCTCCTTCACGTCATGCCGGCCGAATTCGTGGTGAGCATCGGCATGGGAACCGCGTTCGTGCCGCTCAGCAGCACCGCCCTCGTGGGCGTGGACGCCGCCGACGCGGGGGTGGCGAGTGCGCTCGTCAACACGACGCAGCAGATCGGCGGCTCGCTGGGCGTGGCGCTGTTGAACACGATCGCCGCCTCGGCCACGACGAGCTACCTGCTCGGCCACGGCACGAGCCCCGCCGTCCAGGTGAACGCCCTCGTCCACGGGTACACCACGGCCTTCACGGTGAGCGCCGTCCTGCTCGCGGCGGCCGCCGTCGTGTCGGTCCTCGTCCTGCGGGCCTCGCGCCACGACGTCGTCAGCCAGCCCGAGGAGCTCCCCGCGCAGGCGGCGTGAGCCACCGTCGGCAGCTCGGCGTGGCGGGGGGCAGGATGGCGACATGATCGACCACGTTGCCATCCAGTGTGCGGACGTCGCGAGGAGCGCGTCCTTCTACGACACCGTGCTCGCCGCGATCGGTGGGGCCCGCATCATGGACTTCGGCGAGGTGGTGGGCTTCGGCGTGCCCCCCATGCCGGATTTCTGGATCGGGCCGCAGACGACAGGCGAGGGGTTTCGGGAGGCGCATCTGGCGTTCACCGCTCCGGACCGCCGGGCGGTCCACGCCTTCTTCGATGCCGCGGTGGGCTCAGGGGCGGAGGTGCTCCACGAGCCCCGGGTGTTCCCCGAGTACCACCCGAACTATTACGGGGCCTTTGTCCGCGATCCTGACGGCAACAACGTCGAGGCGGTGTGCCACGGCCCCGAGTGACCTCGGGGCTCGTCACCGCTGAATCAGGAGGCGATGTTGCGCGCCTCGTCGATCATCTTCTTCCCCACGTCCCGCGCCTTGTCGACCGCCCCGGCGACAGCACCCGCGAGCACATTGCCCGGTGGCGTGTCCGGGCTGCGCGGATGGGGATGCGTCGGCGCCACCTTCTTCGTCTGCGCCATACGCTCGCCGAGCTCGCTGAGGCGGCGGCGGCCCAACCCGGCCCGTACGACGGGGAAGAGCTCGCGCTCCTCCTCGGCGGCGTGGTAGCGGACGTTCTCGATGAGGACCCGCACCTTGGAGCCGAAACGCTCGTTGTCGGGGCTGAGCCCGTCGAGCTCCGCGCACAGCCACTTGACGACGTGGTGCTCCTCCAGGCTGTCGAGCACGAATTCGGCCGCTCCGGGGAGCTCCGCTCGAACGACGGGGTAGAAGTCCTGCTCTTCGACGGCGGCGTGCAGGGACAGCTCCCGCACCATCCGGGCGACAAGGTCGGCCTTCCTGCTGTTGGCTCGCTCCCCCAAGCGGAGGAACTCCTTGAACAGCCGCTCGACTTCTCGATGGTCGGCCTTGAGCACAGCGATCGCGTCCACAATCCTCACCTCGGTATCCCCGCGGGTTCTTTCGGGTCCACCTACCGCGACCTCGCAAGACTCAAACGTCGAGGGGCGTCAGCTTCCGCCGTCCACCGCGATGACCTGGCCCGTCACGTAGCCGGCCGCGTCCGAGCACAAGAACGCGACGACAGCCGCCACGTCCTCCGGCCGGCACACCCGGCCGAACGGTGCCCGGGAATCCATCTGGGAGATGTCCTCCACGCCCATCGCCTTCACCAGGCGGCGACCCATTTCGGTGACCACAAGCCCGGGCGCCACGACGTTGACGTGGATGTCGTGGCGTCGCTCCTCCTTGGCGAGGGTCAGGGCGAGCGCCTCGAGCGCCGCCTTCGCCATGTTGTAGGGAGCTCCGTTGGCGGCGAGCATCCGGGCGGCCACGCTGGAGACGAACACGATGTCGCCGCGGGGTCTCGTCCGCATCGACGGCAGCACGAGCCGGGCGATGTGGTGCGCCCCGATGGCGTGCACCCCGAGGAGGCGTGTCACCTCCTCGGGGTCGGTGTCCGCCACCGTGTGGCCCCGGCTGGCGATGCCAGCCGAATGGACGAAGGTGTCGACCGGGCCGAGCTCGCCGAGGACGGCGTCGACCATGGCGCGGTCGTCGTCGGCGGATTCGACCGATGCCCGCCACGCAAGGGCACGCCGACCGAGTGACTCGATCTCGCGCGCGGTGTCGGCCGCCGCGTCGGCGTCGCGGCGGTAGTTGACGCAGACGTCGTAGCCCTGGGCGGCGAGCGCCAGCGCGCACGCCCGTCCGATGCCTCTTCCTCCGCCCGTGACGAGCGCCACCCGCCGCAGGGCGTCCTCCATGGCGGTTCTCAGCTCGCCGGGCGGAAGACCGGAAGGTGGAAACCCTCGCCGGTGTCGGCGAACGTGACCTCGAGGGCCATCCCCACTCGCACGGCGTCGAGGTCGCAGTCGACCACGTTGGTCTCCATGCGCGGGCCCTCGGCGAGGTCGACCACGGCGGCGACATAGGGGACGCGCTCGCTGAACGGAGGTAGGTCGTTCTGGTGCACCACGGAGTAGGTGTACAAGGTGGCGGCGCCGCTCGCCTCCTCCCACGACACGGCATCGCTGCCGCACAAGGGGCAGAACGGTCGAGGGTAGAAGTGCGCCTCGCCGCACGTCGCGCAGCGCCTGATCAGAAGCCGGCCTTCAGCCGCGGCGTCCCACCACTTCTGCGTGAACTCGTCGGGGGTGGGCAGGTCGTACCGGGTCGTCATCGCCGTCGTCGCTCGTTCGGAGGAGAGTCTGCCGCATCGTCAGGTGATGGCCCGCAACGCCCGACCGTCGGGCCGGGGCCGTGTTGACCCTGGCGCGGGCCATCGGCCATGCTGCCCAGGTTCGGCACACGGCGTCAACGTGACGCGCACGGTGGGGATCCGCCCGCCGAAACGGGGTTGTGAGCCAGGAGGACACCGATGGGCATGCTCGACGGCAAGACCGCCATCGTCACCGGGGCCGGCCGAGGCATCGGCCGCGAAGAAGCCCTCCTGCTCGCGTCCGAGGGCGCCAAGGTGATCGTCAACGACGTGGGGGCTTCGCGCTCCGGTGAAGGTGCCGACGCCAGCCCCGCGGAGCAGACGGTGAACGACATCACCGCCGCCGGGGGCGAGGCCGCGCTCAACGCGGACGACGTCAGCTCCTGGGCGGGGGCCGAGCGTTTGGTGAAGCAAGCCGTCGACAGCTGGGGCCGCCTCGACATCCTCGTCAACAACGCCGGCATCCTCCGCGACAAGATGTCGTTCAACATGGACGAGTCCGACTGGGACGACGTGATCCGCGTCCACCTGAAGGGCCACTTCGCCATGTCCCACTTCGCGGCGCGCCACTGGCGTGACCGGTCGAAGTCAGGAGAGGACGT
Organism: Acidimicrobiales bacterium; assembly: GCA_035294855.1. Classification (GTDB taxonomy): domain Bacteria; phylum Actinomycetota; class Acidimicrobiia; order Acidimicrobiales; family UBA8190; genus DATGKD01. Next base: position 21,291 of record DATGKD010000175.1, read on the forward strand.
CTCGGGCCGGATCATCAACACCGCGTCCGAAGCAGGACTGTTGGGCAACGCCGGCCAAGCGAACTACGGGGCGGCCAAGGCCGGCATCGCGGCCATGACCATCATCCTCGGCCGTGAGCTCGAACGGTACGGCGTGACGGTCAACGCCATCTCCCCCCGGGCGCGCACGCGCATGACCGAGGACCTCTTCGGCGACATGGCCAAGGCCGAGGAGGGCAAGTTCGACATCTTCGGCCCCGAGAACGTCGCCCCGCTCGTGGTGTTCCTCGCCTCCGACCAGGCGTCGGACATCAACGGCCAGAACTTCGTCGTCTACGGCGGTTCGGTGTGGGTGATGGAGGGGTGGACGCCGGCGGGTCAGCTGAAGCGCGACAGCCGGTGGACGCCCAAGGAGCTCGCCGACAACAAGTCGACGCTGTTCGCCACTCGCTCCCCCGGGCTGCCGCCGTTCACGTTCAACTGATCTGGGCGGCTCCTGCCTCAGATCGGATCGAGGGCGATCTCCACGGGCCGCCCGTGCACCTCGGCGAACCAGATGATCCCCTCGGCGACGAGGTCGAGCTCGAGTCGCACGGGATGGTCCCCCGACCCCGGCACGGCCACCTCCGTCGTGAACGCCACGTCCACGCTGCCACCGGGCACGAGCCCGTCCCCGGGGAGCGCGACGCGCCCGTGATCCGCGGCGGGGTGTGCGTCGCGTCGAACGCGCAGTCCGAGCAACACGGCGCCGAGGCCCGCCGACGACGCCAGCCACCGGTTGCGTCCGACGTTGCGGATCGAACACCTCCCCCGCACCGTCACCGCGTCCGCTTCTCGGTCGATCTCGACGCCTGACACGGCGAGCTCGGCCGCTAGGCCCGTCACCTCGCGGCTGTCGGTGATCTCCTCGCCGGCGCGATGCAGCAGGAACATGCGGCGATTCCGCAACACCGCGCGCACGTGGTCGAGGTAGCCGAAGGCCGCCCGGGCCCGCTCCAGGCTGCCCAGGTCGGTTGCAACCCGGCGCAACCTGCGCAGACGCGCCCCGGTCTTGGCGAGCGCCGGGACCACCGGCGTCCAGCCCCGTGCGGCGTCGACGCGGTTCGGTCCTCGGTCGGCCACCAGGTCCGCAAAGGAGTCCAGCGGCACCCATTGCGGCGCGGGTGTGAACACCCCAACCGACACGCGGTCGAACCCGGCCGCTGACGCGCGCCGCCACACGTCCTCGAGCACGAGGTCGAACTCGGGGACGCCGTAGCGGCGCATTTCGTGCTGGGACTGCGCGTCGCTCGAGTGGTAGGGGCCCGGCTCGGAGAATCCGGCGATACCCCCGGGGCGCAGGACGCGTCCCATTTCGGCGACCACCTCGTCGGGATTGGGCACGTGGTGCAGCGCGTCGAAGCACAGGATGCGGTCGACGCTGGCGTCCTCGAGCGCCATGCGCCTGCCGTCGAACAACGAGAACGACGGCGCGGGCCGGTCGCCGAACACGGGCTGTTGCTCGAAGCGCCGCCGACCGAGTTCGAGCATGGCAGCCGAGACGTCCATCGCCACGACCCGGCAGCCGAGCTGAGTGAGGAAGTGCGACGTCCAGCAGCTGCCCGCGCCGAAGTCGAGGACGGTCATGCCGGGCAGCGGGGCGAGGCCGCCCAGGAGCATCCCGAAGCAGGCGAGGACGTCAGGCGCCTCGCGCAACGTCGAGCACGGCTTGGCGAGCAGCGCGGTGGGATCCTCCATGGACCGCACGAGCTCGTCGGCGCGCGCCGCCAGGTCCTCCACCGTGGACGCCGCGGCGAGCGCGCGAGCGTCGATCAACTCGTCCGGATTGAGACCGGTGCTCGCCACGCACGCGCATGGTAGCCGTCGGCCTCACCACCACCCGGGCCGCCGATCCCGGCCTTCGTGACTACGGTGGCCGCTCGTGGCCGGCCCGAAGGTGTCGTGGGAACGCTCCGTGGCGATCATCACGGGCGGCTCGAAGGGCATCGGCCGCGTCGTGGCCCAGCGTGCGGTGGCCCGCGGGGCGCGCGTGGGGTTGATCGCGCGCCACCGCGACGAATTGGAGCAGACGCTCGCCGGGTTGGGTGGGTCCGAAGCCGGCGCGGTCGCCGTGGCCGACGTGGCGGTCCGCGACGAGGTCGTCACGGCGCTCGCCGGGTTGCAGCAGGTGCTCGGGCCGCCCGACATCCTCGTCAACAACGCGGGGATCGGGGCCGCGGGCGCCGTGGCCACCATGCAGGTCTCGGCCATCGAGCGCGTCATGCAGGTGAACT
>DATGKD010000176.1:0-2102 GCA_035294855.1 Acidimicrobiales bacterium
CGGGCCGCCGTTCGCCAACGGGTTACCCCACTACGGCCACCTGCTCACCGGGTTCGTGAAGGACGTGGTCCCCCGGTACCAGACCATGCGCGGCCGCCGGGTCGAACGCCGCTTCGGGTGGGACTGTCACGGGCTACCGGCCGAGATGGAGGCCGAGAAGGAGCTCGAGATCGGCGGCCGGGCGGGCATCGTGGCCTACGGCATCGACCGGTTCAACGACTACTGCCGCCAGCTCGTGCAGCGCACCACCGACGCCTGGGAGCGCTACGTGACGCGCCAGGCGCGCTGGGTCGACTTCGACGACGACTACAAGACCATGGACCTCGACTACATGGAGAGCGTCCTGTGGGCGTTCAAGCGCCTCTGGGAGAAAGGCCTCGTGTACGAGGGCGAGCGCGTCCTCCCCTACTGCTGGGTGTGCGAGACGCCGCTGTCGAACTTCGAGACGCGCCAAGACGACGCCTATCGCCCCCGAGAGGACCCGGCGGTCACCGTCGCTTTCACCCTCGAGCCCGCGCCCGGAGCTCCCGGCCCCGACGTGCTGAAGGGCGAGGCCCGGCTCATGGTGTGGACGACCACTCCGTGGACGCTGCCCTCCAACCTGGCGCTCGCCGTCGGGCCCGAGGTGTCCTACGACGTCTACGAGCTTCTCGGCGTGCCCACGGTGGTGGCCTCGGCGTGCGCCGCGCAGTACCCCGCGCTCTTCGCCGACGCCGAGCCGCTCGCCACGGTGACGGGCGCGGCGCTGGCGGGACGCACGTACCGTCCACTGTTCCCGTTCTTCGCCGACTCCCCGGGCGCATTCCGCGTGCTCCTCGCCGACTTCGTGGCGACCGACGAGGGCACCGGCATCGTGCACATCGCCCCGGGCTTCGGCGAGGAGGACTTCGATCTCGGCCGCGACGCCGGCCTACCGGTGGTGTCGCCCGTGGACGACCGGGGGCGCTTCACCGCGGAGGTCCCCCCCTATGCCGGGCTGCAGGTGTTCGACGCCAACGCCCCGATCACCAAGGACCTCCAGGCGTCGGGCGTCCTCCTCGAGGCGAAGCCCTACACGCACAGCTATCCGCACTGCTGGCGGACCGACACGCCGCTCATCTACAAGGCCGTCGGCTCGTGGTTCGTGAAGGTCACCGCCGTGAAAGACCGCATGGTGGCGCTCAACCGCGAGATCGAGTGGGTGCCGTCGCACATCCGCGACGGCGCGTTCGGCAAGTGGATCGAAGGGGCCCGCGACTGGTCGATCAGTCGCAACCGCTTCTGGGGCTCTCCCATCCCGGTGTGGAAGAGCGACGACCCCCGCTACCCGCGTGTCGACGTCTACGGGAGCCTCGACGACCTCGAGGCCGACTTCGGCGTCCGTCTCACCGACCTGCACCGCCCCGCGGTCGACGAGCTGGTCCGCCCCAACCCCGACGACCCCTCGGGGACCTCGACCATGCGGCGCGTGCCCGACGTGCTCGACTGCTGGTTCGAATCCGGGTCGATGCCCTTCGCCCAGGTCCACTACCCGTTCGAGCGGGCCGAGTGGTTCGAGTCCCACTTCCCCGCCGACTTCATCGTGGAGTACGTGAGCCAGACCCGCGGCTGGTTCTACACCTTGCACGTCCTCGGGACCGCGCTCTTCGACCGGCCGCCGTTCCGCCACTGCATCGCCCATGGGGTGGTCTTGGGCGACGACGGCCGCAAGATGTCCAAGCGGCTCGGCAACTACCCCGAGCCCGACATGGTGTTCGACCGCTGGGGGGCCGACGCCATGCGCTGGTTCCTCGTGTCCTCGCCGGTGCTGCGCGGCCAGGACCTCGTCGTGCACGCCAAGGGGATCGAGGACGTCCGTCGCCAGGTGCTCAACCCGGTGTGGAACGCCTGGCACTTCTTCTCGCTCTACGCCAACGTCGACGGCATCCGGGGTCGTTCCCGCACCGACGTCACCGGTGTGCTCGACCGCTACATCCTGGCGAAGACCGCCGCCTTGGTGGACACCGTCACCGCGGCCCTGGACGCCTACGACCTGTTCGGCGCGTGCGCCGCGGTGACCTCGTTCCTGGACGCCCTCACCAACTGGTACATCCGCCGTAGCCGCGACCGCTTCTGGCGCGCCC
>DATGKD010000177.1:0-5718 GCA_035294855.1 Acidimicrobiales bacterium
GGCCGACTCGACGTGCTCGTCAACAACGCCGGCATCGTGCGCGACGCCATGCTCTTCTCCATGTCGGAGAACGACTTCGACGCCGTGGTGCGCGTGCACCTGAAGGGCACCTTCGCCACCACGCACCACGCCGCGGTCTACTGGCGCGAGGAGTCGAAGGCCGGGCGCCAGCCCAGCGCGGCCATCGTGAACACGGTGTCCTCGGCGGGGCTGCAGGGCAACGTCGGCCAGGCCAACTACGGCGCGGCCAAAGCGGGCATCGCCGCCCTGACGGTGATCTCCAGTCTCGAGCTCTCCCGTTACGGGGTACGGGCCAACGCCGTGGCGCCCGGTGGCATGACGCGCATCACCGCCACCTTGCGCAAGGACGCCGAGGTGCGCGAGCCCGACCAGCTCGACGAGGGCGACTACGACCCCATGAACCCGGCCAACTCGGCGCCCATGGTGGCGTGGCTCGCCTCGGACGAGGCCCTGCACGTGACCGGGCAGGTCTTCCGGGCGGTGGGCCACCGCATTTCGCACTACGAGGGCTGGAAGGTCGGGGCCACGATCGAGCCCAAGGGCGGCCCGGCCCGTTGGGAGCCCGCCGACATCGGCCCAGCCGTCAACGCGCACATCTTCGGTTCCCGCGCCCCCGGCCTGCAGATGGGCGGGTGACCGGGTCACACTGACGGCCACATTGAAGGCCGAGCTGGCGGCCACATCGAAAAGCGGCCGACCAGCCACACTGGACAGCGCGGGTTCCGGCCGGGGGAGGACGACATGGCGAGCGTGTGGAGCTACGAGGGCAAGCGGGTGCTCGTGAGCGGGGGCGGCGGAGCGGGCATGGGCGCGGCCGCCGTGCGCGACCTCCTCGAGCTGGGCGCGGAGGTCCACGTCTTCGACGTGAAGGAGCCGAGTGCCCAGGTGGCGTCGTACACGCCGGTCGACCTGCGGGACCCGAGCGCCATCGACGCCGCCGTGAAGAACCTGGGCGGTCCCCTGCACGCACTGTTTAATTGTGCGGGCCTGCCCGGACCGCCGTTCACCGGCCTCGACGTCATGCTGGTCAACTTCGTGGCCGCCCGCCACCTGACCTCCCTGGCGGCCGACCTCATGAGCCCGGGGGCGGCGGTGGCCACCATTTCGTCGGCCGGCGCCTACGGGTGGGAGAACGCCATGGGCCAGGTCGCCGAGCTGCTCGCCACCGCGAACTACGACGAGGGGCGCGCCTGGTGCGAAGCGCACCCCGAGCAGGTGGGCGAGGGCTACCTGCTGTCCAAGCAGGCCATCATCGTCTGGACCATGCACGCCGCCCTCGACCTCGCGCCGCGTGGCATCCGCGTGAACTGCACCGCACCCGGCCCCACCCAGACCCCGATGATGCCGTCGTTCGAGGCGTACATGGGCAAGGACTTCATGGACCGCTTCCCGAAGCCGCTCGGCGGGCGGAACTCGACCCCCGAGGAGCAGGCGCACGTGGTGGTGTTCCTGAACAGCGACGCGGCCACCTACATCACGGGCGCCAACATCTACGCCGACGGGGGGTTCTCGGCGGGCATGCTCACGGGGCGCCTCGACTTCTCCGTGCTGGCGGGCGAGACCCCGGCGGGGTGAGGGCCGCGCCGAGTTGACGCAGCAGCGCACGGACCTCGAGGAGTTCTTCAACCCCCGGGCGGTCGCGCTCGTCGGCTCGGTCAACCGCAACGCCAAGCCCGAGCGCCTGCGCGCCGGGTACTCCGAGCGCTGGGGCGACCGCTGGTACCTGGTGAACGCCAAGGGCGGCAGCGTGGGGGACATCCCCATCTACGAGCACGTCACCGATATCCCCGCCGAGATCACGCTGGCGGTCGTGAACGTGGGCACCCGGCTGGTGGCGAAGACCGTCGAGGAGTGCGGCAAGCACGGCGTGCCCTACGTGCTCATCTTCACGGCGGGGTTCAGCGAGGTGGGCCCCGAGGGCGCCGAGCTCGAGCGCGAGGTGGGCGAGGTCGCCCGCCGCTACGGCATCCGGGTGTTCGGGCCCAACACGAACACCAACGCCTTCGAAGTCGTGCCCGACCCGCCGCACCGGCGGGGCGGCCGGATCGGGCTCGTGACCCAGAGCGGGCATCAGGGGCGCCCCATCGTGCAGGGGACCGAGTTCGGGGTGGCGTTCAGCCGTTGGGTGCCCACCGGCAACGAGCTCGACCTAGAGGCGGCCGATTTCATCGAGTACTTCGCGCACGACGATGACACCGCGGTGATCGCCGGCTACTTCGAGGGCTTCAAGCAGCCCGCCAAGCTCCGTCGCGCTCTGGAGGCGGCCAACGCCAAGCGCAAGCCGGTGGTGGCGCTCAAGATGGGGAGCACGGCGGCGGGCACCCGCATGGCGAGCTCGCACACCGGCCACCTGGCGGGCTCGGACGCCGTCGTGGAGGGCCTCTTCCGGCAGTACGGCGTGGTGCGCGTGCGCGACCTCGACGAGCTGCTCGAGACGGCCGCGCTGTTCGCCAAGCTGCCCGCCGGAACGGGGCCGAATTGCTGCCTCTACTCGATCTCGGGAGGGTCGGGCACGCTCATGGCGGAGGTGGCCGAGTCGAGCGGCGTGCCCGTGCCCCGGTTGTCGGACAAGACGCGCGCCGCGCTGCGCGAGCTCATCCCCGACTATCTGACGGTGGACAACCCCGTGGACAACGGGGCGCAATTTCTCGTCTCGGCGCCGATCGAGGACAGACGGCGCGTGTTCGACCTCATCGCCGACGACCCCGCCACCGATGTCATCGTGGTGGGCCTCACCGGCGCGTTGGGTCGGCTCACCGACCGTTTCGCCGAGGACATCGCCGCGTTCGTCGACGAACTGCCGAAGCCCATCGTGGCCACGTGGAACTCCTTCAAGACCGACGAGCCGGGCTTCAAGACGCTCGTCGACGCCGGGGTGCCGCTGTTCCGGTCGTTCCGCAACTGCTTCGCGGCGCTGCACGCCTTCGCCGGCTACGAACAGGCCGCCACGGGTTTCCGCGCCCGCAAGCCGCTCACGAGCCGCCTCCCCCGGGAGGCGGCGTCGGCACTCACCGACGAAGGCGGCACCGACGCCGGCCCCCTCAGCTCGGCGGCGGCCCGGCAACTGCTCGAGGCGTTCGGCGTTCCCCTCGTCGCCCAGCAGGTGGTCACCTCGGGCACGCAGGCGGCGCGCACCGCCTCCGAGCTCGGCTTCCCGGTCGTCATGAAGATCGCCTCGCCCGACTTCCCGCACAAGTCCGACGCCGGGCTCGTGCGGCTGGGCGTGGGATCGGCGGCCGAGGCGAGGGCGGTGTACGGCGAGCTCGTGGCGCGCGCCACCAAGGCGAAGCCGAAGGCGCGCCTCGACGGCGTCGAGATCCAGCAACAGGTCGTCGGGGGCACCGAGATGATCGTCGGCATGACCCGCGACCCCGTCTTCGGGCCCGCGGTGCTCGTCGGCACCGGCGGGGTGTTCGCCGAGATCCTCGCCGACGTGGCCGTGCGGCCGCTCCCCATCGACCGGCGCGACGCCGAGGACATGGTCCGCTCGCTCGCCGGCTACCCGCTCCTCACCGGCGCCCGCGGCCGGGCGCGCGCCGACGTCAAGGCGCTGGTCGACGTGATCCTGTCGGTGGCGCGCCTGGCGAACGCGTGCGGTGACCGGTTGGCGGAGCTCGACCTCAACCCCGTCGTGGTCCAGCCGCGCGGCGCGTTGGCCGTCGACTCGCTCGTGGTGCGGGCAGGGTAGGGACGATGGACCTGGCGCTCACCGAGGACCAGCTGGCGCTGCAGGAGTCTGTCCGGGACGTGCTGCAGCGCGAGTGCCCCATGACGCTCGTGCGTCGGGTGGTGGAGGAGGGCAAGGACACCGACGAGCTGTGGAACCGGATGGTCGAGCTCGACTGGCCGGCCCTCATGGTGCCCGAGGAGCACGGCGGGCTGGGGCTCGGGTTCGTCGAGGTCGCCGTCGTGGCCGAGCAGCTGGGGTACGTGCTGGCGCCGGCGCCCTTCCAGGCGACCGCGGTCCAGTTCGTCGCGGCCGTCGCGGCCGCGGGGAACGCCGAACAGCGTGAGCGCTTCCTCGGTGGCGTGGCGCGTGACGGCGTGGTGGGCACGCTCGCACTGGCCGAGGCCGCCGGGAGCTTCGACCCCGCACGGGTAGCGGCGGCGGCCACGCGCGACGGGGACGGCTGGGTCATTTCGGGAGAGAAGCACTTCGTCTTCGACGGGGCGCGTGCCGAGGAGATCGTCGTGGCGGCCCGTGTGGCCGGCTCGCAGGGTGACGAGGGTTTGGCGCTGTTCGTCGTGCCCCAGGCCCAGGTGACCGCCGAGCCCATGATGAACCTCGACGCCAGCCGGGGCTACGCCACCGTGGTGGTCGACTTGGCGCGCGTCGGCGCCGACCGCGTGCTCGGGGAGCCGGGCGCCATGGCGCCGGTGCTGTGGCGCATCGCCCAGGAGGCCACGACGGCGCTGGCCGTCGAGCTGGTGGGGACGTGCCAGGCGATCTTCGACATCGTGAAGGCCTACGTGTCCGAGCGCGAGCAGTTCGGCGTCAAGGTCGGCTCGTTCCAGGCCGTGAAGCACAAGCTGGCCAACATGTACGTGGCGCTCGAGTCGGCGCGCGCCGCGGCGTACTTCGCGGCGGCGGCCATCGCGGAGTCCGACGAGCGACGCGATGTGGCCGTGGCCGTGGCCAAGGCGAGCTCCGGCGATTGCCAGAAGCTCGTCGCCCAAGAGGGCATTCAGCTACTGGGCGGCATCGGCTACACGTGGGAGCACGACATGCACCTCTACGTGAAGCGGGCCAAGGCGAGTGCGGCCCTGTTCGGGAACGCGGGTGAACATCTCGCCACGGTGGCCCGGCTCATCGGGTTGTGACGCCAGTCTCGCCGTGATCCGGCGAGCCCAGGCCCGGAGTCGACCCTGCGGTTGCGGCGTTCGGCGGGCGCCGCGCCGAGCCGCGGCAGTGAGGATGCTCAGGGGCCCGTGGCGGTGTATTCGAAATCGTCCACCGGCGGGTTCACGACGCTGGTGCCCTTCGTCGTCGTGACGGTGACCTCCACGATTCCGGTTCCGGGGGGTGAAACGGCCTGAATCGTGGTCGCGTTCTTCACCGTCACGTTCGAAGCCGGTGTCGACCCGAAGTCCACCGTGGCCGGGCTCGAGAAGAGCTGACCGGTGATGGTCACCTGGTCGCCGCCCGCTTGGTTGCCGACGTCGAAGACCACCGAGGTCACGGCGGGGACGCGTTTCACGTACGTGTACTGGTCTGCCTGGTCGATGGGCGACGTCGTGCCGCCGACAACCGTGACGGTGACGTCGACGGTGCCGACCGCGTGTGCGGGCGAGATCGCCGTGATGGCGTTGGGCGAGTCCACCATGAAACTGGTGGCTGACGCCGACCCGAAGTCCACCTGGGTCACAGACGAGAACCCCGCACCGCTGATCGTTACCCGATTCCCCCCGGCGGAGGAACCGACCTTCGGGCGGACACTTTGGATGACCGGGGTGTTGACATAGGTGAACCGATCGGCGGTCACGATCGGGCTCGTGCCCGTGTTCGTCGTCACCCGGATATCGACCGTGCCGGAGCCGGCCGGAGCCGTGGCCTGAACCAGGTGCCTCGAACGGGGCACGAAGCTGGCCGAGGTGGAGCCGAATTGGACTGCCGTGGCGCTCACGAGGTTCCTGCCCTTGATGTTGACGATCGTCCCTCCGCCCAGCGGGCCGTGGTCGGGAGTCACCGCGGTGATT
>DATGKD010000178.1:0-6879 GCA_035294855.1 Acidimicrobiales bacterium
ACCTCGATGCCGGCCCGCACCGAGCCGGTGATCGAGACCATGCTGGGCGTCTTGTGCGCGACCAGCTCACGGCCGGTGTCGCGGTCGCCGCAGATCACGTTGAACACGCCCGGCGGCAGGAACTCGGCGGCGATCTCGGCCAGCATCAAGGTGGTCACGGGCGTCGTGGGCGCGGGCTTCACGACGACGGTGTTGCCCGCGGCAACCGCCGGGGCGAACTTCCAGACCGCCATCATCATCGGGTAGTTCCACGGTGTGACCTGCGCGCACACCCCGATCGGCTCCCGACGGACGTAGGAGGTGTAGCCCGCCATGTACTCCCCGGCCGAGCGGCCCTCGAGGAGGCGCGCCGCCCCGGCGAAGAAGCGGATCTGGTCGACCATGGGAGGAATCTCCTCCGACAGCGTGAGCGCCCGGGGCTTGCCGGTGTTGCGGCACTCCGCGTCGACCAAGTCATCGGCGCGCGCTTCGATCCCATCGGCGATGCGCAGCAGTGCGAGGCTCCGCTCCGACGGCGTCGCGTCCCGCCACGCTTCGAACGCGTCTTGAGCGACGGCGATGGCGTGGTCGGCGTCGACCTCGCCCGACAGCGGCACGGCCGCGTACGGCTCGCCGGTGGAGGGATCGATCACGTCGACCGTGCGACCGTCCTTGGCGTCGACGTATTCGCCGCCCACGAAGTTGCGGAGCACCTGGCGCTCTGGCGTCATGCCGGCTCCTTGTCGTCGAGGGTGTCCCGGCCCTGTTTCACTCCGCGGCGGGCACGACCAGCACGGGAACGGTGGATCGGTGGAGGAGCTTATGGGGCACCGAACCCAGGATGGCCCCGACGATGGGACGCTCGCTGTTCCCCCCGACCACGATCACACGGGCCGCCCGCTCCTTGGCAGCTTCGAGGAGCGACTCCACCGGGCGCAACGGTGCCACGATCGATTCCACCTTCACCGAGCTATCGAGCTTCTTGACCTCCTCGACAGCCCCGGCCAGATATCTGGTTCCGATCGCTTCGAGCTGCCGCATGTAGTCGGCCGTCTCCCCGCCCATGGGGTTGGGCTCGTAGCCGAAGACGATGACGAGGGGGGCCGCAAAGGCCTTGGCCACGCTGACCGCGACGGTGAGCGCGGCCTTCGACCCGTCGGACCCGTCGTACCCGAGGACGATGTCACCTGCCATGACCGATCGCCCTCAGTCGACGACCGGCAGGACGCCGGGCGTGAGCGGGGGGGCCGTGTGGTCGATGCTCGATGCCGTTTCGCGCCGGTGCCGGAAGAACTCGGCGTGCCGCAGGCGCCACAGCAACATGAGCGGCACGCCCACGACGAGCAGGCCGAGTCCGATCACCACCGGCGGCGCCACCCCCTTGACCACGTAGAACTCGAAGTGCCAGACGTGGAACCGGAAGCGGATGAACTGGAGCCACGCCGTCTTGCCATTCGAGGAATTGGCGGGGTTCGAGTAGTAGAAGACCGCGACGACGAACATCGCCGTCAGCATGACGGCGCCGATCAAAGGTGCCAGCCCGACGAAGACGAAGTTCTTGACGCTCTTGAACAGGAACCGCCGGTAGTACACGACGCACGCGAACCCGGTCATGGCGTAGTAGAAGGCGATCCCGAACCCGAGGGCGAGAATCGAGTTGGCGAGGACGTCGGTGCTGATGATGTTCAGCGCGACGTACCACGCGATCGACACCGCTCCGAAGACGAGGGTCGAGAACCCGGGTGTGAGGTGCCGGGGATGAATCGACCCGTAGCGCTTGGGGAACGCACGGTGCACCGCCATCGACAGGGACGACCGGGCCGCCGGGAGAATGGTGGTCTGCGTGGAGGCCGACGCCGAGGTCAGGACGGCGATGATGAGAAGGCGATCCCAGCCGGACCCGAAGACGTCGTGGCCCAAGGCGCCGAGGACGTCACCCGAGTTGTTCGGGTTCGACAAAAAGCCCGGGCCGTGGAACGCCTGGGCCGCCACCGAGACCACGAGATAGATGGCGAGCAGGATCACGGTCGACAGCAGCGCGGCGATGCCCGGCGTCCGCTTGGCGTCCTTCGACTCCTCGTTGACGGTGACGGCGGTGTCCCATCCCCAATAGATGAATACCGCCACGAGCATGCCGGCCGACAACGCTCCCCACGACTGGATCTTGAAGGGGTCGAGCCAGATCCACCCGGGGTGGAGGCTGTGGCCGATACCGCCGCCGTACACCTTCACGAGGGCGGCGACGGCGAAAGCCACGAGGATGACCGCCTCCGCGGCCAGCAACAGGACCTGGGTGCGCGCTGACAGCTCGATGCCGATGTAACAGATGAGCGTCATCACCGCGATCCAGATGATCCCGACGACCATCGGCCACCACCGGTTGGCGGCGAGGCCGTCGGCGCCGAACAACCTGAAGGTGTAGATGCCCGCGATCGATGCCAGGCTGGGCATGACGACCAGGTCGGTCACGAGAATGCCCCAACCCGACATCCAACCTGTGCGCGGGCCGACGGCGCGCGTCACCCACGTGAACGTGGTCCCGCAGTCCGGATCGGCGCGGTTCAGGTAGAAGTACGCCGCGGCGATGAACAGCATCGGCACGAACGCCAGCCACATGACGGCGGGCGCGAAGAGGCCGACCGCCAACGTCACGAAGCCGAGCGACGCCGCCAGGCTGTAGGCCGGCGCCGTGGACGCCACGCCGATCACGATGCTCGACAACAAACCGAGCGCGCCGGGCTTGAGTCCTTTGCCGCCCGGAGCTGCCTCCTGGCTGGGTACTCCCCCGAGCTCCCCCGAAGCCGCCATTGCCGTCGTCACGTGACCCCCTCTGTCCCCGCCGGCCTTGCCGGAGGTGCTCACATCACCCCCGGCAAGGTGCTCGTCGTCGGTCCTGCGGGGCCCCCGGCCCCCCTCCGGCGCCGCACGGCCTGGTTTAAAGAATCGCGAAGATTCTGTCGCCTGACAAGCGATCTCGTTGCATAATGGCCTGTAGACGATCGATTCCCTCGTGGCAGGGCGGATAGGCCACGGGTTCCGAGACCCACAGCGGAGGATGAGGGCCGTCATGGACCCCGACAGACCCGACAGCCGACCCGGCACGCACCAGCCCGCGCCCTCCCCCACCGGCGAGGACGAGCGCCTCCGGGCCCGGGCCCGGGAGCTGTTCGCCAAGGAGCACGCGGCGCTCCTGGCGCGGACACCGATGTCGCGCCGGCTGTTCGAGCGGGCCCGCCAGACGATGCCGCTCGGCGTGGCGTCGTCGTTCCAGGCGTCGGACCCCTACCCCGTGTACCTGGCACGTGGCCGGGGCGCCAACGTGTGGGACGTCGACGGCCACGAGTACATCGACTTCCACAACGGCTTCGGGTCCACGGCCGTCGGCCATGCCCATCCCCGCGTCGTGGCAGCGATCGAGCGCGCCGCGCACTCGGGAACACAATTCGCGGTGACCACCGAAGCGACGGTGCAGTGGGCCGAGGAGATGTGCCGTCGCTTCCGGCTGGAGCGCGTGCGGTTCACCAACTCGGGGACCGAGTCCACCATGGACGCCATCCGGCTCGCCCGGGGCGCCACGGGGCGCGACGTCGTCTGCAAGATCGAGGGCTCGTATCACGGCCACCACGACACGGTGATGTTCTCGGTGTCCCCCAGCCTGATGCTGCTCGAAGCGAGTGCCGATCCGACCAACCAGCCGCCGGCGTCCAAGGGCATCCCGGAAGAGATGGCGAAATGGACGCTCGTCGTGCCCTACAACGATCTCGACGCCTTGGGGCGCGTCTTCGAGGAGCGCGGGACCGAGATCGCGTGCTTCGTCCTCGAGCCGGTCATGATGAACATCGGCATCGTCCTTCCGAAGCCCGGCTACCTCGAGGGAGTGCGCGAGCTGTGCACACGTCACGGGGTGGTGCTCATCTTCGACGAGGTGAAGTGCGGGGCGACGATCGCCGCGGGCGGCGCCATCGAGCGGTTCGGCGTCCAACCCGACCTCGCCTGCTTCGCCAAGTCGGTGGCCGGGGGCGTACCCGCAGGGGCGTTCGGCGGCCGGGCAGACTTGATGGACCAGATCGGGAAAGGCGTCGCCCAGCAGGGCACGTTCAACGGCAACCCGCTGGCGGCCGCCGCGGGCCTGGCCGCGTTGACCGAGGTCCTCACCCCTGACGCCTACGACCACTTCAAGCACCTGGGCACCCGGCTGGCGGACGGCTGCCGACAGGCGATCTCGGATCACGGGATCCCGGCGCACGTCGTCGACCTCGGCTGCAAGGGCTGCGTGTCGTACCGCCGCGAGCCCCTGGTCGACTACCGGAGCTTCCTCGCCACCGACGAGGAGATGTTCGACGCGTCATGGGCGTGGCTCGTCAACCGGGGGGTGTTCATGACGCCGGGGAACGAGGAGCAGTGGACGCTGTCGGCGCAGCACGACGTCGGCCACGTCGACCACTACGTCGAGGTCTTCAGCGAATTCTGCGCGGCAATCGCGGGGTGAAGGACCCAGGTTCAGCGCCCGAGGGCGTCGCGAGCCTGGTACCACCACCCCGCCACCGGCAGGAGAAACGGCACGTGCGCGGGCGGCGGCACCACCCGCCACGCCAGTCCGGCGAAAGCGGGCAGATCGTCGGCACCGCACAGCCATCGGCCGACGCGCCGGCCGAAGTGGACCGACAGCGCCACCCCGGTACCGCAGTAGCCCATGGCGTAGACGACGCCCGTGGCGGGGTGCCGCCCGATGTGCGGCAACCGGTCGACCGTCAACGCCACCTGCCCTCCCCAGGCGCGGTCGACCCGCGCACCGGCCAGCTGGGGATGGATCTCGACCATGGCGGAGTAGAGCCGGTCGCGGGCCTGTTCGACGCTCGTGGGCGCGAACGAAGTCCGGCCGCCGAACAACACCCGCGTCCCGTCCGGGGTCGGCCGCCAGTAGTGAAGGAAGTTCCGGGTGTCGAAGAACATCCGGCTGTGCGGGTCGACGGACGCCACGAGGTGCTCGTCGAGTGGCTCGGTGGCGATGATGTAGCTCCCCACGCCGAGGATGCGACGCCCCAGCCACGGCACGAGCCGACGATCCGTGGTGCCGTTGGTGGCGACGACCACCTCTTGGCAGCGAAGCACTCCACGATGGCCGCCACTGGTGGCTTCGACCAGGTAGCCGGTCGCGGTGCGCTCGACACTCCGCACCGTCGTCCCGCCGTGCAGCACCGCCCCGGCACGAGCCGCCAGGCGCGCCAGGCTCGCCACGAGCTTGCCGGGGTGCACCGCGCCACTCCGGGCGACGAGGAGCCCGCCGGCAAACGCCGCCGAGCCGATCTCGGAGGCCAACTCGTCGGCCGTGAGCAGATACACGTCCTCGCCGACCTGTCGTTGCGTTTCCGCCTCGGTGCGCAGACGCGTCACCATGCGGGGGTGATGAGCGAGCTCGAGGTGTCCCGTCCGGCGCCAATCGCATGCCGTGGTGGCGTCGCCGGCGAGCTCCTCGAGCTCCTCGAATGCCCTGACCGTGTCGTCCCACAGGTGGCGCCCGTCGGGCATGGCGAGCAACTCCGTCAAGTGGTGCTTGGTGCCGGCGTGCACCATCCCGCCGTTGCGACTGCTCGCTCCGGACCCGATCACGTCCCGGTCGAGCACGACGACGTGCCGGCCGCGGCCCGCCAACTCGAGGGATGCAGCGAGGCCCGTATAACCCCCTCCCACGACGGCCACGTCCACCTCGGCGGGCAGGGGCTCGGACTCGGTGGCGGGCAGGTCGACGCCTTCCCACCAGTACGGCGTGGCGGCGTAGCCATCGGTCAGGGGGGCTGGACGGTTCATCGATCGACGGTCGTATCACGCGTGGGCCCGTGGTGAACTCCGAACGGCGCACCGGAGCGCCCTCGCTCGACCACGCCGACAAGCGGATCATCGAGCAGCTCCAGGAGGACGGCCGCCGGCCCTATGCGCAGATGGCCCCGGCAGTGGGGTTGTCGGAAGCCGCGGTGCGCCAGCGCGTCCAACGACTGATCGATGCCGGCGTGATCCAGGTGGTGGCGGTCACCGACCCGCGCACCATGGGATTCGGCCGCCAGGCCATGATCGGCATTCGCATCGAGGGCGACTCGCGGGTCGTCGCGGATGCGGTGGCCGCCTTCGAAGAAGTGGTCTACGTGGTGCTGACAACCGGTTCGTTCGACCTGCTCGCCGAGGTCGTGGTGGAGGACGACGAGCACCTCCTCGCGCTCATCAACGACCAGATCCGCGCCGTTCCCGGGGTGCGCAGCACCGAGACGTTCACATACCTGCGCATCCACAAAGAGACGTACCAGTGGGGAGCGCGCTGACGACCACAACGCCGCACAACGACCGCCGACTACCGCGAGTGGGCGGTCGAGGCGGTGGTTGCCGTCGTTGAGGTCGCCGTCGTGGAGGTCGCCTGGGTCGGGGGCGACGACGTCGTGGATGTCGACGTCGTTGTCGGGCCGCCGAACGCGGACCCCGCCGGGGCGCCGATGGCAGGCGCGGGGCCGGTCGCCGGAGCCGGGGCGCGGGTCGTCGTGGGTGCACCGCTCGCGCCGGACGACACGCGGGAGGGCGTCGTGGAACCCGTCGGCGTCACGCTGGCACTGCCAGAACCGGCTGCGGCGGTCACGGGCTTCGGCCCCGAGGCGTCCGACGACGTCGTCGCCGGCGTCGTGGAGGTCGGACGCGAAGTGCGCACCGGGGTGCTTCCGCCCGAGGACGCCACGAGCCCGACCACGACCCCGACGCCGGCGAGTGCCGCTAGCGCGATCGTGAGCGCCGTCCGCCCACGCACCGCGGACCACAGCCCCCGTGGGCGCATCATGGCGTCAAGCGTAGGTCCCGCACCCACGCGTGCCCCGGCATTCGATCGACGGCACCTCGTGTGGGCGCGCCGGATGCTCACCG